>NZ_CP169638.1:1158750-1467500 GCF_042134605.1 Flagellimonas alginilytica | reverse complement strand
TCGGCAAGTTCCAATCAAGTGATCAAGAAAGGATGGAGGGTACTTTCCCTTGAACCTCAAAAAGAAATTGCTTTGCCTGAAATTGAGATGGGAGAGAAACGAACTATTGTTGAAACTGCTGTGCATGAGGGTATGACCAAACCACTACCCTTGTTTTCAGATAGTTCCCTCCTGGGGATAATGGAAACCGCTGGAAAACTGGTTAAAGAAAAGAGCCTAAGGGAGAGCCTAAAGGAAAGGGGATTGGGTACTCCTGCAACAAGGGCGTCCATTATTGAAACCCTCATAAAAAGAGAGTATATCACAAGAAAGAGTGCTAAACTCATTCCTACCCAAATAGGAACTGCCTTAATTGATTCTATTAGGGAACTGTCCATTTGTTCCCCTGAACTTACAGGAGAATGGGAATACAAGTTGAAACAATTGGAGCGCAACGAAATACGCTATGAAGATTTTATAGGTCAAATCCGGGAGTTTGTTAAAACCACTTTCCCTGAAGTTGTCGAATCGGCAAAAAAAATAGCCGATATACAGACACCCGAGGAAAAGGCCAGAAACCTTTCCCTGGGGAAGTGTCCAAAATGCCAAGCCGGGGAGGTGCGAAAAGGAAAGAAATCGTATTACTGCTCCAACTGGAACCAAGACCCTAAATGCGATTTTACCATTTGGATTACATCATTCAATAAAAGACTGAACGATACCATTGTTAAAGCGCTTATTGTCAAGGGCACAACAAAGAAACTTAAAGGCTTTAAATCCAAAGGGGGAAAAACTTACCAGGCAAAACTCATGTTGGACGAAAACAAAAAGCTAAAACTGTCCTTTGAATAATGATTTCCTTTAAATCCTAGCATTTTCAAATCATAAAAAAATCAAATAATCATTAAAACTCGTCAAAAATGAAAAATGTATCTCAAATCAAAAAAGAAGAAATCCATTTTAATCCTTTCGGAAACTTAGGCTTTCAGGTGAGTGAGAATCTAAAACAGTTTTGTCATTCAAAACTCAATTTTGCTGTTATGGCCTATGTAGGACTTCGATGCCTTGAATATCAAAATGACCTATTCGTTCTTTTAGTGCCGGAAGATGATTGCCTCCATATCGGAATATTGAATTCAGATTATCAAGATGTGGAAGAGGTTCACATAAAAGGTGTGCGCCATATAGGGAAAGATGTAAACCTCTTTTATTCCAAACAAAAATTCATGTTTGTAAGTGAAATTCCTATGTAACAGCAATATTATATTGTAAATAATTAATTTTAATAGTAAATTACATGAAAGTCATAGCTATAAGTAATCAAAAGGGGGGAGTGGCTAAAACAACAACCTGTCTCAATCTTGCTGCGTATTTTGCCAGGAAGCATAGTGTGTTGATCATTGATTGTGATAAACAGGCCAACCTGACCAAGAACATAGGAGTGGAGCAACCAAGGACTACCATCAATGAATTGTTTCAAAAAAAATCGTTTGATGTTTTGAATGTCAGGAAAAATCTTGATCTTATTCCTAGTTCGATTGATTTTGCAGGGATTGATCTATTGATACAAGGAGAACTTTCCAGGGAAACCATTTTGAACAAGGCCATTAAAAAGCTCGGAGATAACTACGATTATATTTTTTTGGACTGTCCTCCGGATATGAATTTGGTCACCGTCAATGCCTTGACCGCTGCGGACTATGTTATTATCCCAGTACAAGCTTCACAGTTCAGTATGGACGGGGTTAATATTATGATTGAGTTTATAGGTGGTGTTCGAGATAGTTTAAACGAGAACCTCTCTTTACTCGGAATTTTGGTTACCCATTATGATGAAAGACTGAAAATCAGTAAAAGTATTGAACAGGACTTTAAAGAGAACCAATGGGAGGGAGCATTGTTTAATACAAGGATTCGACGTAACACTGCTATTGAAAACTCACAGCACAAGGATAACCGAATGACTATCTTTGAGTATGACCAAAAAAGCCCTGGTGCTATTGATTATACCAAACTGGGAAAGGAAGTCTCAACTAAAATAAAAAAGTACAATTAGATATGTCATTAGATGATTTGCTACCGCAGAATAGAGGAAAAAAAAATTCAACCAAAGCAACTAAAGATAAGAGTAATCGCAGACCAGGTCGCCCCGGAAAGGATAAACCTCAAATGAACATTACCATTAGACATGATGTTTCTACAAAAGTCTTATTGGAAAAGATTCAAAAGGTAAGGGAGTTGACGGAACCACAGAAAGTCTCACAAGGAGATATTGTAAGGGAGGCCTTGAATCTTTTAGCCGAACAAATGGATCTACCTAAGAAAGAGAAGAAATACGCACAGTTTATGAGGTTTATCGAAGAGAAATATCAATAGTTATAAATGTCCAAATCTCAATCATCAAATTAAAAAGTGTTGAAATGTGACTACTGCGATACAGACCCCGGACTGAAACCCAACTCCATTGTTTGGAAAGGTTTTTTGGATAATGACACCAAACAATATGTTTGTTTTAGCTGTAAACAGCTTCACTATCACGAAAAGTTAAAAACTGGTCACGCTCATAAGTACACCGAATTTCCCGTTATTGTTCCCATACCATTTGCTTATCCCTAACGGCCATGATTTATCAGGTTAATAAGTGTTCCAGTATAGATGAAAACACATTATTAACCTAATCTTTTGATCATGGCAGATACCAAACAAAACAAAGACAAATACGAAACCTTCCAAAGTACCTGGTGCAATATTCCAATTATCGTAAAATACTCAAAGGACTATTGGGCCTCTGTTGGGGTGAGCCATTTGGAAGTCCACGCAGAAGAACCCCTGCCCATTACTGAAACTGGCTATCGCTCCATTTGGATAACACCCGGGCAACTCGATGGAACGACCCCTGTCGATTTTGTGCTTTCCGGCCTTGATGAGCTCAGCGGTTCAAAAAAATGGAAATCCTATCTCGAAAACAAGAGGCAGGAAGAAATCGCAAAGACACAATTGAGCCTTTTTTAAAGGCTTTGGTTCTAAAGCGGTGTTCGCAGTGCTCGCGTATCAATCAATCAATCGTTTTCCAAAATTACGCCCGTGCAATGTTCCCATCATAAGACTACGGCATAAACCAGGATCCTTCGGCTCTCTTATTTATTCCGTTTCCTTATGAGCTGAAATTCCACTAACACGAATCTTCCGCAAAACGATTGTTTAATTTAAAATCTAATCTTATGAAAACAACAGAATTAGCGGAACAAGTGGACAACTTGCCGAAAAAGCAGAAAATGGCTATCTTGGGTATCATTGACCTTAAAGTCGAAAATGATATGGAAAAAGTGCTGCACAAATTGGACACGATGGGAAACAAAATATCGGTCATTTACTGGCTGATAGGTGCCTTGGCGGTATTCCTTACCTCACTAATAACCGTCTATCAATTTTTAGGGTAGCCCTCGGGCTACTTTTTTTATTTCGTTTGTCATGGTTTTTGGTCCAAAAACACACGCCAAAACCCTTTGAAAAAAAGTAAGTTTACCGGAAGTGTAACCCTCCCTAAAAGTCGGACTGGTCTGAATTAGACAAAAAGTTTAATTTTAACAGTCAGATATTATGAAGAGAACCAAGTTTACCGAGAGCCAGATCGTATCCTGCATCAAGCAGCACGAATCAGGGGTCAAAGTGGACCAGATCTGTAGGGATATGGGCATCCACAAGGCCACATTTTACAATTGGAAGAAACGATATTCGGGGATGGACAGCCTCGAGCTCAAGCGCCTGAAGGAACTTGAGGAGGAGAACCGCAAGCTCAAGCAGATGTATGCGGACATGGCCCTTGACAACAAGATGCTCAAGGACGTGCTCTCAAAAAAGTGGTAGGCTCCGGTGAGAGGAAAAACATGGTGGCCTACCTAGGGGAATATTACAGGGTAAGCATCACCAGGGCCTGCAGGACATTGACGTTCCCAAAATCGATGTACTATTACCGCTCCGTGAAAGATGACAGTGAGGTGATCGACAAGTTGCTGGAGCTTTCCGTGGCCAAGCCAAGGGAAGGACAGGACAAATACTATCAGCGGATAAGACTGGAAGGCCATAAATGGAACAAGAAGCGGGTCAGACGGGTATACCTGATGCTGGGCCTGAACTTGAGGAGAAAGACCAAAAAGAGGGTGCCCAAGCGGGTCAAGGAGCCCTTGGTGCTGCCCGATGGTCCGAACATGACATGGTCCATGGACTTCATGAGCGATTCATTGGTGCACGGGAGAAGGTTCAGGACCTTCAACATCATCGATGACTTCAACAGGAAGGCCATCGGCGTTGAGGCCGAGTTCAGTTTCCCTGCCATGGGCGTGGTACAGGTATTGAAGAGGGCCATCGGGGAACACGGTAGGCCCGAAAAGGTCAGGGTGGACAACGGGCCCGAGTTCCTTGCGCTCGATTTCACGAGATGGTGCGGGGCCCAAGGGATAGATATCCAGTACACACAGCCGGGAAGGCCCATGCAGAACGGGTTCATTGAACGGTTCAACCGTACCTACAGACAGGATGTACTTGATGCACATCTGTTCGAGGATATTTCACAGGTACGCATATTGACCGAGGAATGGATAAAGGATTACAACATGAAACGGCCACACGAGGCCCTGGGTGGGATAACCCCGGAACGCTATGAAAAGGAATTCTCTTCCAAGCAAGCTTGCTTGGAAGAACAAACAAAAGTTGTCTAACCAATGGTCCGAGAAAAGGGAGGGTTACAGAAGATTTCCACTTTCAATTTGTAAGGGGATATTCTCCGATATCCGAAAAGGCTGTAAGTATTTGCCGACTCGAACGGGAATTTCATCGAGTTGATTAATGATTAAAAACCTTTTTTGTTGAAAATCAGGGACAGATACCCAAGGGGCGGGAATTGCGGAGCAATGTAGCTACTTGGTTGAGGCCGGAGGCTTTCAAGATCCGTCCCAAGGGTTTGGTGTATGGCTCGTTGCGGAAAATCATAGCTGATTTTCCGCCGTAACCGAAAGATAGCAAATTGCAATGAATTCCGATTAGGAATTCAGCCGCAATGAGCTATACACATTGTTACCTGCTGGCTTTATTCCTTTAGTAGTTCTAATCTGTCAATTGAATTTTGATTTTTTGGATTTAATTCCAAAGACTTTTTATAATTCAAAATGGCTTTTTGATATTCCTTATTGTAAAAATACGCTTCGGCTAAACTGTCGTATAAATTTGCTGATTTTGGATAAATATGTAAGGCTAACAAAAGGACATTATATCCTTGCTCTTTCTTTTTAGGATTAAACGACAATCGCAGTCCTAACATATTTAGCATTCCTTCTTGAAGTTCAAGATTTGGATGTTTAGCAATTGTTCTTTTGTATAACGAGATTAAATCTTGATAGTCTTGTTTGAATACTAAATCATTGAAATCTTGATATGTAAAATCTTTTTCGATAGCTTTTTTCTTTTGTTTGGAAATCAAACTTTCGGAAAATCCGTTTGAAACAGGCTTATTTTCAATGAAAGCAATCGCCTTTTCGTCATTATTAAGTGTTGCATTTAGGAACTGCAAAGTATGTTGACAAAGCAAATTGTAAGAAGCCATAATTTTTTCATCACTCTTATCTTGTCTTTTATCTCTATTAGCAAATAAGACACCAAAAGAACTAAAATAAGAATGCGTTAGGTCGTGAAATCTATATCTGTAAATGTTGCTATACTCCAAAGAATCGTATAATTGAAATTTGTAGTTCAAATCTTCAGGTATTTTGTCTGAGGTTAGAATTTCTTTCGGAATCTCTTTTTGAGCAAAATGGATATATGGAATGGAAAACTTATCTAAATTAAAATAAGGTGACTTTTCCAAAACAGCATAATTGTATCTTTCTGTTCCATCCAAACTTACAATGGCACTTATTTCTTCGTGTTTCATAATCGTTATAGCATTCGCCAATCCACCAAAACTGAATCCCATTAATGCCACTTTTCCCGAATCGATATTATCGTAGTTGTGAATTTCTTTTAGAAGGAATTCTACATCTCTAGATTGTGTTTCCATATCTTTTGTAGTTCCGCCTTCTAACCACCGTGTATCTGTTCCTCTTGAAGGACTTGATATTATTACGAAACCGTTACTTGCTAAATATTCAAATAACGCAAAATTTTCAATTGACGAAGCTTGGTAACTTGGTGCATAAACTACAACTGGAAATTTTCCGTCCAAAAAAGTTGTATTTGAAAAAGCATCAACTTTTTCTGAAAGATGAGCTTTATTTTCTGGCGTGTTCCATAAATACGGAAACCAATCCAACAGAAAGTAATTTGGTAAATTTTTCCATTCTTCCTCTTCTTTTAAAATCTCTAAATAGTTTAAAACTGCTAATTGCTCAGAATTATTATCCTTTATTTTGGCAGGATACCAAATACTTATAGGGATTGGTCTTTTGATGAGTTGGTTGCTAAACTCATTATGAATTCTATAAGTTCTGGTACTATCGTTAACTGTATAATGTTTAAAGCCTACTTTATATTTTCCTGCTTTAAGTCCAATTTCTTTCAAGGATGTCTGTCCGTAAGATACTGTTGATAGTAATAACACTGTAATAAATATTATTAATCTCATTTCTTTTGAATTAGTGTCCATATTAAAGTTGTCCTATTTTAAGAAATGTTACAGTGCTTTTTTCAGCTTGCAGGTAACGGTCACGTATAACCGTCAGTTACGGGTTTTAAGTTAGTTATTTTTCGGTTTGGCACTGACGTTAGCAATTCCGAGTGGATTCGGACGTAGTCGAATCCGCCGTAATTGCGGTTATACATTGTTGCCCACAGTTTTTTCATTCCGTTTTGATTATTTTATATTCAAAGCGATTTCCTAATAACCAACCCCATTTTCTTCTGAAATAAGAGTTTTTCATTTTAGTTATTCGTTTACCTTTTTTCGTAAGTGGATAAATCCGATTATTTTCCATTTCGAGAATTCGAGTTTGTGTCGGTTTTTTCAAAGTGGAAATGCTGTCTTTCAAACTCATCGTTTCAGGATAAACTGAAAATATATAATGGTCTAAAATTAACTTATTTTCCGCTATTTTATAAATTCCGTATTCACTCCAGCTTAAATCATATTCATTCGTCCATTTGAATGTACTGTCAGGATAAAGTTCAATAGTTTCAATCAAAAAAGTATTTTTTAAAATTCCTTTATATACAATAGTTTCCTGAGCAAATATATTGGCAGTATTCAGTAATGTTAGTAAGAATAATATTTTCAAAGTGATTTTTTTCAAATTGTGGGCAACGGTCTCGGCTATGAGTAGTTGTGTGGTTTAGCACGAAATTTTGCAAGTACACACCAAACTGAAAATCCGCGAGGATTTTCAGAAGTATGCGAGAACAAGCAATTACTTATAGCCATTGTTGTACACAGTATTTATTTACTTAATTCTATTTGAAATTTTGTCGCATTAAATGCTGCTTGTAAACCTCTTAAATTGGATTCCGACTTATTTTTCTCAAATAATTCAGTTACGTATTCAGTTTGTTTAGTCACATTTTCATTCTCTTTTTGAAAAATATGGTATTTCAATAAAATTAAATTCGCCATAATTTTATCTGAAATACTTATATCGCTTTGGTTTAAGTATTCATTTATTGTGCTTTCTATCTCGGAATCGTTTTCAGATAGTTCATCGAATAAGTAAGCATTAGCCAAGTCAGATTTATTCATAGTTGAGTAATCGTTTTGGTCAGACATATCTTTTCGGTAAGTCATTTTGTTCCCATTAAGAAAATACCATCTGGTGTAGGAATCATTTTCCATTTTGATTTCTTTTTCAAAAGCTTTTTTCTTTACAGTCCAATTTGTGAAAGCAATCAAAAGTTCAGTTCCGTCATCTTTCTTTAAAATGGCAAATCGAATCAAGTAATTTCTTTTCCCAGGTTTTTCAATTTCGACGTCTAATTTGTTTTCTACTGAAACATATTTTTTAAGAGCTTCTAAAATAGAAGAAACATCTTCGGGACTTGCTTCTGGAAATAGATTTTCTCTTAAAAACAAATCGATGTATAGATAATGAGTTAAATAAAAATCATCCATTTTTAGGTAATTAGCCTCTGTTAAATGGTCTGTTTTAATATTAATTTTTTCCGATTGAGAATATCCAAAATTTGTGAATATTGCTAAAAGTAAAAGGGTGATTATTTTTCTATTCATTCTGGTGGTTTATATTGTGTACAACGGTCTCGGCTATGAGTAGTTGTGTGGTTTAGCACGAAATTTTGCAAGTACACACCAAACTGAAAATCCGCGAGGATTTTCAGAAGTATGCGAGAACAAGCAATTACTTATAGCCATTGTTGTACACAGTATTTATTTACTTAATTCTATTTGAAATTTTGTCGCATTAAATGCTGCTTGTAAACCTCTTAAATTGGATTCCGACTTATTTTTCTCAAATAATTCAGTTACGTATTCAGTTTGTTTAGTCACATTTTCATTCTCTTTTTGAAAAATATGGTATTTCAATAAAATTAAATTCGCCATAATTTTATCTGAAATACTTATATCGCTTTGGTTTAAGTATTCATTTATTGTGCTTTCTATCTCGGAATCGTTTTCAGATAGTTCATCGAATAAGTAAGCATTAGCCAAGTCAGATTTATTCATAGTTGAGTAATCGTTTTGGTCAGACATATCTTTTCGGTAAGTCATTTTGTTCCCATTAAGAAAATACCATCTGGTGTAGGAATCATTTTCCATTTTGATTTCTTTTTCAAAAGCTTTTTTCTTTACAGTCCAATTTGTGAAAGCAATCAAAAGTTCAGTTCCGTCATCTTTCTTTAAAATGGCAAATCGAATCAAGTAATTTCTTTTCCCAGGTTTTTCAATTTCGACGTCTAATTTGTTTTCTACTGAAACATATTTTTTAAGAGCTTCTAAAATAGAAGAAACATCTTCGGGACTTGCTTCTGGAAATAGATTTTCTCTTAAAAACAAATCGATGTATAGATAATGAGTTAAATAAAAATCATCCATTTTTAGGTAATTAGCCTCTGTTAAATGGTCTGTTTTAATATTAATTTTTTCCGATTGAGAATATCCAAAATTTGTGAATATTGCTAAAAGTAAAAGGGTGATTATTTTTCTATTCATTCTGGTGGTTTATATTGTGTACAACTTGTTTATATACGGAACTTTACTCGGTATATACATCCAATACGGATAGCTATGCCAAGTTTTGTAATATTTTATTCGGTTTAGTTCCCTTTGTTTATTTGAACTTGTATAAATGTAGGAATTTTCTAGTTGTTAAAAATTGGGTTTTCGTTGAAAAGAGAGAATAGTGGTCAATTATTATTGAGAAATAGAACTTTAATATTAGGGTTATAAAGGGTCCAAATGGAAACCAAATAAGTTCACCGAAAAAGTAAACTCTTTAGAAATAGTAAACTTGTTTTATACTGAAAGTTCAATAAAGCGATAGGTAACTTATACTTTTTAAAATGATGCTTATCCTTTTCGGTCATCACAAAATACCGCCAAAACCCTTGGGTCTTGTCTAACATCTTTGCTAGACGCCCTGTAATATGTTCCAATTAGAGGTAAGCCAATTACTTCAAGTATCATCCATTCCCCTGCGGAAGTTGCGTGTTCTTACCGCCTCCAGAAATCCTCGTGTGCCGTAAACCCGGCAACCCTCGAAGCCTTTCGCCTTTTATCACCACAACCCCCTCGGGAACGCTCACAACCGTATTTTCGTGCAAGCACTCTATACCCTTGTTTTTTGCCTATGCATTTACTTCGTAAGCTGAACAAAACCTAAAAGAGGAATCAAGGGATTGTCACGTTCGGCCCTGAGGGGTGATCCTGTCATGGTTCCGTGAACGGAACCCTTTCAGGGCCCATCTTTGCCGTACAGGGCAAAGACCATCACTACAACCCTTTCCAACGTTAATGTGTTGGCTTCTTGTTCCAATAGGGGAATCATCTTTCCATCGACGGCAAATGTAGCCTGCTGCTTTATGTGTCCTACAATGGTTTTCCTGAAAATCGGGCATCCCACTTACCAGGGGAACCCACCACGATTTTAAGGTACGGTCGCAAGCTTCCAAAACCCTTTTGCCCCCATGCACCAGTCAATTGGTATGGCATCGACGGGGTGATTGATTCCCCCCAATGGGAAGCACAACGCTCTATGGGGCTCAAGATATCTTGATAGGATAGGATTTTAACATTTAAAAGATGTATTAAATGCAATATAATATTGTATATATTAAAATTAATGTGTATATTTAATATATCAAATAATCATTTAATTATCTAGTTATGAGTAATTTAAAAAACAAAGTTCAATTAATCGGAAATGTAGGTGGAAACCCTGAAAACATCCAATTTGAGAATGAAAACACCAAATTGGTAAAGTTCTCATTAGCAACCAATGAAACTTACAAAAACGCACAAGGTGAAAAAGTAACAGACACCGAATGGCATAATATTATTGCCTGGGGTAAAACTGCCCAGTTTGTGGAAAAGCACCTAACCAAAGGAAAGCATATTGCTTTGGAAGGTAAGCTTAAAACTAGGTCGTACGAAACAGAAAGCGGAGAGAAAAGATATATTACGGAAGTTGTTGCTAGAGATATTGTTTTCTTGTCTGCTAGAGAGGATGGTTCGGAAGAACCATCTAATGAAGAAGAATAATTCCGTTGTTCTTTGTTTAGGGAGAGTAACCCCACTCTCCCTTTTATCATCAAGTATTTCAAATAATCACTTAACAATAATATTATGAACTCGTCAAAACACCCAATTTTAACCAAGGTAAGAATAGCAACCCTTCGTTTTATCAGTCCTTCATTTAAGACCTTTGAAAATCAGTATAAAACTATTAAAGATAATCCTGAAGCTTTCTTTAGAGATGGGGAACGAGAATTTTCAAAAAAAGAAAGGGCTTACCTGAAATTGATAAGGGGGTATTAACTCCCTTTTTTTTTCGCGACGCCTTTGTCATAGTTTTTAATCAAAAACATACGCCAAAGCCAAAGTGTCCGCCCTTTGGTTCCCATGGTTATTTCAAGGTTCTTGTCTCAAAAACCCACCCTAGAACCCAATTTAATTCAAATGTATATCAATATGATATCATATTGATATTTATTGTATATTTGTATCAACCATAACAGTGAAAAAGTGACTACTAAAACTAAAAAGCAAGTTCCGTTGAGGCTTGATGTGGACCTATTTGATATGGCCATGGAAAAAGCTAAAGCTGAAAACAGAAGCTTCAACAATTATGTTGAAAACCTTCTTTTTAAAGATGTTGGGAATGTACCTAACGAAGAAACGAAAAAAGCTATTGAGGAAGCAATGGCTGGTAGCAATTTGGAAAAAATCACTGATATTGATGCATTGATGGATTCCGTGAAATAGGATTAATAATGTTTGAATTGGAAATGACCACCAAATTTAAAAAGGACCTAAAAAAGGTGGGTAAGGGAACTAACAATGAATTGATAGGGGCAACATTAAAACTTTTGGAAGCTAGGGGTATCAAAGGTATCCCAAAAGAAATGAAGCCCCATAAATTAAAGGGTGAATACAAGAACAATTGGGAATTTCACCTTAAACCTGACCTTTTGATTATATGTGTCCAGTTCGTATCTCCAAATGTTATCCGTTTAATAAGAATAGGATCCCATTCTGAACTTTTTAAATAGGGCTTTCTTAATTCATTAAAATTTAATCATTACTATTTTACTCCTCTGTTAGGGTTAAATCTCTAAATCGAATGAATTTGTCTTTAAGTATATGAAATTGGACCATTTCAATATCCGAATCGTATCTGGGGTTTGTAATATCACTGGAAAGAATTTCATTTTCACCCAACTTGTACCATATGGCCTTTGAGCTTAATTCTTCTAACCCTTTAAGAATTAAAGTTTCATCAAATCCGGAAACATCTAATTCAATTTGAAAAAAATACCGGTCTATTACTTTAAGACTCTCGTGCCCATTTGTAAAATTTTTACGTACGTAATTCTTTAATAATCCAACAATTACATTGTTGTTTTTTAAATACATTGATTAAATCTAATTAGAGTATTTCTGTTTCCCATACTCAAAAACAATACCATAAAGAAAGCCTGGGACATTTTCAATTTTCCGATGATCAGCTCTTTTGAGTTCGCCAAAATATCTATTGTTATAGGAATCTCTTTTGGCAACTAAATTACTTGTGATTCGATTTACAATGGTTTTATAATCGAAGTTCAAAACGATTTTAAACCTTTGTTTTTCTGATAGCCCATAAGGACTCAAATATTTGAAGGCTCTTTGTTGTTCTTCAGTCAGTGAAATCAACTCATTTTCATATTCAACTCTTATCAAAATACTTCTTATTGGTCTACCTCTTGTCGTAAAATAGTTCTTTCCGGATTTTGTAATAGAAATTCCAATGCCCTCGTTATTGTCTATTTCCTTTAGCCATTTGTTTAGCAGTGCCCTTAAATTTTTCCATCCATTGGTGCCTTTATATGCTGTTTGGACAAATTCTTGTCCAACAATTTGAAAAATTTGTTCCTGATGGCTTAAAGTCTTCTTGTCCTGTAGATATCCATACCCAAGCATTAAATAGAGCTCATCTTTCGAAAATTCGTAGGTATACTTTTTTAATCTTCGATATTGAAGCAACTTTTCAAACAACTTTTTGGTTTGACTCTCCTTAAATTCAATATAAGTTTTCGGGTAATAGGATATGTATTTATCATATTCAGGATACCCAAGTTGAAAGAGTTCTTTTATCAATTTATTATCCTTAAAATGTCCCTCCTCCAGCTTATTGATATAAAAAAGGGGCAGGACATCATCAATAATTGAAACCTTTAAAACAAAGTCTTTGTTTTCAGTAAACTCTACTGAACATCTACTGAATAAATTGTATACTGAATATAATGTATCTCCTTTATGGTATTTAAAGGTTACTTTGGATTTAATAAGATCGTCTGTTATTTCTTTGTAATGACTAAGTCGTATGGAGTCCAAACATTGTCCTTTAGCTTCAAAATAGGGTATAAGATTAATAGAAAAATCTGATTTGATTTCCTTTTGTATGGATGTAAGGTGTTGTACCAACATTATAAAGTCCTTTTGGATGGGGCTAAAATCGTAGTATGCATCTACAAACCGCATAGGCTGCAGCACTTTTTTAGATTTGTTCATGATTTTAGGATTTGATTTAATCTCTTGGAACCCTTCCAAGCTTGTGATTGTTTCTGGCCAGATTCAACAATTCTTTTTTGGAGTAAAAAATGGAACGATTGATTTGATAGTAAGGGACGGTCCCATTCTTTTTCCATTTAATCAAGCTTTGGACAGAAACTCCTAAAAAGGCTGCAGCTTCATTTTGGGTTAGTCGATCATCCTCAGGAGTTACATCGATATCTGATATCAATTCATTCCTTCGAACTTTCTCGATTACTACTTGAATTAATCTTTCCAAGTCATCTTTGGAATAGGCATAAAGAACAACATTTGAATGTTTCATTTTTGACGAGTTTTAATGATTATTAATTATTTGATATTGCTTTAGTTTATAATTTGTCCCAGGTATTATTCATTTCATTGCGTTTAAAATCTTCTGCTATTTTTAGATATTTCATAAAGGAGACATCATCCTTGTGTCCTGTAATATTTTTTAGAACTCTTTCATTCATTCCCAAAATCAGACTATTGGTTACAAAGGTTTTTCTGGCAGTATGGCTAGTAATGAGAGAGTATTTTGGTGCCGTTTTATCTATTCGCTTTTGACCTACATATCTGGTTATATTTATAGGTTGGTCCATACCAATTTCTTCGCAGCATTCCTTGATATATTGATTGAACTTTTGACCGGAGATTCGAGGTAATGGTTCATACACAGTGCCCGTATATTTTTTCAATATTTTTTTGGCCATTTTGTTCAACGGAATCCTGTGATCCGTTCTTTTTGATTTCTGAATGGTCAATTGGATATGGTCTTCAAATATATTTGAGTTCTGGAGCGTACTTAAATCGGAAAACCTTAGCCCTGTAAAACAACCAAAACAATAGATATCTCTCACAGCAGAAAGTCTCCTTGACTCAAAGTCATGATGATAAAGGGTCATTAATTCATCTATGGTTAAGAAAATAACCTCGATATTATCTTCAGTTCTTTTAAACTTCCTGAATTCAACATTGTTATGATACTCTCTATCCAAAGCCCAGTTCATGAATGTTTTTATAAACGCAATTAGTTTACTGTAATAATTATTCATGGTATTGCGCTTCAGAAAAGCATAATCCCGGAAGGTTTCTAAAAACACTTGATCAATGCTTTCAAACCCTAACCCAAATCCTGTTGCATTTTCAAAATCTTTAATAAATTGAATACAGGAATTATATTTCTTAATAGTACTATGTGCACGGACCGCTCTATGTGTATAGACAAATTCATCCAATGCGCTAAATAAATCCATTGCAACTTTCGAAGAAGTTTTATTGTCCAGGCAATTGATTATATCATCTTTTGACAGGGATTTTCCAGCAATAAGGGATTGCCGATACAAAGCTTTTACCTTAGCATCTATTTCATCCAAGATAAAATTATACTCAAGGTGGAAATTATAGGGTTCATTTTTAAGATTAGTTTTTATTCTTTCATTTTGCCAATCTTTCGGTAAAACCCTTACCGAAGGGACCATTTTACGAATTATCAATGAGTTGTATGAAATAATCAAACGAACTGGAGCCAGTCCTTTCTTATTGATATTTTCATGCCTAAGATTAAAAGAAATGTGTAACATTCTTTAACTCTTTAAATTCAGAATTAATTTAAATTTCTATTAAAGAGGTTGAATGTCTATTAAATTGGGGTTGGAATTGGGGTTAGAAACCATATTAAAACTTAATGGCACAAATTAAACCAAACCCATTATAAGTCTAATGACTTCAAATATAGTGGTTTAAAATGAACTAAATTATTCTAAATGAAAAAGATAGCTCAGGTGGGACCACGGAAAACCTCTCTAAGTCTTTGATTTGGAGGGGTTTTGTTTTTCTAATACTCGGCTTTATATTTAACGACCTAGTTACTGGGAAATCCTGCAGGATACCCCGATAGGACAAAGGAAGTCAAAGTCCCATCGGTTGTATTCCAAACAAGAATTATTCTTTTCAGGTTTTGCCCTACATCCTTAGAAGTTGTTTTCCACCTCTGCTGCTTCCAGCATTAGGAAATGTAGGTCCGTATTTTTTATAAAGGGATTCAATAATTCGCTACCGGGGCCGTACATGGCCAATTCCACATAATCTGCGGAGTGTTGCATACTTATCCAGCCTACGGAGGTGTGCTTTTTCTGGATTTCCGCCAACGCGTTGAACGGAAGGTTCCTAGGATTGTACCACCCGTCCTTGGGTTTTAAGGAGGTATAATAGCTCAGCAAGGTTTTCGCCTCTTCGTCCGTCAATGCAAATCCATTGGCAAATTCCACTCGCTCCTTTAAGTTGCTCACGGATGTTTCCTTGCCGATACCGTTCAAGATCCATTCATTGGTATGTTTGTAGTTTTGAACGGTATCAAAATTATCGTTGGCATTTTTTCCATAAATGAGCCCTGGGTTGGCATTGCCATGATCGGTAGTTATGATAACCAAAGTGTCTCCATCTTTTTCAGCAAAATCCATGGCAACCTGCACGGCTTCATCAAAGGCGACTTGATCATATAGCAGACCGGCAATATCGTTGGCATGTGCTGCCCAATCCACTTTTCCGGCTTCTACTTGTAGGGTGAATCCTTTTGGACTGTCGGACAGGTTTTCTATGGCTTTTTGAGTCATTTCCGCCAAACTTGGAATATTTTCCATGAGTTCTTTGTTGCTTTCCCTATCCTTGGTGTAGGCCAGGCCATTGTCCGAAAACACACCAAGGATTTGTTGATGGGCCGGTGCGGACATCATTTCTTCTCTGGACCGTGCCACCACATACCCTTTGTTTGCAAAGGCGCGGTACATATCTTTTTTGTCCTTTCGTTTTTCGGCATCAAAATATTCGTTGCCTCCCCCCATTAACACATCAAACCCATGCTCCAAGTATTTTTCCGCTATGGATGCTTGGTCGTTTCTGGATTTTTCGTTCACGCAAAAGCCCGCGGGAGTGGCATGTGTAATGGGCACGGTTGTAACGCATCCGGTCTTTTTTCCTGCGGATTTAAATTTTTGCCAAATAGGAAGGTGCTGCTCACCATTTACGCCGTAGTTTATTCCTCCGTTGTTTATTCTGGCACCTCCTCCCCAAGAAGAGCTAGCAGCAGCGGAATCGGTTACCATGGAATTGGCCGAGGCCATGTCCATTAGTGCACGGTTCACCTTATTTTCCCGGTACAGGTTTAGCCAATTGCTGCCTTTTCCCGTTTTTCTGGAGAGGTAAAGGTCGGCCATGTTCAGGGTACCCGTGCTCATCCCGTCGCTCACCAATAAGATGATGTTCTTGGCTTTTTTTCTTTTCCATTCACTCTCAAGGTCCGACGCCCTTACCGTTTCAAATGGTGTAAAAATCGAGGCGCCTACGGCTGTTAAGGCCCCGTTTCTAAAAAACTTTCTTCTGTTCATTTTTGATTATTATGTTGTGATAGGTTAATTCATTTTTTGAGCTACGGCATCGGTAAGGATGTAGTTAAAGTGCTGAACATCGTCAGCGTTCAACTTTAGAGTCCCGGTTACGTAAAGTACATCGTCGGTATTAAAATTGGGCTTGGACCTAAACTCGAGCTCCATGGCTGTTTCCGGCCCTCCCATTCCACAGAAAAAACAAGAAGCCATTGGGTTTTTGGACAAGATGAACAATTTGCCACTAGGGTCAATGTTCAAAAAGTATCCTGTAATGGCCACTTTTTTGCCCTCGAGAGATTTCATGTGGTCGCTAAATTCCGGGTAAAGAAAGTTTTGATCATAAGCAGGAAAAAACTTTTCTGTATAATCGATACGGGCCAAATCCCACCAATTTATTTCGGTTTGTGAAAAACAGAACGTTGTGGACAATAGAAAAAAGGCAATAATTATGTTATTTCTCATGGCTCAATATTTTTGATATATTCATTTTAATGATAGGGTTAATAGCAAGTAGAATGGAAAAAAGAACCATTAACAAAACCAATACAGCGGTTTTGAACAATTCTTGGAATCCAAGCTCAAGCGGCATTTTTTGTTTGTATTGATCGGTTATCATCTCAAATATGAAATAAATCCCTATTTGCGATAAAAGTACACCAATAACAAAAGCAATAAGGGAAATCAACAATCCTTCGTAGGCCACCATTTTGATCAACTGAAAAGTATTGGCGCCGTAGCTCCGCATAAGTGCGAGATCAAAAGCGCGATCACGGACCATGCGGTACAGACTTATAAAAATGGTAATACAGGAAATTACGAGGATGGCATAGGCTATCCAGGTAATGGTTTTTACACCGACACCAGTAAATTGATAGAGTCGCTCCAGTTCAAATTTTGGAAGTGCCGCTTGCATGTTCGTGTTTTCGTTGATGGTTCGGGGAGTGGTCAAAAGTGCCATCGGATTCCGAAATGAAATCAACATAGAAGTGATTTCTTTTTCGTGCTCCTCTTGATGTCCGTGTTCCGTTTCCTGTTCGTGCCCTTCATGTTCATGTTCTTCTTCATGTTCGTGTTCATGTCCTTCCTCATCATGATGGTGTTCTCCCTCTTCATGGTGGTGCTTCTCTTGTTCTACCACCCCTCCTTCCTTTGAATAACTTGGCTCTGATTCGTGATCGTGCACATCCCAAACAGTCTGTAGTCCGGTAATGATCAATCGGTCCATAACCTTGTGGGTGGGCTCGTAAATTCCGACCACTTTTAAAAGGTCGTTGTGGGCATGCCCGCCTGTTTCTGCCAAGCCATGCGAGCTTTGAAATGTATCGCCGATCCACAGACCGGTAGCATCGGCAATTGTTGCACCAATGGCAACTTCCATTGGTTTTTCCGGGTTTTTCCCTTCTTTTAGTATTGCATTGTAAAGAGCGGTAAATTCTGGGGTTGTCCCTACAATCCTGTATCCCATATAATTATCGCCGTAAGAAATGGGCACGCCTTTTTCTATCATAGGGTTTTTCAATAATTTCTTGGCTTCTTCATAAGGAATATTGCCTGTAGGATTGTCTATATGGAGCACGGAGGCGAGAACCAATTGCAATGGGCTGCCTTTTGCACCAACTACCATATCTATATCCCCTAAACTATTTTCCATTTGTTTGCGGAAGGATGTATCCAACTGCTGGATTCCGACAAGTAGGGCAATACTAACGGAAAGGATCAAAATGCCCAAGAAAGTATATAGAGGCTTGTACCTAAAGTTTTTTACACTGATTTTCCAAATGTTCATAGTTCCAAGGTTTTGTTGAACAATGGTTTAATGCGCTGGTCGTGGGTAATTACAATCAAATTGGCATTGTTGGCGTCCGCTTGCTCAATTAAAAGTCGCATCACCTTTTTACAATTTGTATCGTCTAGGCTAGAGGTGGGCTCATCGGCCAAAACAAGTTGTGGGCGGTGCACTATGGCCATGGCTATGCCCAACCGCTGCAGCTGTCCCTTACTGAGTTCCCTCACTTTTTTGTTTTTACACATTTCAATATCTAGATGCTCCAGCAAATCTTTGATCACGGTTTTGGAAATGGTTTTTTTGGCAAAAAACAGTCTTGCCTCCAAGTTTTCCATAACGCTCAAAGATTGTACCGCATGGTTGTTTTGAAAAACAAGGCCGATATTTTGACCTCTAAATTTATCCAACTGTTTGTTGGTTAGTTTTTGAATATCTACATCATCTATGTGTATACTTCCATCCGATGGAGAGAGCAGACCCGCCAAAAGATGTAAAAGTGTGGTTTTCCCGATGCCAGACTTTCCCAAGATCAAAAGATTTTGGTTTTTGCTCAATGTGATGTCGGGGAACTCGAAGATGGTGTTGTCGTTATCGTATTTAAATTTAAGATTGTTGGTTTGTATCATACTACATGGATCATTATCACGAATATCCGGTTATTATTATTTTATTGGCTCAACATTCCTTTTTTCTCCGACCTACCTTGCACCGCAAACCCAAAAATAAGCAGTGCTGCCGCTATCAACAGCAAAACCACAGAGGAAAACCCAACATTTCTATTGGTATTATTGGAATATGTAAATTGTGGGAGTGATGCATAATCTTGCTGCGAAAATGTTGCGTTGTTATATAAAAATGTGATCAAATGCGTTCTCCAGGTTTCTGCAAATTCTATGACTTGTCCCCGATAATTTTCATAATCTGCGGTGGATGTTCCGGCCAATTGGTTCAACGACTCCTGAACCACAATGGCAGGAGATAACCATTGTAATTTTCTGGACCATTCTTGTTGTTTTTGTAATTGATCTTCATACTCCCCCACTATGGGCTCTAATTCTTCTTTT
This sequence comes from Flagellimonas alginilytica, assembly GCF_042134605.1. Taxonomy (GTDB): domain Bacteria; phylum Bacteroidota; class Bacteroidia; order Flavobacteriales; family Flavobacteriaceae; genus Flagellimonas; species Flagellimonas alginolytica. Next base: position 1,448,060 of record NZ_CP169638.1, on the reverse strand, counting down.
ACAATTTTTTGAGAGGCCATATACCGGTGATAGAAGTTTCTGGATTGTGTGGAATCGTTAATTGCATATTCCGGATGGTCCCTAAGAAAGTTATCCAGGATCTCGTCCTGTTTTTTGGTCGCCTCTGCTTTGTGCTCCCGCATTTCACTGATCAATATGGTTCGTGAAGGCATGGGATAAAGCGTACTTGCCGTTTGATTGAGTACCGAAGGGGTCAAGAGTACAAAAATTACCCAGAGCATTATTAGTGATACGGCATTTTTTGCCGAACTATCCACAAAAAGGTTGACCAAAAATGCAAGGGCAAACCAAAACAGCATATAGCACAAGGTTAATCCCAACAGGCTCAAAACGCTCAGCCAATCCAGTGCTTGAATACCAACGATGAGAAATACGATATACAAGGAAAGTGTTACCAATATCGACAACCAGAAAAAGCGAAGAATCAATTTTTGAAACACCCATTTTCGAACGGATATGGGCTGCGAGGCCAATAATCGCAAAGAGCCTTGCTCCTTTTCCGATGAAAGCACATTATAGGTAAAGGCAATAATAAGCAATGGCAGAAGGTATACAATTACAAATGCCAGATCGAAGCTTCCGAAAAGAAGCTGAACCGGACTTGTCATTTCGGTAAAGTTCAAGGCAAAATCATCCCCGGATACCGTTGGTTTTACATAATGGGTAAAAAGATCTGCCTGCCCAGTGGAAACAAAAGCCATGGGTTGGGGTTCCATTGCCGCCACCCTTGGGTGATAGTTCCCAACGGCCATTGGACTAGTGGGAATGGTCCATGGGGAGGCACTCACCTCCATACCACGTTCAACGGAATCCAATAATTTGAGCATGGCCCGGTCGGTTTCTTCAACCTCTTTTTTGGCAGAATAAATATCATTTGTTCGTTTTTCGACCTTTGTACTACCATTATAGGTGGAAAAACCAAAAAGGACCAATAATAATACGCTCAAAAGTTGAATCCAACGGCTGCGCAACAATAAGCGCAGTTCGTATTTAAAATTGTATGGTAACATAGTTAAATGGATTTTGTGGTTATAAGAAAAGCGCCAAAGGAAAGCAGGATCCACGCACCCAGAATCCACAAACTCGAAGCGTTTGTAGTAAGGATTGCATTGAGCTCTTGTGGATTATAGCTGAACTCGGGTAGTTTGCCCCAAAAATTGGCATTGGCCCGATAGTCCCATTCGCCGTAGGAAGAATTTTGTGCAAAATTGTCGTTCAAAAACTTTTGTGTGGCAATTCTATAGTCCTCTGCCGCATCCGAAAAATCCCAATGGGCGGAGTAATCGGTGCGTGCAATTGCCATGCTTAAAAAACGAGTGGGCAAATACGGGGATATTATTGCCAAACTTTGATAAAGGCTGGACTGTTTTGAATATTGTTCCTTTAAATATTTGTAGTGCTTGGCGTATATTTCTGCTTCGTGCTCCTCGCCTTTCTGCATTCGGTAAGCATCAAAATTAAAAGGAAGTTTGTGCAGGCTGTCCACCCCATGCTCGGCCAATACTTGCTGTTCCAACATTTTTGATTCTTTGCTCCAGGGGTTGTGGCCGTCCAGGCCATTTTGTTTGTCCTTTAAAACATTGGCAGCAAATTCCTGTCGGGTGGGATAGGGGTGTTTGGATTCGGCAATATTACTGGCTGCCTTGGGCACTGCCAAACAGGCCAATATCCAAACGGATAAGGAAAGCACCAAGGCTATCCCGGATTTTTTTGCTTTCAGTGAAATAAATAATACAATATTTAAGTAGATGATATAATATCCAATGTACACCAAGGATAAAATGAATAAGGATTGCCAACGGAACACACCAAAATCTTTGAGGTTGGACAGCACGATGCCAGCAATTACAAAAAGAACAATCGTTGCAATGAGCACCGGAAAAAACAGTGCGCTCCATTTACCTATTGCCCATTTCCATGGCGTAATGCCCTGACTTTTTAATAAAGTCAAGGTACCCATTTCCCTCTCCTTGGTAAAACTGTTATATGCCAATAAAATGATCAACAATGGAATTATGAAAAGCAAGATAAAATCTGGTGTAAGATCCCCAAAACGTGCTAATCCGGTTTGATCCGCTGCAGCACTGAATTGGGCTTCATTCCTGTTGTGGGCCGTTAAAAAAATTGAGGTTCCAACGTACTTATCAACACCTTGGTCCACTAAGGACAAAGGATATTTAGGTTTAAATGCATATGTGCCGTAATGTGCTGCGGAATGTGGGTTTTTTTCACCTTGGTAGTCCCATATGGCCCTTTCTGCGCTCTTTGCGTTTTGATACTGCTCATTTATATGTTGATACTGCCGTGCACTGATCCAAACTGCGATACCCAAAAGTATGGTTACAATGGCGAACGCAACACGAACTCGACCGTCTCGCCAAAGTTCCTTGCTTTCTTTTATGAAGGTTTTTACGATCATGGCAATACTTGTTTATAGTTCATCGTATCCAAGTATGCTTTTTCCAATTCTGGAAGCGAAATGTCACTTGCGACAAATTGTTGGCGAAGTTGGCCATCTTTCATAATACCGATATGGGTCGCGACCTCTTTGGCTCGGAAAAGGTCGTGGGTTGCCATTAGAACAGCAACCCCTTTGTTTTTAAGGTTTTGCAACAATTCACCGAACTCATTGCTGGCTTTGGGATCTAATCCGGAAGTGGGTTCGTCCAATAACAGTACCTTGGTGTCCTTGGCCAGAGCAAGGGCAATCCCTACTTTTTGTCTCATTCCCTTGGAAAAAGTGGATATCCGTTTTTTAAAAGCAGTTTCTTGCAGTCCAGCTTCGCTTAAAAAATCCGTTAGTGTTTTCGATGAGAGTTTTTTGCCGGCTATCCCGGAAAAATAGTCCAGGTTTTCAATAGCGGTCAGGCTGGGGTACAGCATAAGGTTTTCAGGGATATAGGTGACGAATTCCTTGGTTTTTAGAGGATTCTTAACTACATCCATCCCATTTATTTCGGCAGTGCCCGAGGTTGGCTTAATAAAATTAAGTAACATGTTTATTGTGGTGGACTTACCGGCACCATTGGCGCCGAGCAGGCATAATATTTCACCTTCTTTTACCGAAATCGAAAGATTATCTACGGCAACAAAGTCACCAAATTTTTTGGTAAGGTTATTCGTGGTTATCATTTTGGTGTTGGTTATTTATTATTTCTATCAAAAACCCTATCTATATGTGAAAAGTATAGGCTAAAATGCGGGTAAGAAGCCAAATTACGTATTTGTTATACGGTATTTTGCTCCCCATATAGTTTACGACCATTGGTTTTGGAGAAATATGCGCAAATGCACTCGCCATTACCAATAAACAGAAAATATTGAGGTACTAAGTGGTGAGTGGTGGTGGCCTGCAGAAAAGCTGGCTGGAAGCTAAAATACCAACAGTAATAAATCTATATTCCTGTGATATTTGTTTTTTGGGCCTGGGTTCTTCAACTAAAAGGTCATATGCCGTGGCCGATGGTGTAATTTCCGGTGCCTGTTGTGTTTTTATAATATGGTCACCAACAATGCAGTGGGCGTACTGGTCTTGGTCTTCATCGTGGACCAAAACATGGAGTCCAGCCATTTTGACCATTAAAAAAATGGTTAAAAAGAGTAAGCCGATCCCTTGTTTTACGAAGCCTTGTTGCATAAGGCAATAAAGTTATTATAAATAATGTTAAAGAGGCCTTAAAGTTGAAGAGGCAAAGAATAAAAGTTGAAAATTGTCAGTGTTTGTGGTCAGCTTTTGAGGGCATAATTTTCCAATTGACAAAGTGGGCCACAGAAACCAAGATGGCACCGCTTACAGTGTTGACCGTTTCCCAAGCTTCGCTAAAATCCAGTCGTCCTAGGGCAATAATTCCGAAACCAACAGCCGCGATAAGCAATGGCCTTGAATTGTGATGCGCTTTTTTATAGCTTGGCCAGAGCGATATAAATACAAATACAATTCCAAGTCCAATAAAGGACCACTCGATAATTGGGTTGTGCAAAAAGTGCAGGCTGGACAAAGACGAGAACGACAATAGAATGGGAACAGCGGCACAATGTATTGCGCATATCAGTGAACTGGTCATAGCTATAATATCGTAAGTTTGTGTTTTTGCTTTCATATATTGTATTTAATGGTTCGCTGTTTTACGACAACACCAAAACCGATACAAGTGTTTAGCTGCTGTATATTGTCCATCCTTATAGGATGGTCGTAAAACTTTTGTCAAAATTATGAATAATTTATATTATTGCAACAAAGTCGCGATAAATTTATGAAAAGAAGAAATACACCATCAAAACAAGCCGTGTTGGATATTCTTTTGAAGAGCGATGAGGCCATTAGCCATGATGTGATCATGGGTATGGTAGATTTGGATATCAATAGGGCGACCGTTTATAGAATATTGAACCAGTTTTGTGAAGACGGATTGGTGCATAGCATTGTGGCAGAAGATGGAAAGCAATACTTTGCTATTCAGAAGTGCAAACAAAACGATCCTATGGAGCACCATTTTCATTTTAGGTGCACTTCGTGCGACACGATATCCTGTTTAGATCAAGAAATACAGATCAAATTGCCAGCTGGTTACGTTATGGAAAAGGCCAATTGTGTAGTTACCGGGGTTTGTGGAAACTGTGCATAACGAACTTTTATGCGGGCAATATTTCTCTAGCAGTTTAACCGGCATCTTTGACCGGGTCAAAATGTTCCACCTGGGTATTTTTTACCCGATTTACTAAAGATCTCTTCAACATCAACATATTATAAATAATTGGTAGTCAGCAACATAAAGCCAACAATATTTAACAACGCTTTCCTGTGGCATATACTTTGCGCTATCCTGCCAAATATTGGATGCGATTCGTGTCCTGTTCGCTAAGTACTGAGAATGAAATATGGAAGGCTGATTTTGGAGAAAAAGGACTTTGTTACCTTAAAAAAATTGCTTATTTTCTATAGGTATTATGAGGACTACTCTCATAAAGATGCACTGGAGCGGTTGAGCGAAAAAATTGGAATGGCAATGGTTGAAGATGAAATGGATATGCCGGACGATGTGGTTCGATTAAACTCCCAAGTAACAGTGGAATCGACATATGGAGCACGGAAAACTTTTCAACTCGTTCCATCCATCCAAGGCGATATCAATAAAAAAACCGTTTCAGTAGTGAGTATGGTCGGGGCCAATTTGGTAGGACATGCAGTAGATGATCATATCCAATTTGGATTTCCTTCAGATGTTCAATCCTTTAGGATTGTTGATGTGGCAAAAAACCATCGATTATCCTCGAGTTTTGAAGTCTAAAAAGAACTGGGCATTTAATTATTAACCTTAAATAGTATAGATATGAGAATTTTACTTTTCACATTTTTGATGGCGGTAGCATCCGTAAATATTCATGCACAGAATGTAACACCACAAGATATCAAGGTTGGCGATGTACTTGAGATCGGCAAGCCGGACATGCCACAATTTAAACACATTGATTTTCCCAGGGCCAACTTCATTATTAAAAAAGGAGGGATAGCGGATTTTAAAAAAGTGGTCGGCAACAAGGTGGTTGTAACCGAAATCCAAGAGACCAAAGATGGTGTGGTAGAGGTAAAACTTAAAAAAACAGATGGCAAAAGATTTTTTAATAGCCATTCAGTGGTAAAAGCAAATTTAAAAAATGCACTTGAGTCTGGCGAGTTGAGTGTATTATAATTGCTTGATTGTGATGTTTTCCGCTCAGCTAAAAGCTATTAGGTTTGCTCATAAATGGTTAGCAAGGCTGGGCGGATTTTTCATTTTAAAATGAATTTGTATTATCGGAACAACCAGAATTTGAACACCTTAAAAACAAAATGCCACAATGGGTAACATAAAACAACGTATTAATTCGGGATTTATATTGGCGGCGGCATTTTTATTGGTACTTGCTTCCAACCGGTTGAACAACAGAAACTTTTCTACCGTGGAACAAGGAGTAGATTCGGTTTTTGAAGATCGTTTGGTGGTCCAGGAATACATTTATACCCTTAACAATTATTTCCACGAAAAGGAATTGTTTTTGGCGAACAATGCGGTTTATTTGGATAAAATGCCACAGCATCCGGATATCAAGAACATCCTAGTGGATTTCGCCAATACCGAATTGACCATTGATGAATCCCTACATTTGGATGAGTTAAGGGAAAATTACGCGGCCCTTAAAAGATTGGAGGACAATCAGGGCAACAAAGAAAAAATTATTTCCGTACTGAACAGCATTAGCAACAATCTTGATGAACTTTCTGCAGTGCAATTGTCCGAAGGAAAACAATTGACACAGCGCTCCAAGAGATCTCTTGGCATGAACCAGTTGTTGTCCACTCTGGAAATTGTGTTTTTGATCATTATTGGAGTACTTTTTATCGTGATAGTTTTTAAGCGCGAAAAAAGTTCGGGAATGAAACTTGTGGAGGAGGATTCCTAAAACAATCTTTTAGCCAACCTTGGTAATTTGGTGCGTATTTCCATTAAAAACAAAAGTGTCTCCTTTTTCCTTGCCCATAAGTAATTGGGCAATGGGCGCACTTGTCGAAATACAATAGAATTTCTCTCCTGCTTGTTCGAACACTCCAGCAGAAATGGCAATAAAATAGTGGGCCATACTGGTTTCCACACAGGAGCCCAACCGGATTTTACCAGAAGGCGCATCAATCTTAATTTTATGGAGAATGCTCCGGGTAGCTTCAAGTTCTTGTAATTGTTGGGCCAGCTTTTCCTGCTCCAGTTGCACCATTGCCCGCCCGGTCTCATGCTTGTCACCTGCAGAACTTTTGGTCTCGGAACCTAAGGATTCTTGGAGTCCATCGCTTTGCTTTTTAAGCCGGGCCGCTCTTTCTTCAACAGAGTTCCTGCAGAATTTTAAAAGCTCTTCTTTCACCATATTGTTACGCAAAAGTTAGTCGAAAAACGGTTTCCTTTTTGGGAATGGACCGCACCTGTATGTTTCCGCCGTGCAATTGCATTACTCTTTTGGATAGGCTTAGACCAATACCGGTCCCCTCGCTTTTTGTGGTAAAAAAGGGAACAAAGATCTCATCCATCATTTCGGGAGAAATTCCAGGGCCATTGTCCAGTATCTCAATATATTTGGAGCCATTGGTGTCTATGCCGGCCATTACATGGACCTTACCATTATCGGCATACTCTACGGATTGAAGCGCATTTTTGACCAAATTGATCAAGACCTGGCCTATTTGCTTTTCATCAATATAAAATTCTAAATCTTCGGGCTTGCAAAACACCTTGAACTCGCTTTCCCCATCCAATAATCTTGCAGACATGAGCACATTGATCTTTTCCAAGAGGTCTTTGCCCTTGACCAACGATTTATTGGGTTCGGGCACATGTAGAAGGCTACGGTAAGATTGTACAAAATCCATTAGGTCGCTTCCTTGTTCTTTGATCACTTCCAGCCCTTTCAAGGTATTTTTTATCTGACTTTCCTCCAACTCTGCCATTGGTGTAATTTTTCCACCTTTACTATAATATTTAATAATGGAGTCCGATATGGAGGCAATGGGCGTAATGGTGTTCATGATCTCATGGGTAAGCACTCGGATAAGCCGCACCCAAGATTCGGTCTCTTTTTCATCCAGTTCTTTATGGATATCCTGAACCACTACCAACAGCAAAGACTGTCCATCCAAGGACAAGTGCGTCGATTTTAATGCCAATTGGGTTTGTTCCCGTTCGTTGGTCAACTGAAACAATTTGCGCTCAAAGGGCTTAAAATTTTTAAAAATCCGATATAGATTTTCGTCCACTTGTTTGAGCTGTTTTATGTGGTTTAAGGGAGTGTAGTCCAATAGTTGTTCCAGGGTAGGATTGGCAAATAGAATATGTCCCTTGTCATTATAGGTCATTATACCAATACTGGCCTGTTTCAATATTTCTTGATAGTACTGCTCCCTGACCTGTAATTGTACATGTACTTCTTGTATTAAACCATTTACCCGGTTTAGGCTTTTGTTCAGCTCTTTAAAAGATTCAATGGTAACGCCCTCGGGAAATCGTAGCGTAAAATCCTCGTTTTTTATTGCATCGAAGAAGTAAGCGATTTTTCGGTTGGTGCGGTTTAAAAAAGTGATCAGGGAAAACACGAGTAAAATCAAAGCGACGGCAGAGATACCTAAAGTAAAATACCATTGTTTTGATACTGAGAATGCCAGAACAAGTGCAGTAAAGGTGAGAAATAACACCCGTATGATCATTTGAATATAAAAGTTTCTACTTGCCATCAGTCACCTTTTTTCTTCAGTTTATTGTAGAGCGTTTGTCTCGAGATGCCCAGTTGCTCCGCGGCCGCACTGTAGTTTCCTTCATTTTGTTCCAGCGCCCTCAGAATCATTTGCTGTTCCATCTCGTTTAGGGTCATAGGCTCGTTGTCCATAGATTGCATGGGCTTGGCGTGCAACAGAAAATCCGAAGGCTTTAAAACATTGCCATCGGATAGGATAACCGCTCGTTCCATGGTATGTTGTAATTCACGAACATTGCCTGGCCATGCATATTCCAGGAGTTTTTCCTGTGCAGTTTGATTTATCCTTAGACCCCCTTTATCATATTTATGGGCAAATTTTTTGAGGAAAAAGTCTGCCAACACTAAAATATCATCACCCCTATCTCTGAGGGGAGGGACTTCGATATGAATGGTATTGATGCGGTACAATAGATCTTCGCGGAACAATCCATTGGCGACCATCTGCTCCAAATTGCAATTGGTGGCACAGATAAGCCGAATATCCACATCGATAGGTTTGTTCGAGCCTACCCTTACCACTGTTCTGTTTTGGATGGAGGACAATAGTTTTGCCTGCATTTGTAGGGAAAGGTTACCAATCTCATCCAAAAAAAGCGAACCTTGGTGTGCGGCCTCGAATTTACCCGCCCTATCTTCTTTGGCATCGGTAAATGATCCTTTAACATGCCCAAAAAGTTCACTTTCGAACAAGTTTTCGGCTATGGACCCCATGTCTACCGGAATAAAAACTTCTTCTTTTCGGGTCGATAATCTGTGCAGCTCACGAGCAATTAGTTCCTTTCCAGTGCCGTTTTCGCCGGTAATCAGTACGTTAACGTCCGTTTTTGCCACTTTTGCCACTAAGTTCAACACCGTGGTAAGTGCTTTGGATTGGCCGATAATATAATTTCTTCCCTCGTTAATGACCTGTTTTAGATGGTTCTCTTTTTTCTTGAGCTTATTTATTTCTTGTTTGGACTTTCTAAGCTCATGGGCGGATTTTACGGTGGTCATTAAACGTTCGTTGTTCCATGGCTTCAATACAAAGTCGGACGCTCCTTGCTTCAGGGCCTTTACCGCCAAATCCACGGCTCCATAGGCTGTCATCATTATTACTGAGGTGTCCGGGGATCGTTTTTTTATCTCGTTGAGCCAGAACAGTCCTTCGTTCCCGGTGTTGACACCGGCAGAAAAATTCATGTCGAGAAGCACAATGTCTATTTTTTCCAAGTTTGGAAAAGAAGTGATCTGGTTGGGATTGAATATCGTTTGGACGCTTTTGTACTCAAACTGCAAAAGAATTTCCAAAGCACTCAGTACGCTTTTGTTATCATCAACCACTAAAATATTGGCATCGACCATAAGACTACTATTTCCTATTCTTTTTTAAAACTAGTAAATGCCAGAGTACAAATGCCACAAGTGTAAAATATTTGGACAAAATTTGTACAAAATTTTTACACCTCATTCAAGCATATTATAACTTTACGGGTGCAACTGTCTGGTAATCAACAATAATTTATTTTGGCACAAGAATAGCCTTGAATTTGGCACAGGATATCATTATGAGATTAAAAACATACATAACATCATTATTTCTTATCACATCCGTGGTAGCGTTCTCGCAAAAGTTGTGGACTTTGGAAGCATGTGTGGACTATGCCATTGAACACAATCTACAGGTAAAGAACACTACATATAATAATGATTCCAGCAAAGAATCCTACAGACAGTCGGTCAGGGATTTGTTGCCTACTGTTTCCGGCTCGGCCGACTACACCATTCGATATGGTAGGTCCGCAGACCCACAGACCAACGATTTTGTGAACACGGATTTTTTTAGCAATAATTATTCACTCAACGCCAATTTGGATCTGTTCCGGGGCTTTCAAAAATTGAATACTATCCGCGCATCCAAATTTATCTACAAGGCTACCCAAGAAGATATATTACAGGAAAAATTTTTGTTGGCCTTTAGGGTAATGAGCGCGTATTACGATATTAAGTTTTTTGAAGGGTTGGTGGCCAATTCCCTGGAGCAGCTCGAAATTTCGCAAGGAAATTACGACTTGGTGGCCAAGCAGGTGGAATTGGGCTTAATGGCCGGCGCCGATCTTTACGAAGCAGAATCCAATCTATTGGGGGATAAACTGTTATTGACCCAAAACAGGAACCAACTTACCAATGCCAAACTGGTATTGATCCAAGAAATGAACTGGACCGGAGCGTCCGATATACAACTGCAGGAAACCATGGGCCAGGAAATGGCGGCCATGGAAGAGGGGATTTCCCTGGACTCGCTGTACAAAACAGCAAGAGATTTTGTGCCGTTGGTAAAATCACAGGAATACCGGGTCACGGCCGCAAAAAAGCAAATGCAGGCCACAAGGGGTTCCTTATATCCTTCTTTATCTTTATTTGCGGGTTACGGCACCAGTTATTTCGAAACGAACGTGGATCAGAACGGAGAGGTGATTCCATTTAAAACACAGTTTACGGACAATCAGTCCAAATTTGTAGGAGCGCAATTGAACATTCCGATCAGTAGTGGATGGTCCAATCACTCACGGGTAAAGCAACAGAAAATAGCCTATATGCAGGCCAAGAACAATTTAGAGATACAAGAGCAGGAACTATTTCAATTATTACAACAATTGGTGCAGGACAACAGGGCCCTAATTGCCGAGTACGAACAGAGTGCCAAACAAGTGGAATCTCAAAAAATTGCGTTTGACATTGCACAAAAACGTTACGAAAAAGGACTGATCAACGCATTGGAACTTTTTCAGGCAAAAAATCTGTACGGAGTTGCACAGAACCAGAACCTGCAAGTAGGCCTAAGACTTAAAGTAAATCAAAGTACCATAGATTTTTATAACGGGCTGCCCATTTTCAATATCAACTAAAACATACCATGGATATACAATTAGAAAAAAAGAAAGGACTTAAACTCAAACACTACGGCTACATCGCTTTGGGGATATTACTATTGTTTGTTGGTTATAAATTGGTATTTGCCAGTTCCATGTCCACTTTTAGAACCGAAAAAGAACGTTTATCACTTTCCACGGTTACCGATGGCAAGTTTGACGACTACATTACCATTAATGGCAATGTGGCGCCGATAGCTACTATTTATATGGATGCCTACGAAGGCGGACGGGTTTCCGAAAAACTGATAGAGGAAGGCTCCATGGTAAAAAAAGGGGACATTATCCTAAGACTGGAAAACATGGCCCTGTACGAACAAATTTTGGCCAGTGAAAGTAACTTGGCCCTAAAACAGAACGATCTACGATCTACCAAGCTCACTTTTGATTCCAGACAGGTAGAAGGTAGAAGGTCCTTGGCCACAGCAGAGTACGATCTCCAACGCTTAAAACGTAACTACGAGCAGAACCAAGAATTGTTCAAAGACGAACTAATATCCAAGGAAACCTACCTACTGTCCAAAGAAAACTACGAACTGGCCAAAAAACAATACGATATTGTTAAGCTCCAAACAGAGCAGGACGATGAATTGCGCAAAACATCATTAACTGGATTGGATGCCGACCTCGCAAGGATGCAAAAAACACTTTCCATGGTCTATGATCGCTTGGACCACCTAAATGTTCGCGCCCCCGCCGACGGACAATTGGGTTTTTTGGATGCTGAAATAGGGCAAAATATTTCACAGGGACAACGCATAGGGCAGATTAATGTACTTACCGATTTTAAAATTGAAGCGGATATAGACGAACATTATATAGATCGCGTAAAAAGAGATCTTTCGGCCACTTTGGAGCGTAATGGGAACGAATACAAATTGCGATTGCGAAAAGTGTACCCTGAGGTGAGAAACGGAAGGTTCCGGGTGGATCTGGTCTTTGTGGATGACAAGCCAGAAACCATCCGTGCCGGACAGAGCTACAATATCAGATTACAACTAGGGGAGTCCAACGATGCGCTTTTATTGCCGAAAGGAGGATTTTTCCAAAGCACCGGAGGACAATGGGTTTTTGTTGTAGACCCAAACGGGAACGAAGCCATTAGGCGAAACATAAGATTGGGAAAACAAAACTCAAGATATTATGAGGTCTTGGAAGGGCTTCAGCCAGGAGAACAGGTCATTACCAGCAACTACGATAGTTTTGGCGATGCCGAGCGGATCGTATTGAAATGATCCAAGCCTATGTAACAATCATCAAAAACGAACAGTCTTTACAATAAATCGAAAAAAACAACCATCAAAAATGATACAGATAACAAACCTAAAAAAGAGTTTTCGAACGGAAGAAGTGGAAACCTTGGCGCTTAACGGCGTAAATCTAAAAGTGGAAGAAGGTGAATTCGTCGCAATCATGGGCCCTTCTGGATGTGGTAAATCAACCCTGTTGAATATTATCGGCATGCTGGACAATCCATCCGAGGGAAGTTACAATTTTGCCGGACACGAAGTCGGCGGCCTAAAAGAAAGCCAGCGTACCCAACTTAGAAAAGGAAATCTCGGATTTGTTTTCCAGAGCTTTAACCTGATCGATGAGCTAACGGTTTTTGAGAATGTAGAACTACCCTTGATCTACCTTAAGATGAACAAAGCTGAACGCAAGGAAAAGGTGTTGAAAGTTTTGGAACGGATGAAGATCGCACATCGGGAAAAACATTTTCCACAACAGCTATCCGGAGGGCAACAACAAAGGGTGGCCATAGCAAGAGCAGTAGTAACCAATCCAAAATTGATATTGGCGGATGAGCCGACCGGTAACTTGGATTCCAAAAACGGAATAGAGGTAATGAACCTGTTGACCGAACTCAACCAAGAAGGGACCACTATTGTAATGGTAACTCACTCCGATCGCGACTCACACTATGCGCATAGGGTCATTAACCTATTTGACGGTCAAATTGTGACCGAGAGCCAAAACAAACCTATGAAAAGTATGGTATAGGAGTTTATTCACCTGCCCTGATCGAGTTTATGTCGAGCGCCAGACTGCCGCAGCCAGGTAGTCGAAGCAAAGGGTCAATCAAAAAAACAATCAAATAAATCAAAACCATAATCATGTTCAAGAACAACCTAAAAATCGCATGGCGAAACCTCTGGAAAAATAAAGGCTATAGCATGCTGAATATTTTTGGACTGACTATCGGTATTACATGTGCCGCCATGATCTTGCTCTGGGTAGAGGATGAGGTAGGGTACGATAAGAATTTTGCGAAACAGGATGTGGTGTATTATATACCCACCAATCAGCAGTACGATGGCGAGTGGAGAACCTTTTTTGAGGCCACTCCCGGTCCGTTGGCCGAAGTTTTGAAACAGGAAGTACCCGGTATTATTGGTGCTGCTAGAACAAAAGGCGAAGATCTTTTATTTAGGGTAAATGAAATATCGGTCAATAAATACGGACGATTTGCAGATCCTGATTTTTTGAGCATGTTCAGCTTAAATTTTGTTGAAGGCAACCTGGAAACCGCTTTCAATGAGGTGGATGCCATCATCATTTCACAAGAAACTGCAAAGCAATTATTTGGGGGAAATGCTTCTGCCATTGGTAAAGTGGTTAAAATAAATAACGATACCAATTATACGATTTCGGGGGTATATGAAGATTTGCCCAAAAACGTGACCTATGGTTTTGATTGGGTAGCTCCTTTTGAACGTTTTGCCAAAGGGAAGGATTGGATGAAGGAATATGGAGCTAATTTTTCTGACACTTTTGTGGAACTATCTCCCGAAGCAAATTTTGATGTTGTCAATCAGAAAGTGAAGCAAATACTTCCCGAAAAGACAGAAGATGATGAAACCGTTGCCTTTTTGTTCTCAATGAAAGATTGGCATTTAAGGTCCACTTTTGAAGGAGGAAAAAACGTAGGAGGTCAAATTACCTACGTTCGGCTTTTCAGCCTTATCGCGATCATTATATTGTTGATCGCCTGTATCAACTTCATGAACTTGGCAACTGCCCGTAGCGAAAAGCGGGCCAACGAGGTTGGAGTGCGAAAAGTATTGGGGTCCGGAAGAAAGGGGTTGATCTCACAATTCATGGCAGAAGCCATAATAACCGCAACCATCTCCACTTTTGTGAGCATACTGTTGTTAAAATTACTGGTGCCGCAATTTAATATACTTATCGATAAGCAATTGGAGCTACGGCTTTTGGACCCTGTCCATTTACTTACTCTGGCCGGCATTACATTGGTATGTGGTATTGTTGCAGGGTGGTACCCAGCCTTTTATTTGTCCTCTTTTATGCCGGTGGAGGTGCTAAAAGGGACACGAATAACAAAAGGGAGCGCAGCATTCATTAGAAAAGGATTGGTCGCCGCCCAATTTGTAGTTTCCATTGTGTTCATTATCAGTACCATTATCGTTTACCAACAGATACAGCATGTAAAAGCACGCGATTTGGGTTATGATAAGGAAAACCTGGTCAAAATACCAGTGACCGGGGATATGATCAAAAATTTTGTTCCTATTGAAGAGGAAATGAAGGCATCGGGCAATATAGAAAGCATCGGGCTGAACAATTCCGACATCCTTTCCGGGGGCAACAATACATCGGGGCTCAAATGGCAGGGGGGCGTAGATACCGAAAATGTCCTGGTTTCGGTGAGGAATATCACATCCGATTTTTTCAATACCGCAGGAATGGAAATTATTGAAGGAAGAGGGTTTAGTAAAAATCCCGCTCAGGACAGTACCAATATCATCGTGACCGAATCTTTTGCAAAATTGATGGGGAGTGGAAGTGCCATTGGTAAAACCGTGGAAGAGGACTATCCTGTAATCGGGGTGGTGAAAGATTATTTATACGACGATATGTACGGAACCAGTGACCCCGTTATATTTTTTAACGACCCGAGCGAAGCCCGTTTTATGTATGTGAAGGCCAAATCCGGTATAGCAACGGCAACGGCTTTGGCAACTATGGAGGCATCATTGAAAAAGTTCAACCCAGCTTTTCCTTTTGAATACGAATTTGTGGATGATGCTTACGATGCCAAATTTAAGAGCGAAAAATTAATAGGAAGCCTTTCGCAAATTTTTGCATTGCTGGCCATATTCATCTCCTGTTTGGGATTGTTCGGGCTGTCGGCCTTTACCGCAGACCAACGTAGAAAGGAAATTGGTGTACGTAAGGTGTTGGGGTCTAGTGTAACCGGAATTGTTGGCCTACTGTCCAAAGATTTTATGCGATTGGTCCTCATGGCCATAATCATTGCCGTTCCAGTGGCCTGGTTCTTAATGCAGAATTGGCTGGAGGGCTATTCCTATCGTATTTCCATAAATGCTTGGGCATTTGCCATAGCAGGGGCCATTGCCATAATCATTGCCTTGGTGACCATAAGTTTTCAGGCAATTCAAGCAGCCAGGGTCAACCCGGTAAAAAGTTTACGTTCAGAATAAATCAATCAAAAAACCATCGATCATGTTTAAGAATTATCTAAAAATTGCCTGGAGGAACCTTACCAAGAACAAGGGATATACCATAATCAATGTAGGAGGTCTGGCCCTTGGCATGGCCGTAGCCCTGATCATAGGGTTGTGGATCATGGACGAGCTTTCGCACAACAGCTACTTTTCCAATAAAAACCGGATAGCCCAGGTGTTCCAATCACAGACCTTTAACGGTGAAACCGGAACAGGCCCTGCGATACCACGCCCTTTGGAAACGGCATTTCGGGAAAGTTATATGGATAATTTTAAGCATATGGTGATGTCTTCATGGACCACGCCCCAGTATCTAAAGTATAAAGAAACCAGTATTTCCAGAGAAGGAAACTTTACACAAAGGGAAGCGCCCGAAATGTTGGACCTAAACATTTTAAAGGGCGAAATGGACGGAATTCGGGAAATTAATTCCATTATGCTATCCGAATCTACTGCAGAAGCACTTTTTGGAAATGAAGACCCTATTGGCAAAACTATAGAGGTAAACAGTCAATACGACATGATGGTAACAGCGGTTTACGAGGATATTCCTTTCAATACATCCTTTAACGACACTCATTTTTTAATGCCTTGGGATAAATACGTATCCATCAACGAATGGATAAAAAATGCCGAGGACCAATGGGGGAACAACTCGTTTCAAATGTTTGTTCAGATAGCCGATAATACAACGATGGAAACCGTAACGGAAAAGATTCGGAATGTTAAGAAAAACCTGAACGAGGACACCGTTGAATTTAATCCTCAATTGTTTTTGTTGCCAATGGAAGACTGGCACTTACGATCTCGGTTCGAGAACGGAAAGCAGGTCGGTGGCAGAATAAAATATGTATGGTTGTTCGGGATAATCGGTGTTTTTGTCCTTTTGTTGGCATGTATCAATTTTATGAACCTTAGTACCGCACGATCCGAGAAAAGAGCGAAGGAAGTAGGCATCAGAAAATCAATAGGGTCACAGCGGGGCCAGTTGATCAATCAATTTTTGGGCGAGTCCTTTTTAGTTGTGCTTTTTGCTTTTTTTATCGCTATTGTGATTGTTGTGCTATCTCTAAACGGATTTAATGATTTGGCCAGAAAAAAGATTGAGTTTCCTTGGCTATCATTGGGATTTTGGGGCGCCTCCTTGGCATTTATTTTGTTCACAGCGCTTCTGGCCGGCAGTTACCCGGCACTTTACCTTTCCTCGTTCAGACCCGTAGATGTTCTAAAGGGCACCTTTAAGGCGGGCAAACATTCAGGCTTGCCAAGAAAAATCTTAGTCGTAGTGCAGTTTACGGTTTCCGTGGCCTTTATTATCGGAACAGTAATCGTAATGCAACAAATCAATCATGCCAAAAACCGACCTATTGGTTACGATAAGGAAGGATTGATTCAAGTGCCTACCATGAGCGAAGATTTTACGGGAAAGTTTGAATTGATGCGAGAAGCGTTCACAAACTCTGGAGCAGTGACAGAAATGTCCACTTCAAGTGCACCCACAACCAATATTTGGTCCAATCGGAGCGGATTCAAATGGGAAGGAAAACCAGAAGGATTTCAAGAAGATCTTGCATGGACCGAGGTATCTCCCGAGTATGCAAAAAGCCTGAATTTAAAAATTGTGGCAGGGCGTGATTTCTCAAGAGATTTTGCTTCCGATTCCACAGCCGTGCTCATAAATGAAACTGCCGTAAAATATATGGGACTCCAGGACCCGGTAGGCAAGTTTATTACGGACTCCGACACCGAAGACCCATTTGAACCCATGAAGATCATTGGAGTGGTTCAGGACATGATTGCCCAATCCCCATACGAACCAGTAAAACAAGGTATGTATGTATTCGACAGGCACGGAAATGGCTCATATTATAATATGAGATTGAACCCCAACCAAAGTGCCAGTCAAAATATTGCGATAATCGAAAGGGTTTTTAAAGAACACTTCCCAAATATCCCTTTTCATTATGATTTTGTTGATGAGGAATATGGCGAAAAATTTGCAGCGGAGGAACGCATTGGTCGACTTTCGGGCATTTTTACCGCTCTGGCCATTTTGATCAGTTGTTTGGGACTGTTCGGTCTAACCTCTTTTGTGGCGGAACAGCGAACCAAGGAGATTGGGGTAAGAAAAGTGCTGGGAGCATCTGTATTTAATGTGTGGAACATGTTGTCCAAGGACTTTTTAAAGCTCGTGATCATTTCCTGCTTTATTGCAGTGCCAATTGCCTATTATGTAATGAACGGGTGGTTACAAGAGTATCCCTACCGTGTGATATTGAAATGGTGGATTTTTGTCCTGGCCATGATCGGGGCCATGGCCGTAACCATAATCACGGTTAGTTTTCAGGCGATCAAGGCGGCAAAATCCAACCCGGCCCGAAGTTTACGAACAGAATAACATCAATTCTGTAGGAGTAATAACTACATCAATCAAAAACGAACACCATGTTTAGGAACAATCTAAAAATAGCCTGGAGAAGCCTTAAAAAGCAGCCATTCTTCACCTTTCTCAATGTTTTCGGATTAGCAATAGGAATGGCTGGTGGGCTTTTGCTCGGCCTTTACATTTATGATGACCTGAGCCATGATAAAATGTTCACGGACGCGGAACGCATCTATCGCATCAATACGGATATGAAGTTCGGCGGTGCAGCGGAAGAAAATGCCGAGGTATCGGCACCCATGGCAGGAGCGATGGTAAACGACATACCCCAAGTGGAGATGGCCACAAGGTTTCGAAATATAGGAGGTGTTTTTATTCGTTCCCAAAACGCTAAAGACAATGTTCGGGAGCCCCAAGTATCCTATGCCGACTCTACGTTTTTCGATATGTTCGGCATTGAATTGCTGTATGGTGATAAGCGAACCGCATTGACAGAGCCCAATACAATGGTGATTACAAGAACTGCTGCCGAAAAACACTTTCCCATAGATCGGGCCGTAGGAAAAACACTTGTGATCAATGATCAAGATTTGTACACCGTAACGGGTGTACTGGAAGACTTGCCGAAGAACTCAATTTTTAAGGACAAACCTCTTTTCTTGGCCATGTCCGGATATGAGGATGCCCAGTTGGCCGAATGGGGCAACCATAATTATTTTACCTTCATAAAATTGGTGCCCGGCACCACTGGAACCGACATACAAAATGAGTTACAGGCCATGGTGGGAAGATATTTGATTCCCTACGCACAGCGGTTTTTTCCGGGAATTACGGAACAGCAATTTCTGGATTCAGGCAATTATGTGAACTATTCCACCATTCCTTTGACCGACATTCACTTACATTCTGGAAGAAACCCGGAGTTCAGTGCCGTGAGCGATATCAAAAACGTGTATATTCTAGGAGCCATTGCTCTTATTTTACTGGTATTGGCCAGTGTTAACTTTATGAACCTTTCCACGGCGCATTCCCTAAAACGAGCAAAAGAAGTAGGAATTAGAAAAACATTGGGGTCCCAGCGCAGCGGATTGATAGGTCAGTTTTTAACGGAGTCTGGACTTATTGCCATGGGGGCCCTGATATTTGCCATAATCGTGGCCTATATTGCCATTCCTTTTTATAATGAGCTTT
Source organism: Flagellimonas alginilytica (assembly GCF_042134605.1). Lineage (GTDB taxonomy): Bacteria > Bacteroidota > Bacteroidia > Flavobacteriales > Flavobacteriaceae > Flagellimonas > Flagellimonas alginolytica. Next base: position 1,428,792 of record NZ_CP169638.1, on the reverse strand, counting down.
CAGGAAAAGAATTGTCCGTTCCTTTTTCCAATCCAATTTTTTGGCTGATTTTGATTATTGCCGCATTGGTTCTTGGTCTGTTTTCCGGAAGTTATCCTGCCTTTTTTATGTCACGTTTTGTAGCGGCAAAAGTACTTAAGGGGCAAGGGGACAACGCCATCGGCGGTGGAAGGGTAAGGAATGCCCTGGTCATACTGCAATTTAGTATATCGGTGTTTTTGATCATGGGCACACTCACCGTATTTCAACAACTCAGATTTATCCAGGGCAAAGATCTGGGGTATGGAAAGAACCAAGTGTTGATCATAGGTGGAGTAAACGCACTCGAAGGAAGAAAACAAGCATTTAAAGATGCCGTATTACGACTTAGTCAAGTAGACAATGCCACATTGAGCAGCTTTTTGCCCACACCTTCGGCCCGCAGCAGCGGCACTTATTTGTTGGCAGAAGACCGCAGCCAGAAAAAATCCATCAACATGCAACAATGGGCCGTGGACGATGATTATTTGATTACTATTGGACTTTCCTTGGTTTCCGGACGAACTTTCGATCTCGATAAATTCGCCACAGACTCATTGGCCATAATTGTGAACGAGAAAGCGGTCTCCATACTCGGAAAAACACCGGAAACCGTTATCGGAACCCAATTTGTAAATAATTTGGAAGAGGGGACCTTATCAACCGTAATTGGAGTGGTAAAAGACTTTCATTTTGAGACATTAAGAGAAGAAGTAGGGGCTCTTGCTCTGTTCAATGGAGCGGAATTTGCCAGCAACTTGGCCATAAAGCTAAATGGAGGCGATGTGTCCCGAACTCTTACCGAAATTGAGAATATTTGGAGGAATATGGCGCCTACCCAGCCATTCGACAGCTATTTTATGGACGATTCTTTTAACACCAGCTACGATGCGGAACAGAGACTGGGAAGGATTTTTATGATCTTCACCATATTGTCCATTATTATTGCCTGTCTTGGACTTTTGGGCCTAGCTACATTCAATGCTCAAAAACGCGTAAAGGAAATCGGTGTAAGAAAAGTACTGGGAGCAGGCGTGGGACAGATAGTTTACCGTTTGTCCTCGGACTTTTTAAAACTGGTGGGACTTGCGGTGGTCATAGCCTTGCCATTGGGCTGGTATGCCATGGACCGTTGGCTACAGGATTTCTCGTACCGAATCGATATTCCATGGTGGATTTTTGCCCTGTCCGCATTGTTGGCTGTCGGCGTTGCACTTGTAACCGTGAGCTACCAAAGTATAAAGGCAGCCATTGTGAATCCGGTGAAGAGCCTAAGGGCAGAATAAAGGAAACAAATTAAAAAAGTAAAATGATCGTAAACTATCTTAAAATCGCTTTGCGGAGTATATTAAAGAACAAGCTCTTTTCCTTGATCAATGTACTGGGGCTTTCCATAGGTATTTGTGCTACGATGGTGATCGGTTCAATTGTCCATTACGATTTTACGTTCGATACCTTTCATAAAGATAAGGACAGAATTTACCGGTTAACGACGGAGTGGGAATCCCACGGAAATACGTTTTCCAATCGAGGGGTCGCCCTACCGTTGGCCCGTACTTTTCAAGAAGGAGTATCTGGGGTGGAATTGGCCACTCACTTTAGAAATGCAAGTTTTTCAAAAGTTGAAAACAAGAACTTGGACCTCACATTTAAGAACATTCAAAACTCCATTTTAGCGGATAATACCTACTTTCAGTTGTTTACCTACGATTGGATTGCTGGAGACAAGGAGTCGGCACTTGCCGAAGCTGCCCAAGTGGTACTCACAAGAAAAACAGCAGAAAAATACTTCCCGCATACGGAAGTAGGGACTGTTGTAGGTAAAACGTTGATGTATAACGATTCCATTCCGGTAAAAGTAACGGGCGTGGTAGCCAATTTTACCCAGAACAGCGATTTAAGGTTTAGTGAGTTTATGTCCATGGCATCGGCCAAAATGTTTGGCCTGCCCGATATAGAAACAAATAATGAATGGAACAGTACCAGTTCAGGAAACCAATTATTTTTTAAGATAAAGGACAAGGCAAGTATAGTAGCCATACGATCCCGTTTGGATGCATTGGCCAAAGAGCATAAAAATAAAGCGCCTTGGGCCGAGAACGAAACACGCACTTTTCTTATGCAACCCCTTTCCGAAATACATTTTGGCGGGGAATACGCTGAGTATCCTTTCAATAATTCGGAACACGTTGCGAGTATAAAAGTGCTAAAGAGTTTAGGGTTTGTGGCTTTGTTCCTTTTATTGTTGGGATGTGCCAATTTTATTAACCTTAATTCGGCACAAGCACTCACAAGGGCAAAAGAAATAGGAATACGCAAAACACTGGGCAGCTCCAAAAAGCAGGTGATTCGGCAGTTTTTGTTTGAATCATTCATTTTAACCAGTATAGCGGCAGCGTTATCTCTGGTACTGGCACCTTTTCTCCTCCGGCAATTCTCAGATTTTTTGCCTGGAGATATTTCACTCTCCGTGCTTTATTCCTTTGTTGGGATACTTGGAATTATTGGTCTAGTTGTCCTGGTAGCCATATTGTCCGGGTTTTATCCTGCTTTTGTGCTATCCGGGTTTCGACCGGCATTTGTTTTAAAAGGTCAATTTTCCAAAGGAGATCAAGGTGTACGATTGCGGAAGACCTTAACGGTTTTTCAATTTGTGGTCGCACAGGTTTTTATCATTGGGACCCTTTTGGTGGCCAAACAACTGCATTATGTAATGAACACCGACATGGGCATTAAAACCGATGCCGTAGCATTTGTTACCGTTCCACGGAACGATCGATCAGCGATTAAAAAAGAGCGTTTTTTTAGTCAAGTAAAAGAAATCAAACAACTATCCTCAGTTAGTTTGGGAGGAGACCCTCCGGCTTCGAACAGTTATACGTCCACCGTGCTCGATTACTTTAAGGATGATCTTGAGAAGCATCAATCCACTCAAATACTGTGGGGCGATGCAAATTATTTGGATACCTACAATATTCCCATCATATCTGGTCGTGATCGTTTGAACGACAGTATACAGGAGTATGTCGTAAACGAAGCTTTTGCCAAGGAAATGGGGTTTGAAAACCCCGAGGACGTGGTCGGTGAATTTTTAAAACTGGACACTACGAACATTCAGATAGTAGGACTTATGCAGGATTTTAACCAACGCTCTTTAAAATCAGGAATAAACCCAATGGCAATGACCGGGGATTGGGGCGGGGACAACTATTCGCCCTTCCATAGTGTGCATTTTGATCTGGGCCCAGATCCTGAACAATGGGACGTTGCAATCAAACAAATCGAGGAAGCTTGGTCCACAGTTTATCCGGAAGAGGAAATGCGTCTTCAGTTTATGGATGAGATAGTCAAGAATTTTTATCGTACCGAAAGAAGCACGGTTCAATTACTAAAATGGGCTACGGGATTGGCCATATTGATCAGTTGTATGGGACTTTTGGGATTGGTTGTATATACCACGGAGCGCAGGGTAAAGGAAATCGGGGTTCGCAAAGTGTTGGGGGCCAATGTTGCACAATTGAACCTATTGCTTTGTAAGGAATTTTTGATTTTGGTAGGAATTGCTTTTGCGATCTCTGTGCCCATTTCGTGGTACCTGATACAAGAATGGATTCAGGACTTTGCCTATAAAACCAATATGAGCTGGTGGGTATTTATGTCCGGTGGCTTAGGAATGGTATTGGTGGCCATTGCGGTGATCAGCGCCAGAACCTATAAAACGGCAAAGATCAACCCCGTGGATAGCCTAAGGAACGAATAGTCGAAAATTATCAATCAAAAAACCATAGTATGTTCAAGAACTATTTAAAAATCGCTTGGAGAAATCTTATCAAGAACAGAATATTTACCTTATCCAATATGATAGGATTGACCTCCGCATTTGCTGTGGCCATTCTCTTGGTAATGACGGCACTTTTTGAACTTTCCTACGACCAGTTCCATAAAAATAAAGATGGGGCGTATCAACTTTACTTATCCCACCAAACCCCAAGGGGAGTAGAGGCAAGTGTGTCCAACCCTGTTCCTTTGGCACCAGCCCTTAAAGAGGAGGTTGCTGGCATAAAATATATCGCAAGAACTGTGAGCGAGGATGTTTTGGTCACCTACAATACCAAGGAGCTGAGTTTGGATGCCGAGTATGTTGATCCGGAATTTTTTAAAATTTTTACCTATCCAACCTTGTGGGATGATACAAGAAATCCTTTGCCAGAGAAGAATTCTGTTGGAATTACCGTTAAGACCGCAAAAAAAATATTCGGCACCGTGGATAATGTGGTCGGAAAAACGATTTCCATAAAAATCGGACGAGAAGAAAAGCCATTTACGATTGCTTCCATTTTAAAGGATACCCCGGCCAATAGCAGTATCGATTTTGGGATAGTGATTCCATTTGAGAACCATCCGGAATATCTTTCCAACATTGATCGCTGGGATTCCCAGTTCCACCCAATTTATCTTCAATTGGAAAATGGGGTGGACCCAATACAGTTTGAGCAGAGTACAGAGGCCTTTACCTCGCTCCATTACCAAGAAAGTATAGAAAGCGATATTAGGGATGGTGCACAACCCAATGCGGAAGGCCATTACAAGCAATTCCATTTGACACCCATAACCGATTTACACTTTGTATCTTATAATACCGGAGTGGCGGAGGCGAACCGTACATTTCCAATTATAATTTTGTGCATTGCCATAGTAATTATTTTTATAGTTAGCGCAAACTTTATAAACATGAGCATTGCCCTTAGCGAGAAACGCTTAAAGGAAGTTGGCATGCGTAAAACCTTGGGCGCTATACAAAAGCAATTGTTCTTTCAGTTTTGGATGGAGAGTCTATTTGTTTTTGCATTGTCCATCGTACTGGGATTAATGGTGAGCCAAATGCTATTGAACCCATTTAAGACACTTTTTAATACCAAGGCCACTTTCGCCGATGTTGCCCAACCAGAAGTAATTCTAATTTTTGGACTGGTTATTTTTTGTATCACCTTGATAGCAGGAGGATATCCGGCATTGTTGATGAGTAAATTGGGTGCTCTGAAAGCCTTAAAAGGCAAATTAGACCTTGGTAAGAATAGATTGCGCAATGGACTCATTGTAGTGCAGTTTGCCATAGCCATTATTTTGATCAGCGGAACTTTGGTTTTGAACGGTCAATTGGATTTTATGAGGAACAAGGATTTGGGTTACAACAAAGAACAAGTGATCTCTATACCCTTAAATGGCAAAAAACAGAGTTACAATGTGGTACAACTGTTACGGGAAGAACTTACGGGAAACCCGGATATTTTAAGCGTGACCGGCGCGGACAACAACCTTGGTTTGGGTCGGGACGGAAGCCTTTCCAGCAGTATGATGGGTTTTGATTACCAAGGGCGTGGCGTGGTCACAAATACCATTACTGTTGATTACGACTATGCAGAGACCTTAGACCTGGAAATAATAACGGGCCGAATGTTCAACAGGGAACACCAGACCGATAGTCTTAGTTTGGTCATAAACGAGACCATGGCAAAACAATTGGGAGCAGAGGACCCATTAGCGGTCACTATACCCATGGACGAAGACGTGGTGTACTCTGTAATAGGGGTGATAAAAGATTACAATTTTCAGGATGTGGGTAAAAAAATAGAGCCGCTCACACTTTTTATGGATAAAAATTGGGACCTGTACTATGCCTATGTGAAGGTATCACCAAATAATGTGGCAAATTCTTTTGAAGCCATTAAAACTGCTTGGAAAAAAATAGAGCCCCAAGCAGAGTTTTTGGGGTCTTTTTTGGATGAAAACGTAGATCGGACTTTCCGCCGGGAAAAAACAATGGCGACAATAATTACCAGTGGGAGTATACTTGGCATTTTATTGAGCTGTATAGGCCTTTTTGCCATCTCCATGTTAGTGGTGGCACAAAGAACCAAGGAGATAGGTGTACGAAAAGTGGTTGGGGCCAGTGTTTCCTCCGTAGCACTTTTGCTTACCAAGGATTTTTTAAAACTTGTTGGTCTGGCCTTTATAATTGCCACACCGATTGCATGGTATTTTTTGCATGAATGGTTACAGAACTATGCTTCGCACGTGTATCTAAGTCCGTTGTTTTTTGTAGGTGCCGGCCTTGTAGCCTCTTTTATAGCATTGGTTACCGTTGGGTCACGAACCGTAAAAGCAGCTTCGATCAATCCCGTGAAAAGTTTACGGACAGAGTAAATTCCTGAAAAATGATTAAAAAATATCTGATAACAACAATTAGACATTTGCAGCGCAAAAGACTGTTCACCATATTGAACATTTTTGGCCTGGCTGTTGGAATCAGTGCCTGTTGGGTTATTTATCGCATTGTTGCGTATGAGTACAGTTATGATAGTAACCTTGCAAATAAGGAAAACATCTTCCGAGTTGTCTCAGGTTTTGTGTTCAACGAAAAGGAAGATTATAATGGGGGAGCTTCTAAACCTCTTTACCAAGCTGTCCGAGAGCAAATAGATGGGTTAAAATATGTTGCGCCAGTATTTGAGACATCTTTTGCCAGTGTTGAGGTAAGAAATTTATCAGGAAACACGATCAATTTTGAAGAGCAACAAGGGGTAGCTGAGGTTGATTCCATATATTTTCAAATGTTGCCCTATAAATGGTTGGCCGGGACTGAATCCTCTTTTTTTGAAAACCCCAATAGTGTGGTTTTAACAAAGAAGAGGGCAGAACAGTATTTCCCAGATAGGAGCCCGAATGAAATCTTGGACAGATCGATAACATATTATGGTTATCGGGACACTACCATTAGAACAGTTGCTGGTGTTGTGGCCGACATGCAAGACCCGACTGAATTTACCATGCAAGAATTCATTCCTTTACCGAACAGATCTTATGACCTTAATGTTTGGACCAATACAAATGGTTCGGACAAACTATATCTACAACTTGACGAGACCTCCAATCCAGCTGTTGTCGCTAAACAAATTGATGATATAATCCAGCAAAAAACCAAAGAATGGAGAAACCAATCGGAAAACACTTTTGAGTTTAAGCGTTGGATGGAACTCTTGCCTTTGAGCGAATCCCATTTTTCCACACATATTGGAGAAGGCAGTGTGAGAAAAGCCAGCAAACCCGTACTCTACGGCTTAATTGGCATTGCTCTTTTTCTTCTACTATTGGCATGTATCAACTACATAAATATGAGCATTGCGGGCATACCACAACGCACAAAGGAAATAGGTGTTAGAAAGGTCTTAGGGAGCAGTAGAGCACATTTAATAAGTCAATTTTTGATAGAAACCATGGCAACCACAATATTAGCGAGCTTTTTGTCCATTGTTTTTGTCAAACTGGGGTTTTGGTTTCTAAAAGATATAATCCCCGAAGGGGTAACATCATTTACATTAATGTTAGAATACGTTGTATTTATCATTTTATTGAGCATTATAATTACTGCTTTGGCCGGTTTGTATCCAGGCTGGTTGATAACAAGGGTAAATGCAGTAAATATTTTTCAGTGTACTTCTTCGCGAATAAAACGAAGCAAAGGGTTTAATCTGCAAAAAACACTCATTGTCTTCCAGTTTGTGATTGCGATGGTTTTCATTTTGTCCGCTTTAATTATAGGTAGACAATTACATTACTCCATCACCACGGATATGGGTTTTGATAAAGACGCCGTGGTCTTGGTACAGGTTCCCTATAAATATGTGTGGGACAAAAAATATGAGGGCAAACAGTTTCCTTTGCTTGACGAGCTAAAAACAATTTCGGGCATCCAAAATATTTCTTTAGGAACAGAGCCAATGGCAAGTAATTATTCTTCAAGCCAATATGAATACGAAGAAGAGGGAAGCCCCAGTATTAAAAGGCAAGTGTTCAAAAAATGGGTGGATACCTCATACATCGACCTATATGATCTAAAACTGTTGGCCGGAAGAAATCTCCATGAATCCGATACGCCAAAAGAATATGTGATCAACGAAACGGCGGTAAGAGCTTTTGGCTTTGAATCCCCACAAAAAGCCTTGGGCAAACGTATTGGGCAAAAAGGGGAAAAATTGCCCATAGTTGGAGTAGTAAAGGACTTCCACATGAAAGATTTCTACGCAACTATAGACCCTATGGCCTTTCAAATGGAAAAGAGTAATTTCTCTAACTTCAACATTAAATTGAGTGCTAATACAAATCAATGGGATAATACTCTAAAAGAGATTCAACAGAAATGGAGCAAGTTTTATCCTCAAGAGAGTTTTTCCTATACTTTTTATGATGAATCAATTGAGCAGATGTATTTAGAAGAGAAGAACCTGACCACGTTGGTTACGTTGGCAACCATTATCTCCATATTCGTAAGTTGTCTTGGACTGTTTGGTCTTGTGGTGCTAACGGCTTTTCAGCGCACCAAGGAGATCGGTATTCGAAAAGTATTAGGGGCATCTGTAAAGGGTATCGTCCATTTACTTTCCAAAGAATATATTTTCTTGGTTGTCCTTGCTCTGGTCATAGCATCTCCCATTGCTTGGATTCTAATGAATGAGTGGTTGCAGAAATTTGCTTACCGAATAGAAATAGAATGGTGGATGTTTTTACTAGCAGGGACAGTGGCTATGACCATTGCTTTTCTTACGGTAAGTGGTCAAGCCATAAAATCCGCTCTTACCAATCCCGTGAAAAGTTTACGGACAGAATAATTATACAACATGAAACACTCTGTATTGCAAGCCATAGGTCTGATATTACTGTTTGTAGTGGCTGCTTTTGGCCAAACTCCCGCTACTAAAAACAAACTTGAACTTAAAATTGATAACTATTTGAGCCAAAGTGAAAACAATGGATATTCGGGAAGTGTGCTTGTGGCCAAAAAAGGAAAGGTTATTTTTTCAAAAGGATATGGTTGGACCGATAAAAAATTGAAAATTAAGAACACACCATCTACAGTATTCAATATTGGTTCTGTGACAAAGCAATTTACCGCAGCGGCAATATTAAAGCTAATGGAAGATGGCAAGTTGGATGTTTCGGATAAAATTGAAAAGTTCTTCCCTCAATCACCCATCGATAAGAAGAATATTACCGTTCATCAATTACTTGTGCAGACATCTGGTATATCACCAAGTACAGGAGGTTTTAGATACGACCCAGCTAAAAAAGAAGCCTTTTTAAAGGAGTTTTTTACATCCGAGCTAATGTATTCCCCGGGAACCAAGCACACCTATGCCAATGCCAATTACATAATGTTGGCCGCTATTATTGAGAAAGTCTCCCAAATGGATTATGAATCGTTTTTAAGAATCAACTTTTGGGAACCTTTACAAATGAACCATACCGGGTACAAAGGAATTGGGTTTAATAGCGAGCGAATTGCTCACGGGTATTATTACCATTACACCACAGGGCAATGGAAAGATTGGGGGATAACACAACAGTATTTGCCCGCGAACAATGATCATTGGTACAGTATCGGGAAAGGCGATATATACTCTACGGTAGAAGATTTATATACTTGGCACCTGGCATTGGAAAAAAACACAGTACTTTCTGCCGAATCCAAAAAAATGATGGAGTACCCATATGTGTCCGAGAAGGAATCAAACAGTTCCTTTTATGGGTATGGTTGGGCGATATTCAATTCACAGAACAACTCAAAAATTGTTGCACATAACGGCAGCAATGGTATTTACTTTGCGGATTTCCTCAGATTTGTTGAGGACGAGATGGTAATTATTGCATTGTCGAGCAGTATTTTAAATCCACAATCGGAGAATGTTGCGTGGGAAATTGCATCAATGGCGGCGGATAAAGATTATGACCCCGATCCTATACCAAAAAACTCATATGAATTGGTTTTTGATTTTATAAGGACAAATACACCAAATCAATTAAGCGAATTGCCAGGGTTTATAGAAAAGCGAACAGGAGCGCCAATAAAGGAAAAAGCATTGTTGAACCGTATTGGGTTTAAGCAGGTTTCGGAAGATTTGGACATAAATTGGGGCATAGCACTTTTAAAATTGAATACCGAGCTTTTCCCCGAAGACGGAAACCTATGGGATACCTTGGGAGAAGGCTATTTTTTGATAAACGACACGGTTAACTCTTTAAAAAGCTATAAAAAAGCCTTGGAACTTAAGCCCGAATCTAATTGCTACTGGTGCGATAATGCAACTAAAAGGATAGAACAACTAAATAAGAAATAACATGCTACTACAACTTAACAACATATTTAAATGGGTCCATTCAGGGGGTCAACGTTTTTTTTTGCTCAAGGACATAAACCTCGAAGTACAGGAAGGAGAGTTTATTTCGGTAATGGGACCATCGGGCTCCGGTAAATCCACATTGCTAAACGTCATCGGGATGCTCGATACCTTTGATGAGGGCGAGTATAATTTTATGGACGAATCCGTACATTCATTAAAAGAAAAACACAGATCAAACCTGTACAAACAATATATCGGTTTTGTGTTCCAGTCCTATCATTTACTGGATGACCTCACCGTAAAGGAAAACCTGGAAATGCCGCTTATCTATAAAAAGATAAAAGGCTCCGAACGCAAGGCAATGGTTGCCGATATGTTGGACCGTTTTAATATTGTTGGAAAAAAAGATCTTTTTCCCGCACAATTGAGTGGAGGACAACAACAGCTGGTCGGAGTGGCCAGAGCGCTTATATCCAACCCTAAATTGATCTTGGCAGATGAGCCTACGGGCAACCTAAACTCAACCCAAGGAGAAGAAATCATGGAGCTTTTTAAACAATTGAATGATGACGGGGTAACCATAATTCAAGTGACGCACTCTGAGAAAAATGCGGAATACGGCTCTAGAATCATTAATTTGTTGGACGGAAGAATGGTTTAATCGGCCAGATCGGCCAATTCTTCCCCTACTAGACTCCCTAGGGCAACGCCCATTCCACCCAAACGTACACCGCAGTAAACGGAATTGGAAACGGGCTTGATAATAGGTGTTTTTTGTTTACCCACCCCCATTATTCCGCTCCACCTACGGTCAATTTTTACGGGTTGATTGGGCAAGATCATGGTTTTAAGTAAAACTTCCAATTGATTTTGGATAAGGTCCGTTTGTCCAAATTCAACGGTCTCTTCCGCATCAAAATCAAGATTTCTTCCGCCCCCGAACAAGATCCTATTCTCTATGTTCCTGAAATAATAGTAGCCTTCATCAAAATGAAAGGTACCTTTTATAGGTAGGTCTTTAATAGGCTCTGTGACCAACACCTGTGCCCTGGCAGGCAGAACGGCATCAGATTTGAGCAATTTGGAAGCAAATCCATTGGTAGCAACAAATACTTTCTTGGTTGTAAATTCGAAACCGGGCGTTTTTATGATAGCTCTGTTTTGCAAATCGACCACCTCTTCAACCAAAACCCCATTTATGATCGGTATTTCCATGGACAAGCATTTTTGGATCAAGGAGCGCATCATTTTTCCGGTATCCAATTGTCCTTCCTCTGTATGGGTGATGTATTTATTCTGGATTTTTCCAAAATTGAAGCTATTGCCGTTGGTCACAAACGGACCTTTCCCAAATATGGGTTCCATGAGACCGTTGAGGTATGGGATGGACTCCAAACATTTAACGAACAATTGCGTTTTTCCTAAAGGAAAAAGCTCGTGACTGCCGTGCAATTGAAAATCTATGGCCGTATCTCCAAGTAGTTTACGTAGTCTTTGAATTCCTTTGTTTCGCTTTTGGACCAATTCCACTACTTCCTGCTCTGTATGATGGTCCAGGTCCGATAATATTTCTGAAGCACTCCCGAAGCAGGCAAACCCTGCATTTTTAGTGCTGGCACCCTGTGGAAGACTTCCTTTTTCTAAAATCAAGATAGAGCTTTTGGGATATTTTTCCTTTAAACGGACAGCGCAATTAATTCCAACGATCCCACTGCCAACTACAGTAAAATCAACGTTGGAAAACCAGCTTTTATATTCCCAATAACTTAAATCCATAACTAAAAAACCCCGAATTGATCGGGGCTTAGCTTAATGTTCTTGTTTATATTTTGGATCCATTTTAAAATCTTCCATAAACTTGGTGGTATAATTACCGGCCAAATAATCTGGATGGTCCATCAACTGACGATGGAATGGAATCGTAGTTTTTATCCCTTCGATTACAAACTCGTCCAAGGCCCTTCTCATTTTGTTGATGGCCTCCTCTCGAGTTTGGGCAGTGGTAATCAACTTGGCGATCATGGAATCATAATTCGGAGGAATCATATAACCACTGTACACGTGGGTATCCAGACGAACTCCGTGACCACCTGGCGTGTGCAGGGTAGTGATTTTTCCCGGAGATGGTCTAAAGTCGTTATAAGGGTCTTCGGCATTGATCCGGCACTCTATGGAGTGTAACTTGGGATAGTAGTTTTTGCCCGAGATAGGTACACCGCCAGCGACCAATATTTGCTCGCGGATCAAATCGTAGTCCACGACTTGTTCGGTTATAGGATGTTCTACCTGAATACGGGTGTTCATTTCCATAAAGTAGAAGTTTCGGTGCTTGTCCACTAAAAACTCTATGGTGCCCGCTCCTTCGTATTTAATAAACTCCGCGGCCTTTACAGCGGCCTTTCCCATATCTTCTCGCAGCTTGTCCGTCATAAACGGAGAAGGGGTCTCTTCGGTAAGTTTTTGATGCCTACGTTGTACGGAACAGTCCCTTTCCGATAAATGGCAGGCTTTTCCATACTGATCCCCCACTACTTGAATTTCGATATGGCGAGGCTCCTCTATCAACTTTTCCATATACATGCCACCGTTGCCAAAGGCAGCAGTTGCTTCTGTAACGGCGCTGTTAAAGTTTTTCTCCATCTCGTCTTCGGACCAAATGGCGCGCATACCTTTACCACCACCACCGGCTGTAGCTTTGATCATCACAGGATACCCCATTTTCTTGGCCTCCTTTTTGGCATGATCTACATCTTTGAGCAAGCCTTCGGAACCTGGCACGGTGGGAACACCGGCTTTTTTCATGGTTTCTTTAGCGGTCGCCTTATCTCCCATTTTGTCTATTTGCTCGCCAGAGGCACCGATAAACTTAATATCGTGCTCTGCACAGATCTTGGAGAATTTAGAGTTTTCGGATAGAAAACCGTATCCTGGATGTATGGCGTCGGCGTTGGTTATTTCCGCGGCCGCTATAATATTTGGAATCTTGAGGTAAGATTCGCTACTGGGTGCTGGGCCAATACAAACAGCTTCGTCTGCAAAGCGCACATGAAGACTCTCTTCATCGGCCTTGGAGTAAACGGCAACTGTTTTAATACCCATTTCCTTGCAGGTTCTAATGATCCTCAAGGCAATTTCACCCCTATTCGCAATCAATACTTTTTTAAACATAGAGCACAATCTTAAATTTTGAATGATAAAATTTTAAATGGTCCCGAGCAACATGGGCGTTGCTCAAGCTATATCATCTAAAACTTACTACGATGGGTCTACCAAGAACAATGGTTGGTCAAACTCAACAGGAGAGGAATCGTCAACCAATATCTTAACTATCTTACCGGAAACTTCTGATTCGATATCGTTAAAAAGTTTCATCGCCTCTATCACACAAAGAACATCGCCTTGGTTTATAGTGCTGCCAACTTCAACGAACGGTGGTTTGTCCGGAGATGGTTTCCTGTAGAATGTTCCTATGATGGGGGATTTAATGGTAATGTATTTTGAGTCATCATCGGCTTTACCTGGAGCTGATGGTGATGGTGCCGCTGCTTCCTGCGGTGCGGCCTGTGTTGCGACTGGTGCAGCTGCTGTAGGCGCTTGGGCTACGGGAATCTGTTGTACGATTGTGGTTTCTGGTGTACTGGAGTCGTTGCTTCCTGTTCGAATGGTGATCTTAATGTCCTCCATTTCCAACTTTACCTCGCTGGCACCCGATTTGGCCACAAACTTGATCAAACTTTGAATTTCCTTAATGTCCATGGATTATAATTTAGTTAGTTGTGTGATTAAGAGTTATAGGCCCATTTAAGATAAATGGAACCCCATGTAAAACCTCCACCAAAAGCGGCGAAAATAATATTGTCTCCCTTTTTTAATTGCTTTTCGAAATCGTAAAGCAACAAAGGTAATGTAGCGGATGTTGTATTTCCGTAACGTTCTATGTTCATGAGAACCTTTTCAGGCTCCAGGCCCATTCGGTTGGCCGTGGCGTCGATAATCCGTTTATTGGCCTGGTGAGGTGCCAACCATTGTACATCATCCTTGCTCAGGTTGTTACGCTCCATGATCAATGCGGAAACATCGGCCATATTGGAAACGGCAAACTTAAAAACGGATTTACCATCCTGAAAAACGTAATGTTGTTTGTTTTTAACGGTTTCCTCCGAAGCAGGCATAATGGAACCTCCTGCATCTATCTTTAAAAACTGACGCCCTATGCCATCGGACCGCAAATATTCGTCCTGTAGTCCCAAACCTTCATCGTTCGGTTCAAAGAGAACCGCTCCGGCACCATCACCAAAAATTATACAGGTGGTTCTATCGGTATAGTCTATTATGGACGACATTTTATCAGCCCCGATCAGCAATACTTTTTTATACCTGCCAGACTCTATATAACTGGCCGCGGTGGACATGCCATATAAAAAACTGGAACAGGCAGCTTGCAGATCATAAGCGAATGCGTTTGTCGCACCGATTTCCGAAGCTACAAAAGCGGCAGTAGCTGCTACTGGCATATCCGGAGTTGCTGTGGCAACCAGGACCATATCTATTTCGGAAGCATCGACACCTCGTTTTTTAAGCAAATCTTCTGCGGCCTTTATAGCCATAAAAGATGTGCCCGCGTTCTCTTCTTTTAGGATTCGTCTTTCCTTTATTCCCGTTCTGGTGGTGATCCACTCGTCGTTGGTATCCACCATGGTTTCCAATACTTTATTGGAAAGAACAAAATCTGGAAGGTATCCTCCTACAGCTGTTATCGCTGCCGTTGTTTTCTTCATTTTAGCCTCTCTTTATTGTCAAAAACATTGAAATTTGACCCAAAAGCGGTGAAAATTAGTCATTTTATATGACTTTACGGGTAAAATTAACCGATTTTGGGGGTGTTAATATGGGCGCATAAAAAAACTCCCGTTAATTATTCAACGGGAGTTGCTTTATTTTAAGGGAGTTGCGGTTAGGCCGCAGTTTCCTCTTCAGTTTTGTCTATTAACACTTGGCCTCGGTAGTACAATTTACCTTCGTGCCAGTGAGCTCTGTGGAACAAGTGCATTTCACCTGTTGTTGAGTCTTTGGCAATTGTTGGCGCAACTGCTTTGTAGTGGGTTCTTCTTTTATCCCTTCTGGTTT
The DNA here is from genome assembly GCF_042134605.1 of Flagellimonas alginilytica. Classification (GTDB taxonomy): domain Bacteria; phylum Bacteroidota; class Bacteroidia; order Flavobacteriales; family Flavobacteriaceae; genus Flagellimonas; species Flagellimonas alginolytica. The sequence continues at coordinate 1,413,472 of NZ_CP169638.1, read as the reverse complement.
TCGATATTTTTCTCTTAGGATGTGCCATTATTAACCTATTTATCCGTTAGTAACTTTTTTAAATCGTCCCATCTGGGATCTGTTTTTTCTGATGATGTGGTTTTCTCTTTTGGCTGAAGCTCTTCCAGCTTGTCCAAGATATCCGATTGGAGCGAACCGTCTTCCACACCGGGATGAACCCTTTTTTGTGGGACGGCCAGTACCAGCATCTCATAAATATACTGTGCAATGTTGAACTGGTGTTCGCCATGGGGAATGATCAAGATTTCATCATCTTCATCGTTGTACTCTTCGCCAAATTTGACGACGAGCTTTAAATCGGAGTCGATAGGTTGGTCGAAAGGTTCGCCAGTTAGATCGCAATCCACATTTACAGTTCCCTTGGCTTTTATCCGTAGTTCCATCATGGTGCTCATTTTTTCCAAAATGGCATCTACATGAACGGAAGCTCCGTTAAATTCTTGGTAGTCAAAAGATTCAAAGAACGCATCATCGATTTCGTACACAAATTTATGTTCTCCCAGCTTCAGACCTGAAAAAGGGATCATATACTCTTTCAGCTTCATCATTTCTACACTTAAGGTTTGTGTACCAGCCTTTAAAGGCGGGTGCAAAGATACTACTAATTTACAAAACTGCAATTCTTACAACAACAAATATCCAAATTGCTTCTAACTTTTTAATCGCCACGCTTCATTTTTTGTTTTTGCAACGGGTTTTTGTGCAAGTCCAAGTATTCGGTTCTGTTTTTAAATACCTGGATTCCAGTAAATACCGCCTCTTTAAAAGAGCTTTCGTCGGCCATTCCTTTTCCTGCTATCTCATAGGCAGTTCCATGGTCGGGAGAAGTCCTTACCTTATCCAATCCGGCCGTGTAATTTACTCCCTTTCCAAAGGAAAGCGTCTTAAAAGGGATCAAACCTTGGTCGTGATAGGCTGCCAAAACGGCATCAAACCCCTTATGGTTATCGGAGCCAAAAAAACTATCTGCGGAATAAGGGCCATAAACCAAAGTACCTTTGTTAAAAAGTTCTTGTATTGTGGGCTTAAGTACTTTATCATCTTCTTCACCTATGGTCCCGTTGTCTCCGGAATGCGGATTGATTCCCAACATTGCAATCTTGGGCCGTCGAATCCCAAAATCCATTTTTAAGGATTTCTCCATAATGGCAATTTTGTTACGGATAAGTTTAGGCGTAATGGTTTTGGCCACATCTTTAACGGCGATGTGGTCGGTTAACAAACCAACGCGCAACTCGTTGGTTACCATAAACATTAAGCTTTCACCTTTAAGTTCTTGGGCAAGGAAGTCCGTATGGCCGGGGAAATTAAAGTCCTCCGATTGTATGTTGTTTTTGTTGATGGGCGCCGTTACCAACACATCGATTTTATCCTCTTTCAAAGCAGCAACGGCCGCTCGTAGGGAGCGTATGGCATAATCGCCTCCTTGCTTTGTGGCCTCCCCATAGGCAATGTTCGGCATCTCTTTCCAAACATTTACTATGTTGATTTTACCTTCCAGTGCTTGATCGGCATCCCTAACACCATTGAATTTTATGTTAAGGCCCAAATCTTTGATCTGTTGTGAAATGGTTTTATTGGACGCAAAGAATACCGGCGTGCAAAAGTCCAACATACGAGGGTCTTCAAACGTTTTTAGTGCCACTTCGCACCCAATTCCATTAATGTCCCCAATAGAGATCCCTAACTTTATTTTTTGATTTTCCTTCATAAAATGAACGCTGTTATGGCTACTTTTGCATTACAAAACTAGTCAATTAATAATACACATGTTCACAGGGATCATTGAGACTTTGGGTAAGGTTGAAAAGATAGAAAAGGATGGAGGGAATCTCCATATTACCGTTAGGGCCGAGATTACCTCGGAGTTGAAGATAGACCAAAGCGTTTCGCACAATGGGGTCTGCCTCACCGTAGTGTCCTTGGGCGGGGATAATTATACCGTAACGGCAATCGAGGAAACCTTGAGCAAAACCAATTTGGGCGAGTTAAAAGTTGGCGATGAGGTAAATTTAGAGCGAGCTATGGTGTTGGGCGCCCGATTGGACGGCCATATTGTGCAGGGCCACGTAGATCAAACGGCCGTTTGCCAATCCATTGATCAAAAAGACGGAAGCTGGATCTACACTTTTGAGTACAATCCCCATGTAAACAATGTGACTATAGAAAAAGGATCCATTACCGTGGACGGTGTAAGTTTAACAGTGGTAAACTCACAGAAGAACAGCTTTAGTGTCGCAATTATTCCCTACACTCACGAACACACCCGATTTCATGCCTACAAAGTAGGTTCTACCGTAAACTTGGAGTTTGATGTGGTCGGAAAGTATGTTTCGAGGTTATTGGAATTGCGAGACTAAGTCGATTAGAATACATTTTTCATTCCCCGCCAAATTCTCAAAAGTATGAATGTGGCTACCAATACCAAGATACTGAGCCCCATGGCCAAAGGATAATTGCCGTAGATCCAATTTCCGGTAGCAAAAAGACAACCATAAACCAAAATACAACCAACGATCATGGCCAAAACACCGGATGGGACGCTCCATTTCACATTTTCATCATCCAAAGAAATGCCTTCGGCCCTAGCTTCTTCATGAAGCTTTTTCCATCCTGGGCCACCAGGTTTTGTGGTTTTGTAGAAACGGTAGAGCACGTTGTTTTCTTCTGGATTGGTCAAAAATGTAGTGGCTAACCATAAAATAGTGGTAATAAGAACAACCAGTGGAAATTTGCTCCATGTGGGGAAAGGAGCCCCGTCTGATAAAAAGAGGACATCTTCATATTGCCAGAATACTATTGAAATAATTCCGGATGAGAACATCGCCACTATTTCGCTCCACGCATTTATTCGCCACCAGAACCATCTCAATAAAAAGATAAGTCCAGTACCTGCCCCGAACATAATGATTATATCGAATAGCTGGGTCGCATTGCTAAGTTCCAAAGCGAATAGACTGCTCAGGACCATCAGGACGACCGTGGAAATCCGTCCCACATTAACCAACTCTTTTTCGGAAGCTTTTTTGTTGACCTGCTGTTTGTAAAAATCATTCACAATATAGGAGGACCCCCAATTAAGGTGGGTGGAGATGGTCGACATATATGCCGCTCCCAATGATGCCAATACCAGTCCCAATAGTCCTGTGGGCAGCATGGTAAGCATGGCAGAGTAGGCCAGATCATTTTTGAGGATGTTTTCCGGCACATCGGGAAAGGCTTGCCGGATACTTTCCAAATCCGGAAATACAACAATAGACGCCAATGCTACCAATATCCATGGCCAGGGTCTAAGGGCATAATGCAAAATGTTGAAGAAAAAGGTTGCTCCAATGGCATGGTTTTCATTTTTTGCGGCCAGCATACGTTGTGCAATATAACCGCCTCCGCCAGGTTCACCGCCGGGGTACCAAGCACTCCACCATTGGACCGCTAGGGGTATGATCAATAAACTTATCAAAGCATCGGTATCCGAAAAATCGGGAAGTATCGACATTTTTTCCTGTACCTGTGTATTGGCCAAAATATTGTCCAGCCCACCAACTTCTGGCATATTCACCAAATATACCGCGGCTCCAATGGCACCGCCCATAGCAACAAAAAACAGAATGAAATCTGTGTAGACCACACCTCTAAACCCTCCAATGGCACTAAAGATCACAGTTACGGTGCCACCGATAAGAACGGTTTCAACAGGCTCCAGACCGAGCATTACCTGCCCAATTTTGATAGCGGCCAAGGTTACGGCCGACATGGCCATTACATTAAAGACTACACCAAGATATAAAGACCGGAAACCTCTTAAGAAATGAGCGGGTTTTCCTCCATATCTAAGGTCATAAAACTCCATATCGGTAGCGACATTGGATTTTCTCCATAGTTTGGCATATACAAAAACCGTGAGCAGGCCGGTAAGTAAAAAGGCCCACCAGCCCCAGTTTCCGGATACACCGTCCGTACGTACAAAATCCGTTACCAGGTTGGGGGTGTCGGTAGAGAAGGTGGTAGCCACCATCGAGAACCCTAAAAGCCACCAAGGCATGCTGCGCCCCGATAAAAAGTACTCAGCCGTGTTTTTGCCAGATTTTTTGGATACGTATATTCCAATAAAGAGAACAAGGGCAAAAAACCCAAAAATGATGATGTAATCTAAAAGTTCTAGTTTCATTTGCTTGGTTTGGCTGGAGTTAAAGATAGCTTTTTTGGGTTACTTTTGTGAACCTCTAAAAATGCCACATGCTTCTCTCTGCTTTTTCCGATATATCTGTTACTGCTTGGGCCATGGCCGCTACAGCGGCTTTTTTAATGGGTGTTTCCAAGGCCGGACTTAAAGGGATGTCCATTTTTAATGTAACCCTTATGGCATTGGCTTTCGGTTCGCGGGCATCTACGGGGCTCTTTATTCCCTTGTTGATCGTGGGCGATGTTTTTGCCGTGGTCTATTACAACCGGCATACCCAATGGAAATACATTATAAAATTTATTCCCTGGATGATCTTGGGGATCTTGGTCGGGGTATTTATTGGAAAAGATTTGCCGGAGCGCGAATTTAAATGGGGCATGGTGGTAGTGATATTTATTAGTTTGGGGATGCTGATCTGGTGGGATCGCAGGAAGTCCAAAAAGGTCCCTACCCATTGGTTGTTTTCCGGCTCCATGGGCGTTTTGGCCGGGATTTGCACCATGATTGGGAATTTGGCGGGAGCATTTACCAATATTTTCTTTTTGGCCATGCGATTGCCAAAAAATGAATTTGTGGGCACGGCGGCATGGTTGTTTTTTATTACCAACCTGTTTAAACTGCCTTTTCATGTTTTTGTTTGGAAAACAATCTCAATGGAAAGCCTAATGATCAACCTAAGATTGCTTCCAGCTATTTTGGCAGGATTGATTTTGGGCGTCTTTTTGGTGAAGAAAATCAACGAGAAAAATTACAAACGCTTTATTTTGATCGTAACCGCGATTGGTGCCGTGGCGATTTTGTTTAGGTGAGATACTAAATCCATTTTTGTCAACCTGAACTTGTTTCAGGTTCTCATGTCCATTTGTTTTATGAATGCAATGAGAACCTGAAATGAATTCAGAATGACGCGGTTATAGCGGTGAAAAAAAACCGCATCAATTTGATGCGGTTTTCCTTTATACATTAAGATGCTTTTTTACTCTGAAGCACCTTCATAAATCGCATTAAAAATCAATTTGTAAGTGCCGCGTGGCTGTGCCCTAAATTGCGGACGGAAGGCAAACAAGATGGCCGCACCTTTTCCGTACTTGGCTTTTACCATTGCCGGCTTTTTTGCTATATAGCGATCTTCGCCCATGGCCCAACCGCTCATCAACAGATCTTTTGCAGCATAGTTTACAATAACCTCGACTTCTGGGGCAGGGGCATCTTTAATGTCCTCTTTTCCGCCTTCGCCCGTTTTTCTCTGTTTGTTTATGGTAAAGGCCCTGCTCCTGTTAAAGGAAACGGCAACTGTGTCCTTCATACCGAAGGCCAACGGATGAGAAGTATCCACTCCGGCCTTGATCAAGGAGCCGGGAATAAAGAAATCGTTGTTGTCGGCGCCTTTTACGGCATCGCGCAATGGCAAACCAAATTGTTCTATCACAAAATCACTGGCGGCATCAAAAGCAATCAAGGTTCCGCCTTCCTCCACATAGTTGCTCAACGCCAATGTTCCTTTAAGCCCAATTCCTCCCGTGAATTTCTCGGGCATGCTCATTGTATTGTGTCCGTGCAAAATGGAGCTTGCTCTTTGCGATGGGATAATAATGGCATCATACTGCGATAAATCCTTGGTTTTTATGTCGGCATCGTGCAAGGTATCCATATCAAACTCATATTCGTCCATGATAAAGCGTGTCCAACCTTCATCCATATTGGCCACCCAAGACTTGTACAAACCTACTTTGGGCAAATGGATTTTTTTGAGTTGTACTTCTGGTTTTGCGGACAGTCCAGTGAATTCCAATCCGAATTCATCTGCTAGTGATTCCAGCAACTCCTTATCTCCAGAAACAATGTAGGATCCTGCCGGAAAGGTTTTCTTGCCCGCCTTGAACTCGGTCATGCTCTTGTGTGCCGTACCTCCCGCCTTTAGTATTTTGTTTGTTGCGATTACGGAGGCATTGGTGTTTACGTTAAGTGCATATCCGAAGGAACCATTTCGGTTTAAGGTGCCTTCGTAATAGTTAACCAAGCCCGATACTTTTTCGGTAGGTGCTTTAAAAGGCTTTTCTATTTTAGCGACCTCAATTCCCATTTGCATGGGCAATGTCCATCCTGCCAAATCATAAGGGGTGTCCGGAGGACCGCCCGGATATTGAAAGCGGGTGGGGTAGTTTTGCTTTTCCATGAGGTCTAGCAAGTACGGTCTAAACGCCTGTGCGGTATAAATTACGTAAGAACCTTTTTCGTATTCTACGCCGTTCACCGTAAAATCCTTGGTGGCTCTTTGGACTTCGATTCCGCCTCTGAGCAAAACATTTACCAAATTTACGGCCTCAAAGGAATCCCATTGTTCTTTACCGATAATGTAAGCATACAGACCTTCTGTTTTGCCTTTATCCACAGAAGATTTACCCATTTTGTAGATGTTGTACAGGTAGTTGCTCTTACGGTCGGCAGCAAGGTCCAGAGTGGCCCATGTTGCGGTCAACATATAATCAACAGCATCCCTAAAATGGGACTCCCCACCTTTCCATGGGTCTGGGTACATAATGTCGGTGCCATCGGTAGGTGTTCCTCCGGCTACGGTCTTGGGCAATTTCTCAGGGTCGTAATATCGTGGTGTGGGGGAGGCATGCCCTGTTTCGGTCAAAATACCGATCATATTATGATAATAGGGCACGGTACGACCACCACCGTTCCAGAACATGGTGTAAAAATTGTCCGCAATGGCGCCGGGCATATTTTCCAGCGAAAAGCGTTTGGTCATTGCTGAGCCAACTTCGCTAACCCCAGCGGTAATTGCCGGATGTATCCTTGGATTTACCGGATCGGCATATGGTGGCAATGAGATCTTGGTCCAGGATGGTGAAGTCTGATGGTGATTATAAACAATCTGCGGATACCATTCGTTGTACAGTATTTTGGTGACATTGTAGGTTTCGGGCATATTGTTCATGAACCAATCACGGTTATTGTCGTGCCCCATATAATAGTGGTAAAGAATCGGGGGGCGAGATGTTTCGTAAGGTGTTCCTAAATTTTTGCGGTACCAGTCCACAACAATGTCCAGACCGTCAGGATTCATTACGGGCATAATAAGAGTAATTACATTTTCCCGTATTTTCCGAATTTCAGCAGATTCAGAAGTTGCCAAAGTGTATGCCAATTCGGAAGTCATTTGTCCGTGAGCTAGCTCAGTGGAGTGCATACCGCCATCCACCCAAACAATGGCTTTTCCTTCTTCAGATAGTTTTACGGCTTCTTGTTCGCCCACTTGCACACGTGCCAATTTGGTGCTGATATCCTTCCATTTATCCAACTGTGCCAAGTTTTCTTCAGTGGAAACAAATAATAGGTACATTTTGCGACCTAAAACAGTTTCGCCAATCTCAATTTTTTTTACCCGGCTAGAAGCATTGTCCAGCTTGATCAAGTAATCTTCGATCTGTGAATAATCGGCTAGCTTGTAGTCAGCACCTACTTTAAATCCAAATACATCTTCTGGTTTGGGAACATTCTGGGCTATGGAAAATGCAGCACAGAACAAAAACACAACTGTGGTGTACAGCAGTGTTTTTAAGTTTTTAGTTTTAGAAATCATTTTATGAATTAGTTTAATATGCTTGAAATTTAAGCATTTGTATTGAGGAAATTAAATGGATATGATATCAATTTATCACAGATATTTTTTTTGAAGGGTTGGTAATTCTGTGAGTTAATAACTGAAAAATTATCAGTTTCCCAAATCGGGACGCTTACGGGATATCTTTTTCTCTGCGGTTTTCTTTTTGGACTTTAACCGTTTTTCTTTAGAAGTTTTGGTGGGTTTGGTCGCTTTTCGCTTTTTAGGGATTATCAATGCATTTTTTAGCATGTCGAAAAAACGTTTGACTACGAGGTCTTTGTTGCGGTGCTGACTGCGAGCTTCGTCGCATTGCAAAATTAAAGCGCTATCTTGGGTAAGTCGGGATTGTAGTTTAAGAAGTATCCGTTGTTTTTCCCTATCGGATAGTCCTTGCGAAGTAGAAATATTAAAAGTGAGTTCCACTTTCGAAGAAACTTTGTTTACGTGTTGCCCGCCGGCACCACTGCTTCGCATGGCCTTGAACTGTAGTTCCCTATGAATTTGTTTTTTGTCCAACCTGAAGCCTTTTGTTAATGGTCTTCAAAGATACATTAAGAAAAATGGTTGTTCCTTCCTCCTGTTTTTTCTCGGAGTTGAAGAAAATGATGGTTCCGTCAATAGCGGTACCTTCATTCAGGTAATGGCCGCCACTAAAAAAACTTTGTCTTACCTCCACTTGTAGGCCCGAAGAATCGGAAAACTTGAATTCGTGTGGATAGACCAACACCGATTTATCGATTTCGGAATAGGATTTCAATAACTTCATGGGCACTTGGTTCACTTGTCCGAACAAAGAGGCCGTGTAATAATTGGGTGGATTGTTGTACAGGTCTTTGGTGTTTTCATTGGCGATTATTGTACCGTTTTCCAAGATAAGGGTGCGCTCAGCGAAGGGAAGTACATCACTGGGGTCGTGGCTTGCCGTAAGTACGGTAATGCCTTGTTTTTTTAGGTATAAAAAAAGATTTCTCCTAAGGGAACTGCGCTTAAAGTTATCGATATGGCCAAAAGGTTCGTCCAAAAGCAAGACTTCTGGTTCTTGCGCCAATACCCGGGCAAGTGCCACACGCTGCTGTTGGCCTCCACTGAGAAATTTTACTTTGGTCTTGGCATAAGGCTTCATTTCGATAAGCTCCAACAATTCATTGATTCTTTCCTCGTGTGTTTCTCGCTCAAAAACAGAAAGGAACTGACCTATATTTTCTTCTACGGAGATGAATGGCATCAAATCAAAATCCTGGGCCAAATATTTCATGTATGGCTCTCCGGGAACCAGATTAAAATTGGGTCCAAGAGCTTCTTTTTCGCCCCAAAAAACAGAGCCTTCTTCTACATTGAGCAGCCCGTAGATGATTTTCAGCAAGGTGCTTTTTCCAGAGCCGCTTTCGCCCATTAAGGCCACATGCTCCCCTGGAGCAACGTCAAAAGCAATATCCTTTAAAATGGCCCGGTTTTTATAACCGAAAGAATTTATTTGAACTTTTAGCATAAACGTGTAAAAAGCTGTTCAGAAGCTATGTTTGTCAACCTGAACTTGTTTCAGGTTCTCACATTATGTTGTTTTTAATGTATAAGATTCTGAAATAAATTCAGAATGACGTTTCAAGTTACTTTCTGAACAGCCTATAATATGTCAATCTTTAAACTCTTTGAGCACTGCTTGGTTGGGCAATTCATCAAATCCCATATTGAACAGCGTAAACCCGAAGATATCGGCATACTGTTCAATGGTCTTGCTTACCGGGGTGCCCGCTCCATGTCCTGCATTGGTCTCGATTCGGATCAAAGTAGGTTGGTCTCCGGCTTGTTTTTCCTGTAATTCGGCAGCAAATTTAAAACTGTGCGCTGGAACCACGCGATCATCGTGATCTCCTGTAGTGACCAAAGTAGCTGGGTAGGCAGTACCTTCTTTTACGTTGTGCACGGGAGAATATCCTTTAATGTAGTTGAACATTTCTTCGTTATCCTCGGAAGTTCCATAATCGTAGGCCCATCCTGCACCAGCAGTAAACGTGTGATAGCGTAACATGTCCATTACACCTACGGCAGGCAAAGCCACTTGCATTAGATCGGGGCGCTGGGTCATGGTTGCACCCACCAAAAGACCACCATTAGATCCTCCACGGATGGCCAAATATTCTTTTGAGGTGTATTTGTTTTCGATCAAATATTCGGCAGCGGCGATGAAGTCGTCGAACACATTCTGTTTTTGAAGCTTGGTGCCCGCATCGTGCCATTTTTTGCCGTACTCCCCACCTCCTCTTAGGTTGGGAACAGCATACACGCCGCCTTGCTCCATCCAAACAGCATTTACTATGCTGAAAGAAGGTGTTAGGCTCACATTAAATCCGCCATAACCGTAAAGGATGGTCGGGTTTTTTCCGTTAAGTTCCGTTCCTTTTTTATAGGTAATGATCATAGGCACTTTAGTGCCGTCCTTGGAGTTGTAGAAAACTTGTTTTGATTCGTAGTTGTCCGGATCAAAATCAATCTGAGGCTTCCAATATTGCTCGTACTCCCCAGTTTCCACATTGTATTTGTAAGTGGATCCAGGTGTATTGTAATTGGTAAAGGAGAAATAGAATTCCTTGTCCTCCTTTTTGCCGCCAAACCCACCTGCGCTTCCTACGCCGGGAAGTTCGACTTCTCGGATTAATTTTCCATCATAATCGTATTGGAGTACTTTGGAAATGGCGTCTACCATGTATTCGGTAAAGAAATATCCTCCTCCGGTTCCTGCGGTCAAAACATTTTCTGTTTCTGGGATAAGGTCTTTCCAATTATCGGGAGTAGGGTTGGATGCATCTACAACGACCACCTTTTTGTTGGGAGCCTCACGGTTGGTTACCAAATAGAGTTTTGACCCTTCGTTTTCGATTACGTAGGTATCGGAATCAGTGTCGTCCAAAATAGTCACTAGTTCAGGATTATCTTGGGAGAGGTCCATCATAAACAATTTGTTGCCCGATGTGGACACCGAAGCGGAAATGAACAAATACTTCTGATCTTCCGAAACATTACCGCCTACGTAACGGTGTTTTTCCTCATCAGTTCCACCAAATATGATCTTATCTTCAGACTGTGGTGTTCCCAATTTGTGGTAATACAATTTGTGTTGGTCTGTTTTTGCCGAAAGCTCGCTTCCTTCGGGTTTGTCGTAGCTGGAGTAAAAGAAACCATCGTTTCCTTTCCACGAAATTCCACTGAACTTGATATCAACCAAAGTGTCTTCAACGATTTCCATGGATTCGGCATTGATCACAATGCCCTTGCGCCAATCGCTCCCTCCTTCGGAAATAAGGTAGGCGGCTTTAGAACCGTCTTTGGTAAAACTTAGGCCCATTAAAGATGTAGTACCATCCTCGGAAAAAGTGTTAGGGTCCAAAAAGACCTCTTCTTTACCATCGTCTTTTTTACGGTAAACCACATATTGGTTCTGTAGACCGTTGTTTTTGTAGTAATAGGTATAATCTCCTTCTTTGAATGGGGAGCCTACTTTTTCGTAGTTCCAAAGTTTTTCCAGTCGGTTTTTAAGATCCTTGCGGAATGGAATTTTATCCAAATAACCAAAAGTCGTGGCATTTTGCTGTTTTACCCATGCTTCGGTTTCTTCGCTGCGATCATCCTCCAACCAACGATATGGGTCGGGAACTTCTGTACCGAAGTAATTATCTACGGTATCAACTTTTTTGGTAGTGGGGTAGGTCACGGTAATAGGTTCTCTTTGTTTTGTAGTTTCTTGGCAGGCTGCAAACAAAACCAAAGCAGCCAACAGACTAATGTTTTTCATGTTTTATCGGATTGATTCTGATAAAAATACCACAAAAGACATAAACCAATTGGCTGAAATCGATGCTTTAACGAAATTTATGAAATTAGTTCGGAAGTATTCGAAACCAGATTGTTCTTTACCAAATACTCCGCAATCTGTACTGCATTGGTTGCAGCCCCTTTTCTTAGGTTGTCCGCCACGATCCACATGTTCAATGTGTTGGGTTGTGTCTCGTCCCTTCTAATTCTACCAACAAAAACATCGTCCTTGCCGTTGGCAAAAACAGGCATGGGGTAAGTGTTTGTTTCTGGATTGTCCTGCACTACGATACCGGGGGTTTCACTGAGGAGCTTTCGAACTTCGGCCAAATCAAAGTCGTTGTGAAACTCTACATTTACGGATTCGGAGTGCCCGCCAGCGGTTGGAATACGTACAGCAGTCGCCGTAACGGAAAAGGTGCGGTCGTCCAATATTTTTTGAGGCTCTCGAGCCAGTTTCATTTCTTCTTTGGTATACCCGTTTTCCAAGAAAACGTCGCAATGGGGCAAGGCGTTTCGGTTGATGGGGTAAGGATAGGCCATTTCCCCTTCGATGCCCGCAGCTTCGTTTTCCATTTGTTCCACAGCTTTGACCCCTGTTCCCGAAACGGATTGATAGGTGGAAACTACGACACGTTTCATCTGGTATTTTTTGTGCAAAGGGTCTAAAGCCAGCACCATTTGAATGGTGGAACAGTTGGGATTTGCTATGATTTTGTCGTCTGCGGTCAATTCACTGGCATTGATTTCTGGCACCACCAATTTTTTGGTGGGGTCCATACGCCAAGCTGAGGAGTTATCGATAACCGTAGTTCCGACTTCTGCAAATTTGGGCGCCCATTCGAGCGAAGTGTCTCCACCGGCCGAAAAAATGGCAATATCGGGTCGAGCAGTTACAGCATCTGACAAACCGATAACGGTGTGTTCTTCATTTTTATAGGTAAGTTTTTTGCCTACAGATCGTTCAGAGGCAACTAACAACAATTCGGTTATTGGAAAATTACGTTCTTCCAACACTTTCAACATAACTTCGCCTACCATTCCGGTGGCTCCAACAACTGCTACTTTCATCTTAAAACTATTTCTTGTAGCAAAGGTAATTCAGTCAGCGGTTTAAACAAGCATATGCAGCCTCATTTATAAAAAAATAACAAAACGTTATAAATAAAACAACCATCAATGTATTAGCGAAACACATTGATGGTTTTTAAAGGTTATTCTGGTGTAGCGGAGTGCTGAATTATTTTCAGCACCAACGATTTTTATTTTTTCAACAAATCGCGGATTTCGGCCAAGAGTTCCTCTTGGGACGGTCCTTTCGGAGCTTCTGGCGCAGGTTCCTCTTTTTTCTTCATTTTGTTTACGCCTTTTACAATAAGGAACATTACAAATGCAACGATAATAAAATCGATAACATTGGTTAAGAACGAACCGTACAATACGGCAATTTCGCCTACAATTTCTCCGGCATCATTTGGTGTGCCTTCAGTGATCACATATTTCAAATCGTTGAAATCTGAGTTGAACAATAATCCGATCAAAGGAGAAACAATTCCTCCGGTAAAAGATGACACTACTTCTTTAAAAGCAGCACCCATAACGAAACCAACGGCGATATCCACCAGGTTTCCTTTCATTGCAAAGTCTTTAAACTCTTTTAAAAATCCCATTTTATAGTCAAGTATTGGTTATACAGAAACAAATTAAGCAAAAAAGCCGTCCATTTGGTTAAAAACACAAACAAATTATTGATTTAAGACCTCTCTTTTTACTCTTTGAGAAATAGCGGTAAGAATTTCATAAGAAATCGTGTTGGCCATGGAGGCCAATTGTTCAGCAGATTTTTCGGAACCAAAAATTATGGCTTCATCTCCCTCTTGGCAGTCAATTTTCGTGACATCTACCATGATCATATCCATACACACATTTCCGATTATAGGAGCCTTTTCCCCATTAATGGTAACAAATCCCTTGCCTTTTCCATACTGACGGCCAATACCATCTGCATGCCCTATGGGCAAAGTAGCGCTTTTGATCGCACAGGTTGCTTTAAATTCTCGATTATAGCCTACGGATTGATCGAGTCCAATTTCGTGAATTTGAGAGATTATGGTTTTTAAGGTTGCCACAGGTTGTAGTTGTGCATCCACTTCTGCTTGATTGCCATAGCCATAAAGACCAATTCCACTACGGACCATCTCAAATTGTGCTTCAGGATAATTGATGATTCCCGATGTGTTCAACATATGGCGGATGGGGGCATAGCCCAACTTTTCCGTCATGGCATCGCTTATGTTTTTGAAAGAGCTGATCTGTTTTAAACTGAACACTCGTTCGTTTACATCTTCCGAGGCTACCAAATGAGAAAAAACAGACTTAATTTTGATGCACCCGTTCTCTTTGGTCTTTTCTACGATAAAACCAACATCTGCTTCAGAAAAGCCTAAACGGTTCAGCCCGGTATTGAATTTAATATGGATTGGATAATCCGTCTGTTTTTTTTCTTTTGCCCTGTCCAGAAATTGGTTCAGGATGTTTATGGAATAGATGCTCGGTTCCAATTGATTTGCGATCAAATCATCAAAATTTGAAGCCAACGGGTGCAATACCAAAATAGGGAGTTTTATACCCGATTTCCGAAGTAAAACACCCTCACTTACGTAGGCTACGGCCAGATAATCGGCACCTAGTTCCTCTAATTTTTGTGCAATGGCCACCATGTCGCTCCCATAGGCAAACGCTTTAACGACCCCTAAGAATTTTGTATCTGGATCAATTTTGGATCGCAGTACGTTGTAGTTGTGCGTTAGTGCCAACAGGTCCAAAACCAAGGTGGTTTCTCCTACCTTACTCATCCGATTTTTTGTTTTTGGCGCTTACTTCTTCTGTGTCTACATCCATTTCCTTAATTTTTTCGCGCAACATGGCCTTGTAGAAAGCAGCCCTGCTCAAGGGTTCATATTCTTCGGTTTCGCCCAAGAGCACCAAGTTGTCGTTTAAGGATTTTCTAAAACTGTAATTGGCCAAATTTCCCGTTCGGGTGCAAACGGCGTGTACTTTAGTGACGTATTCGGCGGTCGCCATTAAGGCGGGCATAGGGCCAAAGGGATTTCCTTTAAAGTCCATATCCAATCCGGCGACCACAACTCGGACTCCTCTATTGGCCAAATCGTTGCAAACGGTAACAATTTCCTCATCGAAGAATTGCGCCTCATCGATTCCGACCACATCGCAATCGTCTGCCAAAAGCCTAATATTGGCAGCGGCAGGCACAGGAGTTGATCTAATTTCGTTGGAGTCGTGAGAAATAACGTTTTCTTCGTGGTAGCGTGTGTCCACGATCGGTTTAAAGATCTCTACTTTCTGTTTGGCGAACTGGGCCCGTTTTAAACGTCGAATCAGCTCTTCTGTTTTTCCCGAAAACATGGAGCCGCAAATCACCTCGATCCATCCAAATTGTTCTTTATGGTTTACTGTGTTTTCGAGAAACATAACGTATTTTTGAAAGAAATTGTTTGTTTTCCCGTTATAATGGGACGAGCACAAAGCTACTAAAAAATTGAACCCTTGTTTTCAATAAGATTTTAACCTTTTGTTGATAGGGTTTTTGCAAAATCGTTTTATTTTTATAGTAAAGAATAAAAGCTATGATACGGAAATTGAGGGAAGAGTTGATCAAATTGTCCACCGAGATAATTACGGCAAGGGAAGATACCGATCTTGCGGCACTTT
Organism: Flagellimonas alginilytica; assembly: GCF_042134605.1. Taxonomy (GTDB): domain Bacteria; phylum Bacteroidota; class Bacteroidia; order Flavobacteriales; family Flavobacteriaceae; genus Flagellimonas; species Flagellimonas alginolytica. The sequence continues at coordinate 1,398,110 of NZ_CP169638.1, read as the reverse complement.
ATGATAGATCTAAAGAAATATATGAGAAATTGGCCGTATTGAAGTTTATCGATGAAAAACTGAGTGATGTTGAAGTCGATGTTTCCCAGAACGTCATAGCCTCAAGATTCGAGAAAATGGCAAACGCCGTTTTGAGCGGAAACACCTCTGTTCCCGAGAGCAATCCGCACCAAGAGGACATTATAACCACCCCATCCATGGAAACCATTAAGGATATTGTTTCCGAAATGCCTTCCAATGCGGATTTGGAACGTGTGTTCGCGGAGTTTGTGGCCAAGCCAAACTTTATGAAGAACGACAAGGAAAATCTGGCACCACAAGAGGATAGTCCAGTTTCTGCACCATCCGCAAAGTCCGTAAACGATAGGTTGGCAAAAGATTTTCAGGTAGGGCTCAACGATAAGCTGGCATTTGTGAAGCATCTGTTCAACAACAGTATGGAGGATTACACCCGGGTGCTATCCCAACTCACCACCATAGATTCACAGGAGCGATCGATTGCTTTTATTAACAATATGGTTAAGCCCGAGTACAATAATTGGAAAGGTAAGGAAGAGTACGAAGCCCGATTTGTGGCTCTTATCGAAAGACGGTTCGCTTAAATTGATTTTTTCAAGTTGAATTTAATCTCAAGGCCGTAACTTTGGGTATGGGAAAATTATATCTGGTTCCTACACCGATCGGAAATTTGGAAGATATGACCTTTCGTGCCATTAAAGTGCTCAAAGAGGTCGATGTGGTCTTGGCAGAAGATACCCGTACCAGCGGAAAACTCCTCAAGCATTTTGAAATCAACACCTCGTTGCAGAGCCACCATATGCACAACGAGCATAAACAGGTGGATGTGTTGGTACAAAAAATGAAAGAAGGGACAACTTACGCTCTCATATCCGATGCAGGCACCCCGGCTATTTCCGATCCAGGATTTTTATTGACCCGTGCTTGTGTGGAAAACGGTATTGCAGTAGAGTGTTTGCCCGGAGCAACTGCCTTTGTTCCTGCTTTAGTGAACAGTGGATTGCCCAATGACCGATTTGTTTTTGAGGGATTTTTGCCTGTAAAAAAAGGCCGTCAGACACGACTTTTGGAACTTGCCGAAGAAACCCGAACTATGGTTTTTTACGAATCGCCCCATAAGCTCCTTAAAACCTTGACCCATTTCGCCGAGTATTTTGGAGAAGACAGACCCATTTCCGTATCCCGGGAATTGACCAAATTATACGAAGAGACCGTTCGCGGAACGGTTACGGAGGTACTGGAGCACTTTAACAATAAGACGCCCAAAGGCGAATTTGTGATTGTGGTAGGCGGACGTAAGGATTAATCCTCATCAATAATAAATAATTCCTCCACGGGAAGATTGAACAATCTGCCCATTTTTAATGCCAAGGTAACCGAAGGATTGAATTTATCCTTTTCTATGGCATGGATGGTCTGTCGTGAAACGCCCAATTCTTTGGCCAGTTCGGCTTGGGTCATATCCAATCTTGCTCTTTCCACTTTTACCAAATTTTTCATGAATGGGCCTGTTTTTTAAAGTAGAATATGACCAAAAACAATATCATGAATAATGATAGAACCATGTCTAAACTAACTTCATAATAAACGTCAAATAGATAAATGGCCAAGGCAATAATCAATAAGATAATTACGGTAGTCTGATAGGATTGTAATCTGATTAATCTTATAAAGTCATCTTCAACTTTTTCCTTTGAGAACATATAAATCAAAAGACCGATTAACGGCAGAACATCAAAAAAAGAATAAAGTCTATTGCCCAGAAAATCTTTTACAAAATGATGTGTACCTGACGGGGCACCTTTGTAACCATCCATAAAAGAATCTCCCCCTACTAAAAGAAATGAAATAAGGAAAACAAAAAGACCAAGTCGTTTGCCCCAGTTTGGTAGTATTTGAACATTCATTTGCTAGTATTTTTGTCTAAAAGTAAATAAAACTTTACATTTTTACAAATATTATAGCTTTATTGAAGTATTTCAATGGGCAAAGAAAAATCAGTTTACATTGGCCGCCCTCAATCGGCTGAAAGTCTCGGGTTTCATGTTGAGGTAAGATGCCAGGTACTTTTGTGGAATTACCTTTAATTCTTCTGGGCATCTTTTCATAAAGGCAACATAGCGTTGCTCGGCCGTAAGGGTTAAAAGCTCCACCTCTCTGGACAATCGCCCAAAAAGCACGTCCTGAAAAAAAAGATGTCCCCATTTATAAAAAGAGAGGTGGTTTTTGAACATCTCTTCATAGTCCTGTTTGCATAAAGCCAGTAATTTAGATGGTTTCAAAGCTTCCAAGAAAATTTTAGAGGGCTCTCCTCTTACAAAGGAATCAAATACTCCTGAAGGGCTTCCGGCGTAGGAAAACCCCAAAACCACTTTTTCGCCTTTTTCATTTAGCACATAGATTGCTTGTACACCCTCCAGAACAATATAAAAGTTACGCTCTATACTTTCCGCTTCCGTAATTATATCATACTGATCAAATGACTTCAGTGCCCAAAGGGATGTAAAATGTTGTTCTTCATCTTTCGATAAATCAAGATTTGAAAAGAAAGATTTCAAAATAAGGGATGCTTCGACCTCCATTGTTTAGAATCACTTGGTTTCCATAAAAATAGGTATATTACAGTTGGGGCAATTTCCCACTATAAATTACTGAGTCAAGACTTTCTGTTGATTTAAAATTTCATCAATTTGTACCATATGCCGCTCCAAATGGCACAACAGAAATTCAAAACTTTCCGGTAGATAGAACTTTACAATGGGTCCTATCCCTGAAGTGATTTTAATTTTGGATATATCTTTATTTCTACTTTTTAGGATTGAATGCTTCAGGTGACCATGAAGCTCAAAAAATTCACGAAAAATATCTTCCACTTTTTCCTTCCCCATATTTTTCCTGTCCAACAAGGGTTCAAATCGTTTCATGGTCTTCATTTTCCATTTTCTTCGGGTTCCTTTGGGACGTAGCATTTCAATGATCATTTTTTGCCAAGTTCTGGCTCTAAAGGGTTTTTGCTCTTCATTTGAATCGGTCATTTTGGAAATTGCTTCATCTAACTGATTTCGGTAAGGGCCGTAGGCAATATTTAAGTGTGCCAATACTTCAATAATGCTCCATGTATCCGGAACCGATACGTTTGTTAGCATATCTGTATCGAGTTCTTGTAGGGACACCACATTGTTGAGCACAATGTTCAATCGTTGAATTTGGTTTTCAGGTGTTAGGAATAACTTGGCCATACGCTTAAAAATTGTTGTTGATTTAAAACCACAAATTTTAAGGTAATCAAGCACATAAATGTTGATGCAGATCAAGAAATCATATACATATCAATATTTGCTGCCATCGTGCTTGCCCTTTTCCCAGCCTACTTCGCCTAAGTATTTTTCAGCACTTTCCACAGCGCCATTCTCAATATTGGTGCCCATGGAGTCGTTCCAACGGTTCAGGTACCCAAAGAGAGAGATTACACCCATCATTTCAACGATCTCGCCATCGTTCCAATATTTATGGAGTCTTTCTTTTATATCGGCGTTTACGGTGTTCGGAACCTGAGAAGCAGCTAGCGCAAAATCCAAAGCGGCTCTTTCCGCTTCCGAAAAAGCAGGATGGGTTCTATATTCCCAGATATTTTCAAGTTGGTCTTGCTCGGCGCCATAACGTTCCGCAGCGCGTATGGCGTGGGCTTGGCAATATCTGCATCCGGTCGCGTTGCTGCTTACCCAGGCAATCATTCGTTTAAGGGCAGAGGTTACCTTTCCCTCGTTGGCCATAACCGCTTTGTTAAGGTTGATAAACGCCTTGGAAATAGCGGGCCTGTGCTGCATGGTTAAAACGGAATTCGGGCAAAACCCAAGTGTTTCGTTAAAGAACTCCGCCAGTTGTTTGGTTTCCAAGTCATGATCGGGGGATAGAGGATTTACTAAGGCCATCGATGAGATTTTAAGTTGTATTTTTGATTTCTACAAGAAACAAAAATTTATATTCATGACAAATCACATTACCACCAAATGGCTTGGTGAAATGGCTTTTGAAAGCAATAACCCATCCGGGGAGACCATAAAAATCGATGCAGGACCGGAAAGCGGTGGATTTGGAGAAGGATTGCGCCCCAAGGCATTGATGCTATCTTCACTGGCAGGTTGTTCGGGCCTGGACGTGGCATCCCTCATCAAAAAAATGAAACTGGATGTAAAGGAGTTCAAGATAGAGACCATTGCAAACCTTACCGATGAGCATCCAAAATATTACGATTCCGTTGTAATAGAGTATCATTTTACCGGCTCTGACCTTAACGAGGAAAAGCTGAAAAAAGCGGTAGACCTATCAGTGGAAAAATACTGTGGTGTAATGGAAATGTTCAGGAAGTTTGCAAAATTGGACATCAAAATTTTATATCACAATAGCTAAAATGTAGAAAAGGACGATAACCCCTGGTTCCTTTTGGCGAAATGGGATTTTCACCAAAATCCTACATGTTTTTACTTGTAAAATATAAATCAAATGTGGCTAAAAAAGAATGGGTTATATGTTCTGTTGGCGGTTTCCGTGATTCTTGCAATGTTGGGGGTTACGACCGAAAACTTTGTTTTTAAGTCCGGTACGGCAGGTATGGGGGCTGTTATTATCCTCATCATGGGTATTGTGGACAAATCTAGCATTAAAGAAGCTTGGTGGATAATCGGAGCTTTTTTATTTTCCATAATCGGGGATTGGTTTTTATCTCATATGAATGGGGACAGCCTTATGTTCGTAAAGGGAATCGCCCTGTTTTTTTTGGCCCACTTGGGGTATTTGCTCTACGCATTGCGGAACGGTCGTATAAGAGGAATGTTTACTGCGATTGTTTTGACTATCTATTTGGCATTTTTCTTTTTAGTGCTCTATCCCACTTTTACAGATGTTACGTTAATGATTGCATCTTTGGTGTATTTGCTCATTTCTTGTTTTTCTTTGGGCGCGGCCATGGGGATAAAAGGAGACCTGGCCGCTAAAAGAAGCTTTATTTTTGGAATTGTACTGATCATTTTTTCGGATACTATAATTGCATTCAAAGAATTCGTGGGTTATCATTCGTTCGATTTTCTGATTACACCTACATACTACCTGGCCCACATTTTTATTACATTTTCACTCGTTAAAAGATTTAAAAGCAACGTCCCAACATCAAACTAATACCTAATATGCGCTGGACCGTAAAACCAAAACCAGAACAAAAAAGCATTGATAATCTTTCCGAAGCATTGGGAGTTGATGATTTGGTTGCCCAATTGTTGATCCAACGAGGAGTGACCAATTATGAGGAAGCCAAAAGCTTTTTTCGACCAGAGTTAACCCATTTGCACGACCCTTTTTTAATGAAGGGCATGCAAAAGGCAGTGGAGCGCATTGAGCAAGCTTTTGCCAATGGTGAAAACATTTTGGTTTATGGAGATTACGATGTGGACGGAACCACTTCGGTAGCCCTGATGAGCTCTTATTTGCAAGAAACCTACCCTAATGTTGCGACTTATATTCCCGATCGCTATGCTGAAGGCTACGGAATTTCGTTTAAAGGGATCGATTTTGCCGCCGACAATGATATTGGCCTTATGATTGCCCTGGATTGCGGCATCAAGGCCATTGAGCAGATTGCCTATGCCAAGGACAAAGGTATTGACGTGATCGTTTGTGATCATCACCGACCGGGGAAAGATTTACCGGAAGCAGTGGCGATTTTGGACCCAAAACAAGAGGATTGTGCATATCCTTACAAGGAGCTTTGTGGATGCGGCGTTGGCTTTAAATTGATTCAGGCTCTGGCCGATCAGCAAGGAAAGACCATCGACGACATTTTGCTCTACCTGGATTTAGTGGCCACCGCCATTGCCGCGGACATAGTTCCGATAACGGGAGAGAACCGGGTGCTGGCCTATTACGGGTTAATGGTCATCAACGAAAACCCGAGAACCGGAATCAAAGCATTGATCGATCAGACCAAAAAGCGCGAACTTACCATTACGGATGTAGTGTTCATCTTGGCACCTCGGATCAATGCCGCAGGACGGATGAAACATGGCCAACACGCTGTAGAGTTGTTAACCGAAACCAATTTTTTGCAAGCACAACGTTTTGCATCGGAAATTGAATCGTTCAATACCGAAAGACGGAGTTTAGACCAAGAGATCACACAAGAGGCCTTGGTGCAAATACAAGAAAATCAAGAAGAGGACAAGTTCACTTCGGTGGTGTATAACGAAAATTGGCATAAGGGAGTAATAGGTATTGTGGCGTCTAGATTAACAGAAACCTATTATCGGCCCACTTTGGTGTTTACCAAAAGTGGGGACAAATTGGCTGCTTCGGCACGTTCGGTCAAGGGGTTTGATATTTATAATGCCCTTGAAGGCTGTTCAGATTGCTTGGAGCAGTTTGGCGGACATATGTATGCAGCAGGACTTACCCTATTGGAAGAACAGTACGAACTCTTCAAAAAGCAGTTTGAAAAAGTGGTTTCTGAATCAATTGACCCAAAATTGTTGCAGCCCGAAATTTCTATCGATGCAAAAATTTCAATGCATCAAATCACACCAAAACTAATGCGGATCTTAAAGCAATTTGCCCCATTTGGACCGGGTAACATGGCACCTGTTTTTATGGCAGAAGGTTTAAAGGATACCGGCCATGCCCGAGGGGTGGGACAGGGCGAAAAGCACTTGAAATGCAGTCTCTATCAGCCCGGTTCCAATCCCATTGGCGCAATTGGGTTTAATTTGGGCAATAAATTGACACGAGTTAAAAGCATAAAACCATTTGATGCCGTATTTTCGTTGGATGAAAATGAATGGAACGGAACGGTGAGCCTTCAGTTAAAACTAAGAGATATTCGCTAGCAATTTATGGACCCCTACGCAGCACTTCGCTATAAGGAATTCAACATATTTTTATTGGTACGTTTTGCCATGGTCTTTGCATGGTCCATGCAGTTTATTGTGATCGAATGGCAAGTGTATTCCTTGACCAAGGACCCACTTTCACTAGGCATTATCGGGTTGATGGAAGTGATTCCTGCGGTGAGTATGGCCCTGTTTGCTGGACATATTGTAGATCAGCGGGAAAAGCGAAACCTTTTGGTGACTTGCATTGCTGGATTCTCGGTAATCAGTCTTGGGCTGTTCTTGTTGAGCTGGCCCGGGCTTGAAGATTCTTGGGAATCCAAAACCATACTGTATTCGATTTACGCCTTGGTTTTTTTGGGCGGGTTTGTGCGTTCGTTTTTGGGCCCAACAATTTTCTCTTTGATCGCTTTGATCGTTCCCAAAAAAATATACCCCAATGCCGCAACATGGAGCAGTTCCACATGGCAGTTGGCATCTGTTTTGGGTCCGGCCTTGGCCGGGTTCTCGATCAGTTGGATCGGGGTACATTGGAGCATGTGCCTTATTTTTGGGTTTTCGGTACTTGCACTTATTTTCTTGTTCCAAATACCGAGAAAACCAATCTTAAATCCAAAAATCGGAGAGCCGGTATTTCAAAGTTTACGAGATGGACTCAAGTTTGTTTTTGGGAACAAGGCCATTTTCGGAGCCCTGACCTTAGATATGGTCGCTGTTTTATTCGGCGGCGCTGTTGCACTGTTGCCAGTATATGCTCAGGATATTTTACATGTTGGTTCGGAAGGATTCGGAATTTTGAGGGCGGCTCCGGCCGTGGGAGCATCCATAACCATGCTTGGCTCAACACGGTTTCCATTGCATAAAAAAGCAGGTAAAAAATTATTGATGGCCGTTTTTGCTTTTGGTATTTGTATTATCGTATTTGGACTGTCGGAATTGTTTTGGCTATCTGTGATCGCCTTGTTCCTCAGCGGTGCGGTGGATGGCGTTTCCATGATCATACGGCAGACTATTTTACAATTAAAAACGCCGGACAATATGCGAGGAAGGGTCGCATCTGTGAATTCTATGTTCGTTGGGTCGTCCAACGAGTTGGGGGCATTTGAAAGTGGATTGGCGGCCAAATTATTGGGAACGGTAACGGCAGTGGTTTTCGGTGGGTGCATGACGCTTTTGACCGCCGGAACAACCGCGATTGTTTCACCGACCTTTCGCCGACTGGATCTCCAAAAAGACATTGATGAACATGAAAAGGAGGATTAACCCTCCAGTTTCTCTAAAGTCAATTTTTCACCATCAAAAACGGCATAGGTATAATAGGAAATCCAATCCCCAAGATTGGTGTAGGTGGATTTTTCGTTGAGTTTGATTTCCATGGGCAGGTGTCGATGACCAAAAATAAAATGGTCATAGTGTTGTTGCTCCAGTTTGCGCTTGGCATATAAAATCAACCATTCTTTGTCCTCACCCAAAAATGTAGCATCCGCATCTCCAGAAATAACCTTGTTGTTCACGGAAAGATGTTGCCCTAAGCGAACACCCAAATCAGGGTGCAACCATTTAAAAAGCCATTTGGCCACGGGATTGGTGAACACTTTCTTCATTCGTTTGAAACCTTTATCGTGAGGACCCAATCCATCTCCATGTCCGATAAAAAAGGAAGCGTCGTTTATAAGGAACTGCTGTGGTTTGTGGTATACGGGAATATTGAGTTCTTCCTCAAAATAGCCGTTCATCCATAGATCATGGTTGCCCACAAAATAGGTAATTTGGATGCCCATGTCCGATAGCTCGGCCAGTTTTCCCAAGGTGCGGGTAAAGCCTTTGGGAACCACAGTTTTGTACTCGAACCAAAAATCAAAAAGGTCGCCCATTAAAAAAATGGCAGCAGCATCGTCTTTTATGGAATCCAGCCAGGCCACAAATTTTTTTTCACGGGGGAGACTATCCTTTCGGGTGGGTGCTCCGAGATGGTTATCGCTCGCGAAATAGACTTTTTTGCCTTTAGGCAGGGCAATGTTCTTCATTTATTTCTTGTAACGTCGGTTGCTTCGTATTCTGTTGACCACATATACCACAATCACAAAGAGCGCGAGTATGGGGAAAACTAAATCATTCATATTCTAAATTTTATAATTCTTCTCTCGTTTTAAACCGTCATGCTGAACTTGATTTAGCATCTCACAACTTTATCTTTTTAATGAGACCCTGAAACTAGTTCAGGGTGACGCATATTTTTATAATTAGAGAGCACACAACTACTTTTTAAACTTTTCCAATGCTTTCTTAGTATCGGGCGATAGTGCCAATCTTCCAGAGGCTTCGGCACGCTCCAATAATAAGTCGTCCCAATGCTCGGTTCCTTGCCAAAGCACTTTTTTCATTTCAGCAAGGGCTTCGGGATTATAGCTCGCCAACTTTTGCAAGTGAATGTCCAGTTCTTTGTCCATTTCGGAAATGGAATCGTATACCTTGGCATAAAGCCCCTGCTCTTTGGCCCAATAGGCATTTTTCCATTCTGTGGGATACAAAGTGAGTTCTGCCAAAGCCGCCTTTCCCATTTTACGTTCCACCGCAGGGGCAATTACGAACGGACCTATTCCTATGGAAATCTCGGATAGTTTGATTGCCGCTGCTTCGGTAGCATGCACATAATCGCAGGCCGAGGCCAATCCGACCCCGCCACCAACAGTTTTCCCTTGCACCCGGCCGATAATGGGTTTGGGACATTTGCGCATGGCATTGATTACATGGGCAAATCCGCTGAAGAACTGTTTTCCTTCTTCTAAATTGGAAACTGCCACCAGTTCATCAAAAGAAGCGCCGGCGCAAAAGGCCCGTTCCCCTTCTGATTTTAAGACAATAACGGAAACTTCATTATTTTCCCCTAGTGTAACTAACTCCTTGGCCAGTCGTGCCAAAAGCTCCGAAACAAAAGAATTGCTTGCCGGATGGCCAAATTCGACCGTAGCCATCCTGTTTTCTATTCGAGTATATAAACTTCCGTTGGTTCTATCTGTTGTCATTCAATTTAGTTGTCAGATGTCTTTGGATACTAAATTAAGGGTTTTGAACCAAGGGCCGGAACTTTCTTCTAAATTTCCAGACCAGTGAGAATCCGCGAATCATCATCCAAACAATAAAAGCGATCCAAATGGCGTAAAAACCAAGACCTAAATACATGCCCAGGTAAAGACAGGGGATAAACCCCAAAAAGGTGGCGGCAAGGAGTACATTTCTCAGGTATTTCATTTCGCCCATGCCCTTAAAAATCCCATCAAAAATAAAGGCCAAGGTGTTCATGGGAAGTCCTAAGATTACAATATAAAAAATGCTGTAAAAGGTGTTGAGCACGATTTCCTCGTTCGAAAAAAGTTGACCAATGGGTCGATAAAAAATAAATCCGAAGCACATAAGGGCCAGACTTACGATCATTCCGTACTTGAATATTGTTTTGGCCAATTTCCAAAGGCCATCATAATCTTCGGCTCCCAAAAATTTACCGCCCATACTGTTTCCGGCAGCTGCATAACCATCAATAAAAAATGCGGCGAACAACCATAGGTTAACAGCAATGGTATGTGCCCCGATAAAGCGATCTCCTAAAGTAGTGGCTTCTCGAACGGCCAACATCAACGCAGCATTTAGGGCCAAGGTTCTTACAAAAAGGTTAAGGCTCATAAAAATGAGTCGTTTGATCTCTTTGTTCAGCGGGAGGGTCAACTTTAGGCTGATATCCGTTTTCTTCATTAAAAAGAATAGTGCCAAAAGCGCCATAATGGCCTGGGCAATCAAACTGGCCCATGCTGCACCGTCCAAATATAGTGCAGGGATAAAACCTTCAATACCATAAACAAACACAAAATCGAGTACAATATTAAGTCCTGCCCCAAGCATGGCGATGACCATGGGATAGAAGGTGTTTTGCAAACCCCGGAAAATACCAAAAATGGCAAAGGTGAACAGGGTAAGCGGAAATCCCCAAACCCTAATGGAATAATAGGAGACACAATACTCCAATATTTTTCCCGATGCATTGAAGAGCGAAAAAATCTCTTCAATTACAAAAATAGTGGTGATCAACACAATGATGCTTAAACAGATGTTGAGAAAAATGGCTTGTGCGGGCATATTTTTTACCTCGTCCAATCTTCCTGCTCCCAAATATTGTGATATAATGGCGGAAATGGAACTTCGGGTCTGGCCCAAAACCCAAATGAGCATGGACAAAAATGAGCCCACTATACCGGCCGCAGCCAAAGATTCAAGTCCGTCTACCGGAATATTGCCAACAATAGCGGTATCGGTAATGGACAGTATAGGTTCTGCAATGCCCGATATGGTAGCGGGAACCGCCAATTGGTTAATGCTCCTAAAATTTACCTCTTTGCTCAAATCGGGTGCAAGTTACAGCACTAATTCATAACAATGAAAGGGATGTTCGCTTTGTTTTGGAAAGAAGATGTCGCCTAGTTTTTGATATCCCCGTTGTTCGTAAAATCTTTGGTTTCTTTTGTTTTGGGAAAAGGTGTCCAACCGCACCGATACAAATCCATTTTTTTTGGAATGGCTTTCAGCAAAGTCCATTAGCCTTTGGGCCAACCCTTTTCCTTGATGATCTGGATGGACCGATAAACGATGGATATACGAGCTGTTGCCATTAGGTGTAAGCCATTGTATGGGTATGTACTCGTCGTCCATAAAAGTTGATATGACGATAGTGCCCAAAATAATGTGGTTTTCTTCAATCACATAGAGTTCGTTGCGCTGAATGTCTTTTAAAAAGGCTTGTTTGGAGGGGTAATGTTCGTTCCATTGAAAAATTCCATTTTGTTGCATTTTTAAGGAACAGGCCTTGGTAATCGACAAGATGTCGGTGATTTCGGAAATCTTTGCTCGTCTTATCATTGATTCGTTTCAATTTAATTGTAAATTTAAGGTTTAATCATAATCACCAAACCATGAACAATATACTTGTACCTATTGGAACTTCTCCAAATGCTTCTCAAACCTTACAATATGCGGTTGATTTTGCTTCCGAATTCGGGGCTATGATCTATGTTATGGATGTTTTTTCCGTGACTACTGCCGTAGGGAGTTTGGCGAATGTGGAAGAAAAAGTAGCAAAAAGTAGCAAGGAACAGTTAAAAGGAGTTATAGATCAAGTAGACACCAAAGGTGTTGAGATAAAAATAGCGACCTATAATGGCGATATTATCGATGGTTTGAAGAGCATTAACAAAGAACTTGGCATTGACTTGATCATTATTGCCCCGAGAAGTAATGATATTAAAGAAGAACTTTATTTGGGCAACACATCTGGAAGAATTATCAAACAGACCGAGATCCCGACCTTGATCGTTCCAAAGGGAACAACCTTTAAACCTGTCAAAAAGATTTTAACTGCCTTTGGCTCCGGTATTTTGAAGCGTAGTAGTATTTTGAACCCTTTGATCATTATCAAAAACAAGTTTAGATCGGAAATAAGCTTATTGTTGGTAAAGAGACCAGGTTATACCGAGGATGACTTAAAAGTTAACACTGCCTTGATGGATTTGAGCTCCCAATTGACCATTACCGAGAATGGTACAACGTATTTAGGGGTAACGGAATATTTCCAAAAGGAACAACCGGATATGCTATGCGTGTTCCGAAGAAAGCGTGGGTTCTTTAAAAAACTATGGGAAAAGAATACCATACAAAAATCGGAGTTCTTTGTTAAGATACCGGTATTGGTGCTCAGTGTTAAAAAAGATTAGGGAAGTAATGCAATTTTTGATACTTTCGGAAAAAAGTATTTATTTTGCGCTCTCCTTGGGGGATTAGCTCAGTTGGCTAGAGCGCTTGCCTGGCAGGCAAGAGGCCACCGGTTCGAATCCGGTATTCTCCACTAATGTTTACAAGGGCTTCAAGAGTTTATGACTTTTGAAGCTTTTTTCATTTGCACGCAATTTGCACGCAATTTTGGTTTCAAATTAAACTTAGTTTTTTATGATATAAACTGGTCTGTTTTGATGTTTTTCACTCTTTGGAGTATATTTTGAAAGAGTATCACATCATCTATTACATTCTTAACTTCTTCTTAGCTTTAAAAAGCTATGTCCCATAAAAGGTGAATTTACGAAACCATGAAAGAAACCACAATTGAGACTAACTCTGGGAAAGTAGTAATTATTGGAGAACCGTTCCTTAAATCGCCCGTTGTGAAAGACTGGAGTGAAAAACCAGCAGATTCCTTTAAATTCTTCGGACCAAGAAATCTTTTAAAAAACTTCAAAAAGAAGTTCAATTCTTAGGTGAGCACGAACGACTACAACACTGTGTAAGGTTTAAAAATATTTGAGTAAGGTTTCTAAGAAATATTCCTTTATAACCTATCCGAATCTGGCCAATATTCCTCGTCCAATTTAAGCTCATACTTCTTGAAAAAGAAATGATTGTTTACCATAGGATTTTTGTCATTGTAAAAGAAGGTTTCGGTTAATTGTGCAATAAGTTTTTCCTTCAGTTGCTTTTGGGACAATTTCTCTTTCCTTATCCATAGAAATAATCTTTTTAGAAGATTTTTCTACCTCAGGTTTTTCAACTAATATTCTTCCTTATTCTTTGGGATGTATAACAAATGTTCACCACTGTGGCTGTTCTCCCTTATACACACCTTTCCATTAAAAGGAAAGATTTCAACGGATTCGGCGAGTCCTTTACGAAATAAAAACATTGATGTTTTAAATCTTCACGATGACTATTAAAGAAAAATATGATATTAAAATAGCCTTAATGCCACCTTTTACCGTTTTTGTAGGACTAATTGAATCAGCTTAAAAAATATCAATCTTAAACAAAAAAGTGAGTGTTCCGTTTTTTTATAGTTGATATCATATTACTCCTCCAATATTTTTTTTAAGTATTCAGAGACTTCTTCGCATTCGGGAACAAATATTTTGGTTATAAAAGCCTCATTATCAACTTTGTATTTTTCAAACATCCTTGAACCATTATTTTTTGAATGAGTTACATTGGCAATTCTATCGCAAAACTTTATGAATGAAGCATTTTTGGTCTCTCTGATTCCCTTATAGTATTTGTCATTGGCCCGCTCCTGCCTGGTCCGTCCCTTTTCATTTGTCAAGGCATAAGCAAGTTCAGCAATTGTTTCATTTGTCTCCCTCTTGACATCGTTGTAGGTCTCTCTTGCATCTTCAATAATATCGTGTACCCAACAAGCAGCCAATACATTTTCCCGTTCATCAAATTCTATCAAGTGTATAAATTTCAAAGCTGTTTCAAACACCATGTTTAAATGAAAATCATAATCATGTTCGCCATATTTTTGATTTACACTTTTATGTTTTCTGATAGCGTAGTCTTTTGTTCTTTCCAGTATATCCATAATTGTATGGTCTATTTTTGTCTTTGGAGAATTATGGTCACCTTCTCAAGGAATTCAAAATTTGTTTTAAGAAAAGAGAAAACCCAAATAGTCATTACATTAAAACTTGAGTAAATATCCTGATTCTTTTTCACTTTTTGCTTCCCAAAACCAATGGGAAGATCATTCATATCATTCTCCAACTACTAGTGGATGGAGGCATAGATGTTCTTTCAATCAGGTTTTCATGTTTTGAACCATAGGAGTATATTGATAAATTTCATTAAAAAAGGAATCTCCACAAAAAATCTACCTGGAATATTCTCCTTTCGCATAAGAAGCCAATATGGATGCATTTGGTGTTTTACAATTATTCGGGAAATCGGAGAAATAGATACATTTCGGAATACCTTTTTCAAAGGTGATCCTAACAGTTCCTGGACTGTTGGTTTTGAACCCGTTGTATCTGTAATTTGCGACCAGCTCTGTGGGTCTTCCTCTGGCATTTGTATATTTTTTTACACCGGATACACTGTTTGGAACGTAACGATTGAATGCCCAAGTTTTTGCCTGGTCGTCCACTAGGTCGTCTATCAATCTTTCAAAGTCTTGGTCACCACTTGGCCCTCCTGAATTTTTCATTTTTTCATATTTGCTGCGCTCCTTCATTCGAATTGCCGGCCGGTCCAATGCAAACAATCGCAAATTCTCTTCAAGGCGCTCAATAGAGGGACTGGTACAGGGATTAAGATTGAAGATCATGGTCATATCCGTTGCCAGACCTTTGGCTTTATGGGCCATATCAACGGTATTTCCCATGGCGTTGGGATCGGTCATAATCTCAATAGTAGTCTTTAGTGCGTTTCTGTTCTGTATGTCACGAACGGTCAAATAAGCCCCGTAAAGTTGAGGACGTGCATAGATTCCTGTACCCACGGTTTCCCACTGTACGCATGTCCTATCCGTCTCCACCCCGAAAACATCGGTTTTGACTCGTTCCCTAACGCAAACATCTTCCATAATCTCAACTTTATCATAGGGTAGTGCTTGAGGGCAATGCTTTCCAAAAGCCCTTAGATATTGACTGAATAAAGATAGGAATTCCATGTCCTCCCTGGTCATTTCAATGTTTTCAAAATGCCCCCGAAAGATATAGTCAAAGAACTCTGCATAGTATAATCCTTCTGTATTCAGTTCCATGGAATCGCCGCTCTTTTTAATATTGATTGGATGTTGTTCAATAGGGTAATCAAAGGAACTAAGGAACATAACTATCATTATAAGGACTGAATTTTTTAAATACGTATTTTTCATCGGTTCAAATTTTCTATAGAAGTTTTTAAGGCTCAAAGCAGTACCTATATCTTATCAATTTTTATTAGGTAAAAGGAGTAATTATCCTTCGTGTTTCCCTTTGCCTCGGCCGTTATCATTGCTGATATTTTCTCAACAGGAATTTCCTTTTTAAACAACTTTCCAATTTTTTCCTCGTCTATATTCTCGAGGATTCCATCGGAACAGAGCATAAAGAAATCATTCTCTTGAAGATTTTCGATGGTTTTCACATCTACTTTGGATGGGTTCAGGCCATTGATTGCCCTCGTAATGATATGCCGTTTGGGATGGTTCCTTGCTTCCCGCGGCGTAATCTCTCCCATATCCAACATTGCCTCCACAACTGAATGGTCCTTGGTGCGGTAGAGCACTTCACCATCACGAATATGGTATATCCTGCTATCACCTAACCAAGCTATCTGCACTTTTCCAACTTGGTCTGATATATACAAAAGACTCAATGTACTTGCCATGCCCTTTGATTCCGGAAAGTTTCTTAAATGTTCACGGAAGGTATTTTCCACAAATTCTAGGGCTTTCGACCAATAGGCTGGATCTTGCACTCCCCTGGAAGGGTTATCTTTGATAAAGGAAGCCATTTCGTTACACACCAGACGGGATGCCAATTCACCTTTGGCTTGGCCACCGACACCGTCACATACCATGAACAGACGGGAATCCTTGGTTGGAATTGCAGGGTATATGGTATCCTCATTTGATTCCCTACTGCCTATTTCATTGCAACGGACCGGTAGTTGAATTTCCATTTTCTTCAATATTTTTTAACAACCCAATCACAGGCTTTTTTATACCCCTTTTCACAAGATCGTTGAAACCAGGTTTTTGCCAGATAGATGTTTTTTCCGGTTCCAAGGCCACTATAGTAACAAGAGGCTAGGTTATACATTCCGACTCGATCACCATTTTTGGCAGACTTTTGATATAGTTCAAAAGCCCGTTTCATGTTTTTAGACCCTCCGAGGCCACTGTCGTACATATAGCCGAGATAACTTTGCGCATTGGCATGATTTCGATCGGCCGCCTTTTGGAACCATTTTTTGGCAGCGTAATAATATTTGCCATTGTAATACATCACCGCCACCCTGTATTGGCTGTGCAAGTCACCATTTTCTGCGGCTTTCAAATACCACGGGGTAGCATTTCCTTTTTTGTCCTTGCCCAACTTGAGGTCGTAATACAGGTCAGCCAATTTTATTTGGGCTTCGAGATGGCCTTTAGTAGCTACATTGAGATACCTTCTTTCGGCTTCCAAATAGTCTACAGGCCCAGCCAAACCCTTTTCAGCCATAGTGCCTAACATGAAGTCTGCAGCTAAAATATCTTGGGCCGCTGATTTGGTAAAAAATTCTTTGGCCTTTTCGTAATCCTTGTTTATTCCTTTTCCTTCATAATATAATCTGCCTAAAGCGTAAAGAGCTGAACCTTGATTTTGACCAGCGGCAAGCTCATAATATTTTATTGCCTTGGGCAGATCTACGGTTCCATCCGCTTCCCCATATTCAAGGATTTTGGCCATCATGTATTGTGAGTTGGCATACCCTTTGTCAGCGGCTTTTTGGTACCAACCTTTTGCATTTTTTATGTCTTTTGTAATACCCCATCCATAATAGTGCAGAAGACCCATATTGTGCATTCCGAACGTATTTCCCTTATCGGCCGCCAATTGGAACCATTTCTTGGCCTCTTGATAATTCTTGTCGGTGAAATATAAAGTGCCCAATTCATTTTGAGCTCCCAAATGTCCTTTATCTGCCGCTTTGGTCAACCATTGTATTGCCTTTATGCGGTCCGTTTTAGCCAATACTCCATTTTTATAGAAAATGCCCAGATTAAATTGGGAAATAATATCCTCGTTCTCAGCAGCGATTGTAAATAGTTCCAAAGCCTTCACAGTATCTTTGGCCACATACTGACCAAACCTGTACATATTTGCCATGCCCCGATATCCAGAATACCTGCCGATGGACGCGCATTTTTCATACCCCTCGAACGCTTCCTTATAATTTTTTTCAGACGTATTGAGGATTGCTAGGTTTTCGATTGCAGCTGGATGGCCCTTACTAGAAGCTTTTTCATAATACAGTTTTGCCTTACTCGCGTCCTTTTCCATAACAAAACCAAAAAAGTGCATTAACCCCCTTAGATTTAGAGCCTCTGGGTTACCATCATCGCTTAGAGTCACAATGCTGTTCTTTGCCTTTCCATAGAATTTTTTGGCCTCGACCGTGTCCATATCCACACCGAGTTCGTTCTGATAGGCCCATCCATGATTAAAGTTCGCCAGGTCATATCCTGCATCAATGGCCATATCCGCATATTCAAAGCCCTTTTCGTAATCGACCTCTGTCCCGTACCCATTTTGATTGAATCTGGAAAGGAAATAAAAGGCTTCTCCGGACCCATAGTCGGAGGCCTTAATAAAGATGTCATAGGCCTCTTTGAATTTGCCTTCTTTATAAAGGTTCCACCCATCTGCCAAAAGCGTATTTATCTTGTTGGAGCGATAAAAAGCGTAGCCCCCGAAGCCCAGTCCCAAAACCAAAAAGAATGTTATCAGGGCAGGCCAGACCTTTTTCCTTTTTCCCCTTTTACCTTTGTCCTTGGATATATTTGAAGGAATAAAAATGGTGCCCTCGCCACCATCGATTTCGTTCACCGCACGTACGAAGCCGGAGACAGAGGAAAATCTATCTATGGCATTTTTCTCAAGACTGGTGCGTAAAATGGCTTTATATTTTTCTGGAACTTCCGAGTAATCCGGTTCTTCACCAATGATACTATCCCTGGTCAGTTCATAGTCCTTACTGCCATGACCAAAAGGTAATTTACCCGTCAACATCTTGTAAAACATGATTCCCAAGGCCCAAACGTCCGTTCGTTCACCGATTTCACCATTCAATCCAAACTTCTTTTTGAAGAACTGCTCAGGGGCCATATAATGGGGTGTTCCTACCCCCTCGGTCATGGACTGTTGGATGGTTTTTTCGGATAGGACATCTTGACTGATACCAAAATCCGTTATTTTGGAAACTCTATTTCCGCCTCTATCCTTGCCGAAAAGAACATTGCCAGGCTTTAAATCCCTATGAATGATACCCTGTCCATGAAGATAATCCACGGCTTGGGCGACTTCCAAAATGATTTTTTCGGAATCCTCTAGGGACAGGCCTTTTTGTATGGCCTGGGCTAAGGTGCCCTCCCCAGCATATTCCATAATAAGAACTGGATAGCTGGCATTTCTTCCCATGGCATCTTTGTGGACAATGTACTCGAGATCATAATAAGTGATCAGATGCGTATGAGAAAGCCCATCAATTTTGGAGAACTCCTGTTCCAGACTGTACTTTTTCTGTCCCGTACTCCCTTGTGTACCCCTGGATACGGCTTCTTTGTAAATCTTTAGTGCCACATACCTGCCTTCGGTATTTAAATCACGTGCCTTGAAAACCTCGGCAAATCCACCTTCCGCGATTAGGTCTTTTTCAGGGTCCCACTCATAATGTGATAGTTTCATAGGTTTTTTGTTGTTTGTTCGGTCGTTTCCTAAATGTACTAAAAATCAATGTTGTTCTTGGATATGAGCCACCATTTTGCATGCCCCATCATGGCCTTGTCCACAAGCTTTGTTGAACCATACCTTCGCCTTGCCCAAGTCTTTCGGAATTTCCACCCCTTCATAGTAGAGGTTGCCCAACGTCACATTTGCATTGGTGTTTCCTATATCCGATGCTTGTTCAAATAGCGGAACGGCTTGCTGGATGTCTTTTGGCACTCCCTGGCCCTTGAGGTGCATGATTCCCAAATTGAATATCGCCGGGGCATATTTCTTTTTTGCCGATTTTTGAAAGTATGCAAAAGCCTTGGAATAGTCCACTTTGACATTTTTCCCAAAATAGTATGTGCAACCCCTTTCAAAAAGGGACTTTCCGCTTTTTGGAAAGAACCAAATCACCGCCAATATTACCATTAATATCCAAAGAGAAAAACCCCATAGCCAATCCGTAAATGGTATTTCGTAAGACGGCATAGGATTCGGGAGACTACCGTTTTCTTGAAAGGATAAAAGTTGTTGGTTATCCAGTGGATAGTACGATCCAAACTTTCCCCTAATGCCCAAAACGTAGCCATCATCCTTTATGTATACTCCCATAAAGAAGAATTGGGAAGTGGTCTTATATCCTAAATAAAGATCTTCCCCATTCGAACCCTTTATGTCTACATCCATAATTTTTTCTATGCGTTCGCTTTTTCCGAAAAGACCCCTGACTCTTTTGGCCATGGCTATGTTTGGAACGAGGGCCATTAAGAATACTATCAAAACAAATTTTTTCATTATTTCAGCTTTTATGGTTATAATTAGAGTTTGATCTACTTACTTTTTTGAAAGCCCATTTCCTGGCTTCTTCCCCAAACCGGGTATGCTCTCCGAGCAAGTCCCTAAAACTGTGCGATTCGAAAAATGCACAACCAGCACAAAACGATACCTCGCTTTCCGAATCATAGAGACCTTTAACGTAAAGTTTCTCCAAATTGGTCAATTTGATAACTTTTTGTTCTTCCAATGCCTCACATAGCACTACCGCCAAATATCTTTTTCCGGTATCATTCGAGAAAAGCAGCTTACGGATCTTTTCATGTTCCGATCTTTTTATGGCCAACTCCATTTCCAAAACCAACTTTGTTGGTCTGCCGAAAAAAGAGCAGTGAAATCCTATGACTGACCGTTGTTCTTGTGCATTTTGGGTATATCCATGTTTCATCCCTGATATTAGGAACCAGAATACGAAGGAAATAATCAATAAAAGTGGGGGTAATTTAAAGCTTATGTAATTTAAGGTCTTCATCTTCTGTTTGGTTCATGTTTACATACATGTATAACCATAAAATGAAAATGTCATCTTTTTTACGACTTCTATTCTTTTATCCGTTCAAAGGGTGAGCTGCATTTTCTGAAAATTCCCAAATAATCAAGGCTTACAGGAATGACCTCATCGCCGTCGGTATTCACCGCGCCCCATTTTTTTTCAAATTTGACCGGGGCCAAACCGTAGGAAAACCTTTTGGCTTCCCAGTACCTTAGAGGAACTACCTCATCCCCATCACTATTTATAAAGCCTCCAAGGGAATTGACAACGAAAGCAAACCCGTCTTTAAAACCATGAGTCATAGAAAACTTGAATGGTATGACCTCGATTCCTTCTGAATTGATGAAACCATATTTGTTACTGAATTGAACCGCTGCCAGGCCTTCAGAAAAAGCTTGGGGTTCATTGAGCACATAATGGAATGGGGATTCCTCATTATATTTAAATTCAGTAATGGGATTTCCTTGGGAATCAAGATATCCCCAATATTTATCTTTCGCCACGGCAACCCTGCCCTCAGAAAATATACTGGCATGCTCATATTTGCCAGGAATTGTTTCATTGCCCCTCTTGTCTATAAAACCATAACCGTTTCCAAATTCTACACGGGCCAAACCTTCTGAAAATTCCGAGGCATCGGTATACTTTAAAGAAATGATCTCGTTACCTATTTTGTCGATGTAGCCCCATTTCCCATTTAATTCGACTTCGGCCAAACCTTCTTGAAATTCGTAGGTCGTGCTATACTTTGGGGGTATGACCATTTCGCCAAGTTTATTGATGTATCCCCATTTTCCATTTGTTTTGACCGCGGCCAGACCTTCTGAAAACCCATAAATTTCTTCAAATTTACTTACGTCGATTTCTTCTCCATCTGTATTTGCTATGAAGGACTTCTCTTCTAGTTTTAACTTGACAAAACCATCATTAAAAAAATTATAGGAACCATCTATGTCAAAAATGGGAGGAATCACGAATTCTCCCACAGTATTTATGAAGCCGCATTTTTCTCCAAGCACTACCTTCGCTAAGCCTTCATAAAAACCAAAGGCCCTATCAAATTGGAGCGGTATTTCAAAATCGCACGCTTTATTGATATATCCCCATTTTCCGCGAACGAGAGCCGGGGCAAGGATTTTGTCTCTTTTTTCCATTCCCATTTATCTTTCTTCGTAAACTACTGTTTTTATGGGTTCCCTTGTTATAAAAAGTCGTGCCAATCTGTTCGTGGTAATATCAACGGTAACTAAGGGCGTCGCATCTTTTGCATCTTCATCCAAAGCATAAATTTGACTGTCCTGGACCAGGTAATAGTAATATCGTCCAGCTTCTTCCACACGGTATACCATTGCCTTTTCCAAATCCAGATCGGCTTGGATTATAAGTTCCAACTGCCGTTCTTCTTTATTGAAAAAATATGTTTGTTCTCCACTATTGTCATTATCAAACCTAACCAACAATTCCGATAGGACAGTTGAAGCATTTTGGACGCCAACAATGTTCACGGTTACCTCTTCTTGGGATGGAACTGATTTAATGGGTCTATTGAAAAGTGTATTCACCCCCTTGTTGTTGCGCTTTGCATCAACCTTTATCAACGGTAACCTCCGTTTTGTTTTTTCCAGATCATAGTAGTCGTTTTTATACTTAAGAAAATAGCCAGATTCCTTGTTCTTTAAAATCCTAAGGGACAGGGCTTCCAATTTCCCCATCAATGGACGACCGTACAATTTGAAAACACCGTCATGAAAAGTATAGGAAAGGGACCTAGAGGATTGATATTTTCTTACCGCTCTGCTTGGAAGGGTTTTGTAACCACCAATAGCCAATTGTACCTCGCTCTCTGTGTTGGGATTTTGAACACTGTCGTGTTTTTGTAAACCATCGGTATTCTCTCGATTGACCAGATTGTCATTATCCTGCACTCTATCAATATCTGGCTTATCCAGCTTATTTTCTTCGACCAGTTTTCCCTCATCCAGATCAAAAATGGAATCGGTCTTCATTGTGGATGTTGTATCCACGTCCACCACGGTGGGTTCGGTGTTTGATGTTGAAGGGCCGTACTGATTGAACAGTAAAATGGCCCCACCGATTATCAAACAGGCTGCTATTGCCCCACTATAAATGAAAAGTCTTCGATATCTTCCGTTTGGTCGGTCTGAAGTTGGAGTTTCTTGGTTTTCTTGATACTCTTTATAGTACTTTCGTAAGCGGTTCTTTAATTCTGCCTTTTCTTTCTTGGTTATTCCCTCATATATTTTTTCATAGACCCTTACCTCTTTGGCAAAATCGGGATTGTGGTGCATTAATTCCTCTACCTCATCTTTTTCCGATGGGGCCAGTGTACCTCGAAGGTATTTGTCTATCAATGCTATGTACTTTAATTCCTCTATCATTTTACTGTTCTAAAGCGATTATGTCCTCGTACGAAATGCTGGACCTTAGCTTTTTGAGACATCTTAATTTTTGCTGGCTTGCCGACCTGGCGCTTGAATAGTTGAACCTTTCGGCGATATCCTCCATGCGCATGCCAAAAAAAATAGCGGTTTCCAGAAGGGATTTGCACGGTTCCCCCAAGCGTGACATGGCCCTGCCCAAATAATCCTTTAATCTGGGCCCTGGGTGGGTAACCTCATAGATCAGTTCTTCTTCAAACTTGCTTTCAAAACCATTGGCTTCCCTAGGTTGTTCGTGGCGCTTTCTTCGGTTGAGTTGGTTGAGCCACTGTCTTTTAGAAATTTCAAACAGGTATGTGCTTATTTTACTTCTTTGCTCGTATTTTCCCGACATGACATTCTTGTAAAAGACGATTATCGCTTCTTGGAACACATCGAGGGCATCTTCCTCGTCCCCATTGTTTCTGCAAATCCAGCTTTTTACCATCCCCAAATGGGCATATAACTGCCCAAGGCATTCCTCGTTACCTGATTTTAGCTGGCGTAAAAGTTCGTGGTCAGTCATTTAGTCAAAAGGCTTTCTTAAAAACTTATTTCAAGTAGGTCTTCTATGGGCACATTGAACCTATACCCCTCTATAAGTACCTGTGCCTCCCCCAAAATAACAAAATTCACTTTTTGATCGGTCAGCCAAGAGAATTTCATTTGTTTCAACAAGTCCAGATTGTTAAAAGTAACCTGTAAAGGAATTATTTGTGACCCCATGGGTTTCTGATCATATGGTTCTTCCAACGTCCAATGTGCTACGGATTCTTTAGCCTTATCCAGATAAAAGCCCAGCTCCAAACTATCGATTTGATATGCAATGGGCATTTGGTTGATGGCCTCCATTTCGAGTCTGAGTTGCGTTTTTCTTAAAGAAGGTAGCTTGTCACTGGATATGGAGCGTAACTTAAAATTTTTACCATAGTCCAAGTTTTGCTCAATCTGGGTCAGAATAGCTTGTTTGGTATTAAGATGAATTTGGTCATCCAATCCTATACTGAAAGAGTTCAACATAAAGCTGACCTTTCCGTTTCCCTTGAGCTCAAAAGTCGAAGAGTCCGAGGTAAGCAGTTCGGGATAAAATGTGCTTAACCTTTTTAGGCTTATTTTGCAGCTTACAGGGATTCCTATGGTATCATTTGCATTTAGCGCAATCTGTTCCTTTAAGAATCCATTGCCCACCAACGAGTCCCTATAGTAGATTTCCATACTGGATTGGCGCAATTTTGTCCTGACATTGTTTGGGTTGTAAACAATGTAGTCCATCCCTACCATAAGGGTGTCATTTTTGGAATTCAAAATGGCAATGTTGTCGATGGCCACGAATTCCGGTCTCTTGGCACATGAGATAATGACAGAAAGGACGGCAAACAGGACTGTTGCCTTTATTTCGGTTGTTATTTTCATAGGGCATCCTTCTTTTTAAGTGATACGAAAATCAGCAGGTAAAAAAGCATGCTGAGAATAGCGATGGCCAGAAGGTTCCTATCAAACCCATCAAAGAGACTTCCTATCAATTTTCCTTGGTCCACCAGTTTTTCATTATAAAGGTCCAATATTCGAAGAGCTGCGGAAGGGGCATCCCGCACCCCGTTGGCAGGAGGAGGCAGTGCCACTGTAGCAATTACGGATTGTGTGGTATCGACAGTGCCTTCCAAATTCGGGGATGCCCCGTCCTGTACCCGTGCCAATCCCTCGGTGCCCCATCTTCCCAAAGTGAAAAAGCTCAACAGTTCCACAAGGATATTGTTTATTTTGGTCATTACCCCTGCCAACATAATCTGTGGCATCAATGCAATGGGCACCACTGTCATCACCTTTTCAGTATTGTTGAAGGTCGCTGAGAGCCAAAGCCCTATGAGTGACGCCGAAACGGAGATATAGAACATGAATGCCGCGCTTCCCCAAAACGAGCGAAGGAATATCTCTTCAAAGTCGGGGTGGGAGTTCCACTTAAAGTTAACATACACAATGCCCACAAAAATTAGGGTCTGAATCAGTGCGATGAGCGCAAGAACCGCCCATTTGGAAAGAATATATGTATTGATGGCCAAATTGAACATGCGCTCCCTTTTGTAAATGGGAAGTTCCCCGACAATTTCCTTGGCGGCATTACTGACTCCGAACCAAATCCCTGAAATGGCCATCAAGAAAAGAACCCCTATCTGGAACTTGTCAAAGACCAAACAAACAAGCCCACCTATAATAACAGGTTGTGCCAAGAGAAGTCCGAGGTTCCCCCTGTCGTTGACCTTGATTCTGAAATACCTGGAAATCAACCAAAACAATTGCAGCCAATGGGAGTCTTTCCGCTCTTTTTTGATTTCCTGGTTAATCGTCCTAGGCACACTTTGCTTGGGCGGTTTTTGATAAAACTTACCAACCACCTCGAAATCGCTCATTTTGCTGTAAACCTCTACAATATTGCCCACTTCAAAATGGGCTGTCAATAAATCCGCTGATCCTTTAAAGACCAAATGCCCCTGTACTCCCAGAAATATGACCTCATCCACATAACTGAGGTCTTCTGGTTTGTGGGTGACCATGACTATAGTAGTCCCATTGTGTGCCAATTCTTTTAAGCTGGTCAAGAAACCCTCTATAGTTTCAGGATCCAGTGGAGAGGTGGGTTCATCCAAAAAGAGGATAGTAGGTTCGGTCAAAAGTTCCACTGCAATGGAGACACGCTTGCGTTGACCGCCAGATAGACTACCTACTTTTATAGTCCGAATATCTTTCTCTTTGTCTTGGTCCAGATTTAGATCGGAGATGACCTTGTCTATTCTTTCATTGATTTCTTCATTGGTCGTATCATCCGGCAAACGCAATTTGGCGGCATAGAACAAGGTCTTGTAAACGGTCAGTTCCCTATGGACAATATCATCCTGTGGTACGTATCCTATCTTTTTTTTGATTAAGCCAAAATTTTCTGCCAGCGAAAGTCCATGAATCAGTACTTCCCCAGAAGTGGCGGGATTCTCCCCATTGAGACATTTTAATAAAGTTGATTTTCCGCAACCTGAGGGACCCATCAATGCCACGAACTTGGATTGATGGATATCCAGTGACATATCTTGGAGTCCGATTTTGTTGTTCGGGTATTTTTTTTGGATGGCACGGGCCATGATGGCACTTTTGATTCTTCTTAGGTCTCTGGGACCGTTACCAAGTGTTATGCTGTAAAAGGATATGGTGATAGTATCACTGTCGTTCAGCTTTGTCTTGGTCTTTACTTCTTTTCCGTTTAGATAGGTCTTATTGGTAGACCCTAGGTCCTCAACCCAAAAACTTCCCTGGGAATATGACAGCAGGGCATGTTCACGGGTCACCGTAGGGTCTTCCAAAACAAGGTCATTACTTTTTTGGCGTCCAACTTTTAAAACCCCTTTCGCCATTATTTTTTGTTTGAAATCGGATGGACCTTGTCTTTCAATTTCTTCTTGTTCCTTTTTTTGGGTAGGTTTTTCAGTGGAAAGGTAAAAGGTTAAAGAAGCGATATTGACCATGTCCCCTGGTTTCAAACTTGACCAAACATTAGGCTGCAAGCGTTTTTCATTCACCTTGGTACCATTGGCACTCTCCAAGTCGATGATAAAGACCCCTTCTGATCTTCGTTCAATTTGGGCATGCTCCCGGGAGACCCTTCTACCGTTCACTTCAATCTCCGCACCGTGTCCATTTCTTCCAATGGTCAGCTTTTTCCCCGGCTCAAGGGGTATCGACCGCGTATTGTAAATTAAGTACATCTCTTTTATCTATTGTTGTCTATGTAGGAGTGTACGCAGTTCTTTCTATGTTCTGCAAAGGGGTGTGTCGAAGTAAGCTTTCTTAGCAAATCCTGTTTTTCATATCGCTCCAATTTTTTGAAGAAATCCGCAAACCGGTTCACATCGTAACCTGCGGCCTTGGCAAGCTCAAAGCCGACTTTGTCGGCCTCATATTCGTCAATTTGATCAAAGGGCGGGGCCAGTGTTTTGTTGATTTTACTAGCTATTTCCGCAAAACCTTCCATTCGGGTCATATCCCCTAGATCAGTGGAGAGTGTGAGCTTGGTCACTTTACGCTGGGTGTGCAATCGGTCCTCATGGGCAACCTCATGACCAATGATGAAGGCCAGTTCGTCATAGGAATCCACAAAGTCCAATAGTCCGGTAGTGATATAGAGATAGCCACCAAGAGTGGCGAAAGCATTGATTTCATCCGATTTAAGTATGCTCAATTTGTAGTTTACCCCTTTACGGGAAACGTTCTTTGAGATTTTTTGTAGGATTTCCTCGACCTTTTCCTTGGCAAAATGGGTGTTGTCCAATTGGCCCAACAAGACGTATCGGCTATAAATTTCCCTGCCGATGGAGCTTTTGGAATTACTGCTGATATAGAGTGCAAAATCAAGCCAATTGTTCTCCGCCTGTTTCAATAGAAAGGCGGGGCCATCAAATGCATGGCCACAGTTGTTCAACAAGGCTGCATCTTCAACTTTGGAGGTGTAGACGGCTATAGCTTCGTCAAGTTTATCCAAGGGCAGTTCCTGTGCACCGGACCATTTAAAAAGGAGAATGACTAGAAGAGTGGAAAAGGTTGGTTTCATCTTGTTTTTATGGTATATAACCAAATGTAGCAAATGTCATCTTTTAAGTGGAAAAATTCCCTATAAATCTTTGCTACAGACACTTGACAACCACTGCTTGGTCACTTTGGATTCCTCCTCCGAAGGTCTTCTGTTGCCTTTGCCCAAGCACTGTACCAATATGCGGAACTTTGGACTTATCTCGATTGTAATGACCCTGTTTCCATTCTTTTTCAGGGAGAAAATTGCCGAAGTGCCCGAGGCGCACCTTCCTGCATAGGTTCCCACACAATGACACATAATCCGTCCTTCTTCATACAATTGTTTGCCGTTGGTCAGTTCCACAAAATCCCATGTATTGTCCTTCCCGTCCGTAAAGGTCCAATCCCAATAATGCCCCTCCCATTGGTATCCTATCCATGAGGGCAAGTATCGGGAGGCCAAATATTCCTCGCTGGCCGCGAGCACGTTATTTACCGTCCTCCCCTTCCATGTAAATTCCGCTTCATTACCATTACGAGTCGCTTCAGTATATCGATGAAGAGCCCAATCAATTATTAGGTTGCTTTCCTCGTCGCTTATTGACTCTCGGTTCCTAATCAACCATATCACCGTGTTTTTCCAAAATCTGCGATAAGGCTCATCGGACGTCCGTTCCGTCGGGTCAATCACCAGTGAACGACTGTACATAATGCGCATGAAGTCCTGTTGGTTCCCTCCCAACCTTCGTATTTCTGCATAGAGACATGATTCCATGGGGTAATCGGTGTTGGGTGCATCTTTAAGAAAGTGCTGGAATTTATTGGAAATATTCCATCCAAAGTATTCTGACGCGTTCTTAAGACTTCCACCTTGTCCAATAATCAAGTACCAGCATATCCACTTGAAGGGAATGTAGTCTCTTCCCAAGCCGCCACTGGGATTTGGGAACCATTGTTCATTGAGAAAACTGGGCACATCGTATGCTGTGAAAAGGTGATCAAGGATGTGTTTTCCGCTTTCCGGTGTCCAAGATTCAGGACCTCTCAACCAAAAAAGGGACAACAAACTGCACCACTTTGCAATAAACTCCCCATGTTCTGGGCCTACCGCCTTTCTGATTATTTCAATATTTGATAGATCACCAATCGCTTTTCGTAGGCATTCCACGGTCTTGTCCATAGTGTCTGGTAGATTATTCAAATCCTTAAAATAGGAGTGCAGTCTTTCCTCGATTTGGTTTCCCGGTACCAAGGTCTTTTGAAGTTCTTGTAGACGTGAATCCCAAGGCAGCATATCACCAATATTTAACTTCTGAACCGTCCTTTCCTGGCTGATGACCTTCTCGTACACCCTTTGATAATTGTATTCGCAGATATCCTCTTGGCTTCCCATGCCAATGTCGCTATAATAGCAATCAACACAACAGTGGAAACCGGGAATATAACCATTCAAAGCGGCCAAAGGGTCCCTTAGGTTGTTCCAGTACATATCATGGACATGGCCTCCAGATTTGTCTAAATGGTATTGTTCCAGTTCTTGCTCCAAAGAAGTCTGGGAATTCTTCAATTCATAAAATCGTTGCCAACGCCAGTTGTGGGGTTTTTTGTAAAACTTACGGCCCATTTTGGAATGTTTTTGATTATCCTCCAGTAGTATATAACTAAATTAAGGGAATATCATCATTAAAGTTTGTTTGTAAGCAGATTGAATGAACGTCATTGGTTTGACAGTTTTCTTAGCCGTATTTTAAATCCAGTGTTTAAAGGGATGGTTTGTTTTTTTATTTTCATTGAGTTAACCGTTTTAATTGATATTCATGAGTATCACAATAAGAACGAATTTTAGAACAGTTTTTCCCAGAAATGTTTAGCTTTCTATCAGAGGCATTAAAACTTGAAATAAACAAACACAAAAATCCACCTCTTCTATAACACCAGTTTTCGACTTCTGCTAGTCTTAATTGTTGATAACCTCAATTTCTTCTATTCAACCACCTATTAGCCCATATTAAAAATAGCTTGATTTGGTATCAAATAAAACCAAATAAATCAAAGGATTCATCAATGCTATTTAATCTGAATTGTTTTGATTTAAAAAACTGTATATCAGATATTTGTGAATAAAACTATCTATTCCATCATACTTTCGTTTCGCCTTCTTTTTATCTTTATCCAAAGAATTCTTCAAAAGAAAACAAAAGCGCTTTTGTTCATTTTTAATCTATAAAAAGAAACAAAATGGACAATTTTTTGATACTCGAACGGCTCGACCGTTTGGAAAGGCTAATGATAGCCAACAAAGAGGTGCTCACATTTGATGAGGCCTGTGATTACACCGGCATATCAAGAAGCTATCTGTACAAGCTTACCGCTGCGGGGCAAATTCCGCACTCCAAGCCCAATGGAAAACTGATATTCTTTGAAAGGGAAAAGATAGTCAGTTGGTTGCTACAGAACCAACGTAAGCCATTGCCGGAAAGCGATACGATTGTGGATTCAAATCCTTAGCCACGGAATCATTTTTAAATTATTTGTGGATTCACCAAAAGTGGAAGTAATCACAAAATTCCAAAAAGCACCAATATGGAAACAGTACCATACATAAGGGTCGGGACCACTTTTTACAAGTTGGTCAGGGTTCCGACCATTTCCGGACATTTCAACGAGCAGCTGGTCCCTTGGAACGAGCATATCATCAAGCAGGACCATGGCAAGGACTATCTGGGCAAGGTGCCCAAATATGATGGGTTCGCCTGTATTCCCTGCCATGTGGATTTTAAAAAGGAGCACCATGGTTTCTACAATACCTATTCCCCATTGTCGCACCAACCGAAAGAGGGAAGCATCAAAAGGACACGGGCCTTTTTGGGGCATATCTTCGGCAACCAGCTGGAGCTGGGATTGGACTATCTGAAACTCCTGTACCAAAGACCGGTGCAGGTGCTCCCCATCCTCTGTCTGGTCTCCACGGAAAGGAACACCGGGAAAAGCACGTTCCTCAAATGGCTCAAGGAAATTTTTGGCAACAACCTTACCTATCTGACCAATGACAGCTTTGCAAGCCAATTCAATGCGGACTGGGCTAACAAGCTGCTGATATGCGTTGACGAGGTATTGTTCAACAAAGAGGAGCTTACTGAGCGCATCAAATATCTGAGCACCACCAACCGGAACAAACTGGAGGCCAAGGGAAAGGACAAACGGGAAGTGGAGTTCTTCGGGAAGTTCATCCTCTGTAGTAATAACGAGGACAGTTTTATCAAGATCGATGCCCATGAGACCAGGTTCTGGGTTAGGAAGATTCCTTCACTTAAAAGGGAGGACACCGATTTCTTGGACCAGTTGTCCAAGGAAGTGCCCGCTTTTTTGGATTTCCTGTCAAAAAGGGAATACAGCACAAAACAAAGAACCCGAATGTGGTTCACGCCCAAACAGGTTTATACCACAGCACTGAAGAAACTGGTGAACAATAACCGGAACAGGGTGGAGAAGGAACTGGCCAGCCTATTGCTCAGTGCCATGGAAAAGTTCGAGATGGACTATGTGGACCTTTGTCCCATCGATGCCCTGCACATGCTCAACCGCACACGGGTCAAGACCGACCTTACCCAACTGAGGCGGTTGCTGAAAAATGATTGGAAACTGGACAACCAGCCCAATTCCAATAAGTACCAAAAGATTACCATCTGGAACACCGGTGAGATCAACATCGAGGACGCCAAGGGAAGGTACTTTACCATAAAAAAGAATTTTTTGGTCCAAAATTTTGATGATTTGATGACAGATTGATATAAGCCCAGTGTTTATAAGGGTTCAGGCTGTCATCACTTTGTCATCATTCTGTCATCAAAATAAAAAATGATGACAGGGACAATGAAGAAAAAAACAAAAGTGATGAAACGATGACAAAGTGATGACGGGGGAACAACCAGTATTTACAGGGTCTCCCAGAGATTTGTCATCAAATCATCAAAAATCGATTAAAAACAGAACCATGAAAGAAAAGAGAATGGACTGCGAAAAAGCCCGCAACATTGACATCGTTTCCTCGCTGGCCAAGTCGGGGCACTTTCCAGTCCGGAAAACGGAAAAAGAAGCTTGGTTCCTCAGCCCGTTCCGGAGCGAGACCCAAGCCTCTTTCAAGGTATCATTGAAGAAAAACTATTGGATAGACTTCGGGACCTTCGAAGGGGGCAGTACCATAGACCTGGTCATGAAAATGGAGAACTGTTCCGTAAGGGAGGCATTGGAGCGTTTGTCCGGAAATATGGACCATTTTTCTTTTCACCGGCGGCCGAATCCAACCAAAACTGAACATAATGCCAATCCTATTGAAATCATCGAGGTAAAGGAAATCGAACACCGGGCCCTACAAAACTATCTGAGCTCCAGAAAGATCTCGACCAAGACCGCAAGAAAACTTTGCAAGGAAATCCATTATCGAATAGGTGGTCGAAAATACTTTGCCATCGGACTCAGGAACAGGTCGGGAGGCTGGGAGCTGCGAAACAGATATTGGAAAGGGTCCACATCGCCAAAGGATGT
Source organism: Flagellimonas alginilytica (assembly GCF_042134605.1). Lineage (GTDB taxonomy): Bacteria > Bacteroidota > Bacteroidia > Flavobacteriales > Flavobacteriaceae > Flagellimonas > Flagellimonas alginolytica. The sequence goes on along the minus strand of NZ_CP169638.1, from coordinate 1,366,090 downwards.
TTCGATGATCGGGAAGAGATTCAAGAAATTGGCCATTACAGAAGGTGTGTTCGATATGCTTACCCTATTGGAGCTGATGCCAGAAATCGGGAACGGCCATGACCTTTTGATATTGAACACCACGGCCTTTGTAAAACGGATGACCACAGAGATAGGGGAATATGAAAATGTGGAGCTGTTTCTTGATAGGGACAAAACGGGACTGGGGATGACGGAACTGTTATTGGAAAAGTGCCCGAACAGCAGGGATATGTCATTTCTCTATGAGGATTTTAAGGACATGAACGAATGGAAGGTAAAAAGCGCGAAGGATGAAGTTCGGCAACGAATTCAAGATGTGTCATTGTCATGACAAATCTTGCTTTTGCTCCCGAAGGTCGCAAAAGATGATGGAAAAATGAAGAAAGAGTTCGTCCAGTTCCGGTGCTCGGTCTACGAGAAGAAACTGCTGAAGATCAAGGCCCGGAAGAGCGGTCTTTCCCTCAGTGAGTACTGCCGCCGTGCGGCCTTCGAAGACCGGATAGTGGAGCGGATGACGGACGAACAGATAGAGGCCTATAAACTATTGGTCAAATACCAGCGGAACTTCAAATTAATCACGAACATGTTCCGGAAGCGGAACCCCAAGTTGGCAGAGGAAACTGCTCAACTGGCCAAAGAGATACGACAACACCTTTTAAATTTTAAGAAATGATTGGCATGGGCAAATCCATATCGCACACTGCAGCCTCGATGAGCTATGGGATGAACCAGGAGAAAGGATCGGAGATTGTCCACAGCCAATATCTGGCCGGGGAGACCCCTCGGGAGATTACCGAGGAGTTCAAGGTCATCCAAGAGCAGAACGAACTGTGCCGGAAGAACACGCTGAGCTTTGTGCTGAGTCCCACCATTGAGGACGGGAGGAAACTGGAAAGGGAACAGCTCAAGGAAATGACCGAAAGGTTCCTTAAGGAAATGAACCTCAAGCAGCATCAGGCCGTTGCCTTTGTCCATAGGGACAAGGAACATGTGCATGTCCACCTGTATGCCAACCGGATAAACTTTCAGGGGAAGGCCTATAACGACAGTTTTATCGGGAAGCGTAGCCAACAAGTAGCGGAGCGGGTGGCCAAACAAATGGACCTGACCACGGTAAGGGAGGTACAGCAGGAAAAACTCTACCGGATGCAACATGTCCGCTCTGAAATACAGAAGATCCATGAAAAGGTCATGGCCAGGGAGCGGCCAAGGGACTTTGACCAGTACATCAAGTCCATGGAGCAGAACAATGTAAAGGTCATCCCGAGCATTAACAGGCAGAACCAATTGCAGGGTTTCCGTTTTGAGCATAAGGGAACCAATCTCAAGGGAAGCGAGGTGCACCGGTCCATGTCCATGGGCCGGATTGCCCGTCAAATGAACTTTGAAAGGAACATGGCACAACGAATCGCCAAGGACAAGAGCATGCAGCTTTTGGGCAGGACAGTGAATATCCCGACAAGTTTGACTCAGACCATCATAAAGAAAACCATAAAATTGGCCATAAAAGTGGTCAGGGACACTGGAATAGGAATCTAAATACAACAACATGGCAAAACTGGATGAAATAGCGGAACTGTTGACTGAGGAAATCAACGGCTTTGAGAAGAGCATCGGCCGATTGGAAAAGGCACATGAAAATTTGAAAAACCTTCCATTAAGGCCTGACACCACTGAGTTAAATAATCTTCTAAAGGAGTACGGCAACAACCAAAAAGACAATATTGAGGAACAACAAAGATTGATGCAAAGGATTCTTCATAAAGTAGAGCGATCCATTCTATTGCCCAGTTGGGCCACAAAACTTGCTTGGGGGTTGTTGGTCGCGGTCCTTTTGGTCCTTGGTTTTTCAATCCATCAGGTATCAAGGATAGCCAAGAAGGAAGAGGCTGCTTATTTAAAAGGTCAGCATGATACCATTGAACACTACGGGACATTCTTTAAAGAAAACCCAGAGGCAAAGGTACTATACCAAAAATGGTTGGAGGATAATGGCCAAAAGTAGGACAGCGCCCTATCCTATTTTTGTTCAACGCTTATCTTCCCAAACGCTACAAAAATAGGCCAGGATCCATGCGCTGAAGTTAAAGGTAAGGATTTGGGACTAGAATGGGTTAAGGCTACAGTTTAACCAACTTCTGATTATAATTGTCTAGTATATTATTCGGTAGGGACTTCAGATATATTTGAGTAGTTGATAGTCGATTATGGCCAAGCATTGAAGAAATAGCTTGTAAGGGAACGTCCTGCAGCATAGCTTGGGTTGCAAAACTATGACGAGATACATATGAAGTCAACCGCTGTTCTATCTTGCATTTTATTGCAATTTCTTTAAGTCCTTTATTATATCTCTTCCGTGCCCATAAGACGTCTTTATATTGAAGTTCAAATGTGGCTCTTTTAATTATTGGAAATATAAACTCAGACCTCTCTTTATCCCTAAGATAAAACGAGAGGATTTCCTTTAACTGAGGCGTAATGTTAATATCATACGGTTTTGATGTTTTTTTTCTTTGGAATTTAATTCGGTTGTCAATGATATTTTGAACCCTTAAAAAAGCCAAGTCCATAAAGGAAATACCATAAAGCATGTAAGAGGCAAGGAAATAATTTCTATAGTGAAACAGACTATCCGTTTCTTCCAGTTTTAAAAGCATAATTGATTTGATGCTTTTAATGTCAAGCGCTCTTTTTTCTGTAGGAGTAGTTTTAATCTTATAATGTGTAAAAGGATAAGCATCTCTGGAAACAACATCAGACTTAATGGCCTTGTTAAAGACCGCTTTGATTGTTCTCATATACGTCGATAGGCTGTTAACAGAATTACCTTTGGAAAAGTGCCAGTTCTCAAATCTTTTGAGAAAATCATAATTGATTTCGTTGAATTTGATATCATTTCCATCAACGAATTTCTCCAATACCTTAATTACCGCGTAGTATGTGTTTGCATTACCATAACGTTCAGCTGCTTTTAACTCATCGACAATATCCTCGCTAAACTTAAAAAATGAATCCAATGATGCGGTTTTTACAATCTTCTTCTTAAGCTGCAAAATGGATAAAAAGTTAAGCTCGTCCTTTTCGTTCAGGTCATTAATTATGTCGACCGCTCTGGTCTTTTCTTTTAAGAGTTGATTATTTAGTTTACTAACTGATGAAGTTCCTTTGAATGCTCTTTTAACTTTCTCGTTTTTATTATCCCAAAATTCCTTTTTTATTGATTGACCTAAGCTTATGGAAGTTGTTTTTCGAAAATGGGTTAACCGTAAAATAATAGGATAGGAGTCATCTTTTTTCTTCCTACGCGTATCTAAAGAAAGTTTTATATTAGTATTCATCCTAATCAAAGGTAAAAAAAATTTGCACGCAATTTGCACGCAAATAGGTGGTTTTAATTGAAATCAAATAAACATAAAATTTTTTAAAATACTGAAAAACAAATAAATATGTGATTTTTTGATTCGATATAGTATAGTAATCCTCTTTCTGGCAGGCAAGAGGCCACCGGTTCGAATCCGGTATTCTCCACCAAAAATGTAAAAGCACCTCAAACAGGGTGCTTTTTTTTGTGCTATAACTTTTCCTTCCCAGCTTTTATCCAAAAGTAAACTGCAAAAACAGTTGTAACTATTGGAATCATAAAACCATATTCATCTATCCAAAACACAGTGTTTTCATTGGAAATGGTCAATGGTGTACAAATTTTCTGAATATAAATATTGTGAACTGAATGATAAATGGCGGCTGGCCATAGGCTTTTGGATTTAAACGTGAAATAGGCCAAAATCACAGATATGCCCATGATCATTATAGTGAAAGTACCTGTGTGCATTAGAAGGTTTTCTCCCCTTCCGTAAATCAGATTGATCACTGGGTAATGCCAAACAGCCCAAATAACGCCACTCACAATAGTTAGGGCTTTAAAAGACATTACTTTTCGCAATTCGAATATGAGAAAGCCGCGCCAACCTATTTCCTCTCCCAAGGTAGAGCCTAAGTTTTTAATTACTCCAACTGTCAACAGTAAAATTCCCATCACAGCTATTACGATGGATTTATTGGATTTTGCTATGCCCAGTTCGTTGCTCCATTCCGCAATGGTTTCTGGGCTCATAAAATTTGCAAAACCAAAAAGCCAGAGCAAAACATAGGCAACGGAAATATAAAGTAGAGGGGTTAGGTATGCGAATTTTACATATTTTGGATTCTTAAGACTCCAAGGTAAACTGGAAATAGGGCGTTTTTTGATTTTTAGGGTAAGAAAGGCTGCTAAAGCGGGAGAAATCATTAATAAACCTATATAGATACTCGTGGGATTTAATTTTAGAATTGCATAATATGCAATGGAACTAAATGCAATTAGAAGTAGTAAGAAGATGCCTATGGTACTCCACGCTTCTTTTTTCTGTGTTGTTGATTTCGTCATTTTATTTTTTTGATTGATTGTAATTTATGACGAGCTGGGCCAGGTTTTGTTACGGTTTTGTTCGATGGTAACATCAAACCTTATATTCGTTTATAATGAAATATCATCCCAAACTTTTCAGGCAGCACATCTGTTATTTTGATGGTTTTTTTAGTAAACGGATGCTCAAACTCCAAAGCGTGTGCGTGCAGGTACAGGCCCTTCCCTTTTAAAACCAACCCCTCTATCGCGTAATCTTTGTCTCCCAGAATAGGATGCCCCAAACCGTGAAGATGTTTTCGCAATTGATGCCTTCTGCCCGTTTTGGGACGTAATTCTACTAAATTCAATGTACCGAAACGTTCCGACGGCACGGATTCCATTACATTATAATCCGATTGGGAGGGTTTTCCATCTATCTCCGTGGTAACTGCTCCATTGGATCTCATCTTTCCAATGGTAACGGCATAATAGGTTTTGCAAATTAGCTTATCCTCAAACAGTTTGTTTAAAGCACGGATGCTAGTGCTCGTTTTGCCCACCAAAACAATACCCGTGGTGGCATAATCCAAACGGTGGACAGGTTGGGGAGTTACAGCATCTGATAGCGAACTGGGTTGTAGGTTCTGCGGCAAAGCATTGGCGATGGTCCTGAACTTGTTGCCGCTCACTTCAATGCCAGCAGGTTTGTGTATAGCGGCCAGATGGTCATCCTCAAACAATACTTTAAGGGGAAGTATAAGTTGCCTTTTGGGTATATTTTTTTGAGGAATGGATAAAACAATGTGTTCTCCACCAGAAATTATGGTCGCGGTGGTGGCATGTATTCCATTTACAGTTATATATCTTTTCTTTAAAGCCTTTTTAAGTGCCGATTTGGTGGGCAAAGCTTTAAAAATTCCCACACCATACTCCTGTAGCCGTTGGGGCTCCGTAATATGAGGAGCGGTATGGTTTTCAATTTGGTTAATGATGCTTCTACTCTTTAGTGATGCCCTTGATTTTTAATTGGGTCATATAGATTTTACTCAATCCATTATTGCTTTCGTACGTGTATTCTTGAAATTCCGATACAGAGTTGAATAACTTGGGGGATAGTTCGTTGCGACGACTAGTAAAATAGAGCGTTTGGTCTCCTTCGTGATAGAACGGGCAATATTCCATGTATTTGGTATTGATCGGAGCTCCAATATTTCTCGCTTTTTCCCAGTTTCCCCGATCATCTTTTACGGAAATATAGATATCCCCACTACCTAGACCATCCTCTTCGTTATATCGGGAAAAAAGAATAAAGTCCTCTTCTTTGGAAATAAAGGCATTGAATTCATACCCGGGAGTATTAATGTTTTTATCCAATAGTTGTGGTGTTGAATAAGAACCATTTTCCCAACGTGAGAAGTAAATATCATCTTTTCCAAGTCCGTTCGGCGACTCCAAGGTAAAGTATAGGTTGTTGTTTTTACTTAATGATGGATAAAATTCATTTAGGTCCGAATTTATGGGAGCGCCAATGTTTTTGGGCATGGACCATTCTTGGTCAGAACCACCTCGTTCCACATACCAGATGTCAAAATCTTTTTTTTCTTTGCTCAAGTCGTCCAATGGTCTATTGGAAACAAAGAATAATCGTTTTCCATCGTGAGACAAAAACGGTTCCAAATCCATATAAGAACTCGAAAAAGACATCAGTTCGGGCTCTGTCCATTCGTTTCCCTTTTTTTGGATAAAGGCGATTTGGGAAATATCTTGCAATGGGCTCTGAATAGTAAAAAATGCTTCGCTACCATTTTCTGAAATACATAAATCACGAACATTTAGGAATTTGTTCAGTGCGCTGTTAAATTGCGTAATGTCGTTTTGATCTTGTGCGATTGCCTGGTTCAAACAAAGTACCAGTAAAATTATCAATCTACTTTTTGCCATGGCTTAATAAATCATATCACTGACCGTAAATGTACCATATTTTATACCATGGTTTAGCGTGTCCTCCTTTCCTGCAACAAACTTTATCAACCTTTTAATATCTGTTTTTTGTATTTGGCCCATGCTTTTTTGAACTTTACTTCAAAACAAAATCAACATGAAATTAGAAGGAAAAGTAGCGTACATTACTGGAGGAACCAAGGGTATCGGATATGGGATTGCCGAAAGCTTGTTGGAGCAGGGCATGAAAGTAGCGATTAGTGGACGAAGTCAAGAAAGTGCCGATGAAGCTGTAAAAAGGCTGAATAAACCGGATAGGGTATTGGGCTTGGTATCCGATGTTTCCAAATTGGGCGATGAGAAAAAGGCCGTTGCCGCTGTTCTCGAGACATGGGGGCAGTTGGATGTGGTTATGGCGAACGCAGGAGTGGGTCATTTTGCACCGATCGATGAATTGGAGGACGATAAATGGCATCAGATGATAAATACTAACCTGAACGGGGTGTACCACACCTTAAAAGCATCCGTAGAGGCTTTAAAAACATCGGAAGGGTATTATATGACCTTGGCAAGCTTGGCGGGAACCAACTTTTTTGCCACCGCAGCGGGCTACAATGCCACAAAATTTGGCGTGGTAGGATTTACCCAGGCCGCAATGCTCGATTTAAGACAATACAATATAAAGGTCACCACGATTATGCCGGGATCGGTGTCCAGTAATTTTAACAACAACGACCCATCGGATAAAGATGCGTGGAAGATACAGCCAGAGGATATCGGGAAATTGGTCGTTGATTTGTTGACCATGCACCCACGTACCTTGCCCAGTAAAATAGAAGTACGCCCCACGCGTCCCGATTTAAAATAATTAGACCGCCTTTTCGATCAGGGGAATAGTAGGGTTGCATATTTCCTGTATAAGTAAGAACAAGTATTTTTCAAAGGTTGCAAGAGTATCCGAATGTATTCGGGTATTCTTCTCCTCTGAAAACGGAAACAGGCCTTTGCCCAAGTGCTTAAAGGATATAATGCCGGCCTGTACTTCGCCAATATTGTGTTTTTTGGAAAACAGATAAGCATAGCATAGCAATTGGAACGCTTTGCTCTTGTCGTAATCCGTGATCAGTTCGTTCCAATCTGTGACTTTTACATTTTTTGGCTCTACTTTACCGGTTTTGTAGTCGATAATGCGCACGGTTCCATCAAACTGATCTACACGGTCCAATGTTCCCTTTAGGGTGATCGGAAAATCGACCCCGGGAACTGTAATTATTTCTTCGTAACGTTCCTCGAGTGCCAATATTTTGATTTCGTGCCGTTTAAGTTGACGTAGCTCATCGTCCAAGAAATTGTGCAGATACTTGAGGATAACATTGTACACCAATAGAAACTTTCCTTTGGAAACATCGACCCCAGAGAGGTTTTGGGTGAAATGATGTTGCACCACTTCAGGCACTTTCTCTTTTAAGGATTTAATATGTTCTTCGGTCAAAAATTGATTAATGAGCGGTTTGTATAGCTGCTCTAGGCTATCGTGAATAATGGTTCCAAAAGTGTTGGCCGCAATATTTTCTTCCACTTCATCCAAATCATTGATCTTAAGAATGTTTCTGGTATAAAAATCGATTGGATTTCGAATATAATTGGTAAGCGAAGTGGGTGAAAAGCCTTTTTCTGTAAATGCCATAAGATGATCCATGAAACGGCTGTCCTTTTCCATTTGGATCAGTGGTTTTGCCTCAATGGATATTTTAGGGGTGGCAATAGTATGGGCTATGTGCGGTATAAGATTTTTATCGGTCAATAATTGGGAAATCAATCGGCTTTTTTCCCCACCTTCCAACACATCGGGTTCTGTATTGTAGGTAATGTAAATATTCTTGGCGCGTTGTATCAAACGGTAAAAGTGATAAACATAAATGGCATCTTTTTCCTTGTAAGTGGGCAGGCCATAATCACGTTTTACATCAAAGGGTATAAAGGAATTGTTTGACTTTCCTGAGGGAAGAATCCCTTCGTTCACAGAGGTGATAATGACAGTGTCAAAATCTAAGTTTCTGCTTTCCAACATTCCCATAATCTGGAAACCATTTAAAGGTTGACCGATAAAATCCAAGGATTCCATATTGGCCAATTGCTTAAAAAGATTTTTAATGGACCTGAGTTCTCCCACAAAATCCACTTGGTCCAAATATTGTCCCAATTGATTGAAAAGAGTATAGAATCTGTACAAGTATTCCAGTTCTAATGCATTTTTCTCGTTTTGATAAATGTTTTTTAACCGCTCAATGAGCCCTAGACAATTGTTTATCCAATCCATCGGCGATATTTTTCCTGAATGAAAAATAAGGGTCAATAAATCTTCTGCCTTGGGATATTTTAAAAGTGCTTCCTTGTTTATATAGAGTAGGTTACCTTCTTTAATATCTTTGGATAGTTTTTGAGCAAAGTTGCCGTGGTCTTCACCGGATAGGGTAAGTGTGTACGGATTGGAGAGCAATTCCAAGACACGTTTAAAAAACCATCCTTGGTCGGAAACATTTAGGTGTAATTCCAAATAGCTTACAAAAAAGGAATACAAAACTGTTTTGTCCAAAGGCATCCCCATGGTGATGTTTACCTCTGGGATGCTACTGGGAACAGCATTGAGCATAGGGTTTAGTAAAGTTTCGTCCGCAAGTACCAATGCAGTTTTGGTAAGGTCTATTTCCTTTGTTTCCCCTAACCTTTTTAATAGCTGGCCCACATATTTGGTCTGGGATATGTTTTTGGGAACCCCGGTTATGGTAATATTTTTAGGTTTGAGAAAATTATTCTGAGAATCTATTTTTTGACCGTGTTTGTAGTACGGCCAATTATTTTGATAGTTCCGGATGAACAATCCGGCGTCGTGTATATTGTCGTTTAAAAAGTAGGCGTCTATATCCCAATAAATATGGGCATTCCCTTGAGCTAGGCAATGTTGAATGATAGTTGATTCGGCCGCATTTAAGGCATTAAAGCCAATAAATATAATCGGGTTGGACCTTATTATTGGATTGCTTTCGTTTTTTAGGGCTTTTACGGCTTCTCTTTGGATAAGGCCTTGGTAACCTTTTTTTTGTTCTAACAAGGCGGTGTAGAAAGTATTGTAAATGGTTTCGAGGTTTTTCCACAGCTGTAGATAGTTCTCGATAAGCTCGGATTTATCCTTACTTGTGGACCAATGGTTAATTTCTTTGATGGCGGATAGATAGTTGAGTATATCCGAAGCGGGAATTAGGTAACCATCAATTTCGTTAAAATCTTGTAAGAGGGTCTGTCCCCAGTTTATAAAGGCTGCAAAATCATCGGAATCTTCTATGTTCGAGGATTTGTATACCTCGAACAGCAACAGTAATAAGTCAATATTGGAAACTTGTTTTAGATCGCATAGCCCTCCTATAAATTCTTGAATGGAGATTATTTCTGGGCTAAAAATGTTTTTTTCGAGACGGTTGGATATATGTTTTTTTAGGAAAGTGCCCGATCGTTTACTGGGCAATACAAAAGTACAGTCGATAAAGTTCAACTGTTTGTTTTGGAGGTCGTCCAGTACGTATTCAAGGAATGTTTGTTGCATGGACTAAAAATAAAAAAGGCCCCGCATTTGCGGAGCCTTTTTCTAGAAAACTTTGTTTCTGATTATTTTACCAAGTTGATTTCAACTCGTCTGTTTTGTGCTCTACCAGCTCTTGTGTTGTTGGTAGCGATTGGCTTAGCTTCACCGTAACCGATGGCAGTCAATCTATCAGCAGCGATACCTTTGTCGATCAAGAAATCTCTAACAGAGTTAGCTCTTTCTTCAGAAAGTTTTTGGTTCAATTTTTCGCTACCTACACTATCAGTATGACCTTCTACAGTAAACTTAGCGTTAGGGTACTCGTTCAAGATTTGGATAATGTCAACCATTACAGAAGTTGATTCTGCTTTGATAGAAGATTTACCAGTATCGAACAAGATAGTTCTAGCGTAGTCGTTCAACTGCTTTTGTACTTCTTCAGTTACTTCTGGGCAACCGTTGTTAGCAACAGTACCGGCAATTTCTGGACACTGATCATCTTTGTCAAGAACTCCATCTCCATCAGTATCAGGCCAAGGGCATCCGTCGTTTGCAGCAGGACCAGCTTCGTTAGGACACTTATCGTCTTTGTCAGCGATACCGTCACCGTCAGCATCAGGACAACCAGCTAGTGCAGGAAGACCAGGAGTGCTTGGACAAGCATCATCTTTATCGGCAACACCATCACCGTCAGAGTCAGGACATCCGTTCATTTCTTTAGATCCAGCTTCGTTAGGACATGCATCTTTAGCATCCTCGATACCATCACCATCAGAATCAGGACATCCGTTGAAGGCTTCTAGACCAGCAACTTCTGGACAAGCATCGTCTTTATCGTAGATACCGTCACCATCAGTGTCAGTACCACCAAATTTGATGCTAAGACCTGCCATGTGTTGGAAGTGTGTAATCAAATAATCTTCGAAAGCATGCTTGTATTGTGTTTGAAGCGTTAAACCAAGGTTGTCAGAGAACCACAAGTTAACACCAACACCACCGTTTACAGTACCGGCACCGATTTCATCGATCCAAGTATAACCACCACCTATTTCAACGAAAGGATCAATGGTAGTGTTTTTAAGGATGTTGTACTTGATAGTACCATCGATAGCATAGTGAGAAAGCTCATCTACTTCGAAGTCTCCGATTTTCTCGATTCTGTTCAAGGAACCTCTGGCTCCAACAGAAAATCCATCACCAACATATTTGGATACACCTACATAAGATACAGAAGGCAAAATATTCCAGTGATCGGATACGTTAAAGTACTCATCGAACAACGTAGTACTGGAAAATGGATTGTTACTATCGTTAGTAGGATAAGCGTCTATTGCATTCACCCCTATGCTTACTTGCCAGGGATTATTTTCGTCTTGCGCTTGTATGCTGTTGATCCCTACAAATACAAGAGCAACAACCAATAATTTGCTAAGATGTTTCATGCTCAAAATTTTAAGTTTAAGTGTTTATCAGCAGCAAATGTAAGTTGTTAAGACTTATTAACAAAATCTAAATTTCTTTTTTTTTGACTCATTTGCCAGAAGATTTATTGCATTTCGTCGAATTTAGATGACCTTTAACGATTTTCCCACCTTGGAAAATGCTTTTATGGCATGGTCCAAATGTTCTTTTTCGTGAGCAGCCGATAGTTGTACGCGTATTCTTGCCTTGCCTTTAGGAACTACGGGATAGAAGAATCCAATAACATATATGCCCTCATCCAACAGCATGTCTGCCATATTCTGTGAGAGCTTGGCGTCGTAGAGCATAACTGGCACTATGGCGGAATCCCCGTCGATAATGTCAAAGCCGGCTTCCTTCATGCCTTTTTTAAAATATTCTGTGTTGCTCTGAAGTTTATCGCGCAATGTGGTGTCCTTGTCTAACATGTCAAAAACCTTAATGGAGGCTCCAACGATGGCAGGTGCCAGGGAATTGGAGAACAGATAGGGCCTGGAACGCTGGCGCAGGAGTTCAATGATTTCTTTTTTTCCTGTGGTATAACCGCCCATGGCACCACCTAGGGCTTTGCCCAAAGTACCTGTTATAATATCAATTCGGTCCATAACGCCTTTTTCTTCCAAGGTACCGCGACCTGTTTCACCAATGAAACCAGCAGCGTGGCACTCATCGATCATTACCATGGCATCATATTTATCGGCGAGGTCGCAAATTTTATCCAATGGGGCCACTAGACCGTCCATGGAGAAAACCCCATCGGTGACTATAATCTTAAAACGGGCTCCATCTGCTTTGCTCTGTTTTAGTTGTACCTCTAGATCGGCCATATCATTATTGGCATACCTATATCGTTTGGCCTTGCATAAACGAACACCGTCTATAATGGAGGCATGGTTCAAGGAATCGGAGATAATGGCATCCTCAGCCGTGAGCAGGGGTTCAAAAACACCTCCATTGGCATCAAAAGCGGCGGCATATAATATGGTATCCTCGGTACCGTAGAAATCGGCAATTTTCTGTTCCAATTCTTTGTGGATGTCCTGTGTTCCGCAAATAAATCGTACCGAGGACATTCCAAAGCCGTGGGTGTCCATCGCATCTTTTGCGGCTTGGATCACATCTGGGTGGGAGGATAGCCCCAAATAGTTGTTCGCACAAAAATTAATGACCTCTTCACCAGTGGAAATTTTTATGACAGCACCTTGAGGTGATGTTATGATGCGTTCTTTTTTAAAAAGGCCAGCTTCTTTGATTTCTTCCAGCTCTTTGGTTAAATGTTCTTTAATTTTTCCGTACATATCTTTATTTAGCTTTATACAAAAATAGGGTCTATTTCTTGGTCAATATAAACAATAACAGATTCTTTGATGTTATAGCCCATATCTCTCAACACATCTGCGTAGTTGGCAATCTGCTCTTTGTGCTTGGGAGATGGTTTGCCGGTTTTGTAGTCGATTACGTAGGCATTATTGCCATCCAGTACAATTCTGTCCGGGCGTAATGATCGACCATCTGTGGTTAGAATTTCCTGTTCGTTTAAAATTTGATGGTTTTCCAGGAACAGCTCTTTTAACTTTGGGTGGTTGACCACCGCCATTATTTTTTGTTTGATGTCGACAGTTGCTCCTTTGGGAAAATGCCCCTCGATTTCCAGCTGTTCCAAAATCGGGTCAATATCTTTTGCTGTTTCGATTTTACTTAGAACAAAGTGTATCACATTTCCCATTTCTATGGCTTCCAAACGCTCATCGTCCCACATGCGGCCAGATTTGGTGGAAATGGCAAAGCCAGTATCTTCTTTGGGCCGCGTAAGGTATGGGATATAGTTTTCGGTTGACTCTAAAGTCGAAGAAGATTCATTGTTTACAGGAAATGTACCAATGGTAAAAACACCTTTCTCGGATTCAGATAGGTTTTTTTGCTGAACATACCATTGAAAAAGATCTGGATAGGAGGATGCATCTTCGATAGTAACAATTTCTTTTTTACCGGATTCTGTAATTACGAACAATCCTTTTACGGGGCGGGTAAGGGCCACATAAAGGACATTCATTGCATCCAACAAGGACTTTTGTTCCACTTCCAAATACTTTGCTTGTGTTACGGGGTTGTACTCCAGCATATCGCTTTTGGTATTCAAAAGAAACTCATTCAGGCCTATCTTGTCTTCTTGAGGAGTGGCGGCAACCCACGACTTTTTGTCCCTTTTGATCAATGCCGCACTGGCAAATGGAAAAATCACAAAAGGAAATTCTAGTCCTTTGGCTTTGTGAATCGTCATTATTTTTACCGCATCGACCCCATCTGGAGCAGCTATGGACAGGGATTCTTTTTTTATTTCCCAATAGTTAAGAAAGGCATACACGCTGGGTCCTTCCCTTTTTTCGAGATCGAGCACCTCGTCCATTAAAAAAGAAATGTGCGCAACGGAACCTTGGTAAAGCTCAAAATGTACAATTGCGGTTTCCAATATGGTGAGTACGGGTTGTCCCTTTAAATCAACAAGGTTAAAACTATATTGGGATGCCAAGAATACCGCTATATTTTCCAAATGTCCGGAAATAAACTCGTGGGCACTATTTTGATCAGGGGATAGATACCTTAATATATGGTATGCTGCTTCCCGGTCTTTTAGGTTTTCAAAAATTCGAAGAACGGATATCAAAAACCTCACTTTTTCATTATTGGCCAATAATAGAGCATCCGAAGAAATAATAGGGATTTTGTGTTGCGCCAAATAATCCGCTAACAACATGCCCTTTTTGTTATCGCGGACCAGCACACAGATGTCGGAATAAGCATATTCTTCCGAAATAATGTGTTGAATATATTTTAGGGTCTCATTACAATAAACGTGATCTTTGTCCTTCTCGTCCTTGTCCAAAAAGCTTATTTGAACGTAGCCACCGGGCTTGTTGTGCGTTTTTTGATGAGAGTAGTTCAAAAAGAGGTTTCGATAATCTTCATTGGCAAGCACAGGAGCCGTTTCTGTAAAAAAGCTATTGTTAAAGTTGACGATCTCGTCAAAACTGCGCCAATTCGTATCCAACGAACGAACACTTGGTTCCACAACAAATGGGTGCGATTTTCCATTGATCAGGTTCAGGAACTGTTCCGCCCTGCCGCCTCGCCAGCGATAAATGGCCTGTTTTACATCGCCCACCAAAAAAAGGGATCCCCGTTCTTGTTTTTCATCTTCACTCTCCAGGGCATTGCCAATTAACGGTACCAAATTTTCCCATTGCATTTTGGAGGTATCCTGAAACTCATCTATAAAATAATGGCGGTATTTTTCGCCCATCCGCTCATAAATAAAAGGTACAGGTTGGTTTTTGATTTCTTTGGAGAGAATTGCGTTCAGTGATGTAATGGGAACAATGTCACGATCTAGTTCTATGTTCTTGATTTCCTTGGCGATTTCGTTCAGGACCGTCATAGGCACTATGTTGCCATAAATGTTTTGGAGAAAACTGCGCCGATAGATGAGTTGTTTTAGTTCCAAATAATGTTGTAAAACAATAATGGCCAAATTGGTGACATCCCTTTTGTCGTTTGCTTTGAGTAATTTTCCTTCAACCAGATTGGGCTCCAAGGTTTTACTGGTATATATTTTACCGGGATTAAATTCACTTTGGGTTATTCTTTTAAAATGATTGGGCAAGGTTTGTCTGGGAAAATCTGAAAGATCAAATCCTTGATTCTCTATTTCTTGAAGTGCACTTTGAGCCAATTGCACCACTTTTTCCTCAATCGCCTTGCTCTCTGTTGCTATCCGTTTTTGGATTTCCTTAAAATCATTGATGGATTTTTCACGCAAGGGCTCCACATGTTCGGCATGGTTTTCTTGAAACAGCAGCTTTCCAATTTCCATTAAATCGTAGGTAATGTCCCAACTTTTATCATCATCAATTTTTTCGAGCGAAAAGGAAATCAAAACCTCTGTAAGGTTCTCGTCGTTCCCGGCGCGCTCTAATAATCTGCCAACAGCTTCTTCCAATAGGACGTCCGTGTTGAGTTCCACTTCAAAATTTTGTGATAGATGAAGGTCTCTTGCAAAGGTCTTTATGATCTTATGGTTAAACTTATCTATAGTGGAAATCTCAAAAAAAGAGTAGTTGTGGAGAATACGCTTTAAAATGAGTTGCGATCTTTGCCGTAATTGTTGTTCGGACAGGGAAAGTTCGTTGCAAATGGCCCAGAACAGACCGTTCTGTTTTTCTGGTACAACATCTTGTCCGAAAGCAAAAAGGTTGTCCAAAATCCTGGATTTCATTTCGTCAACTGCCTTATTGGTAAAGGTAATGGCCAAGATTTGACGGAATTTTATGGCGGAATCGTTGGAAAGCAATAATTTTAGGTAGGTTTTGGCAAGGGCATATGTTTTGCCCGAACCTGCAGATGCACTGTATATTTTAAAATTGGAGCCGTCCAAGTGTATTTTTCTTGCAAAATAAGGATTCCCAGCTTGATGTTAACATGGTTTTAGCGGAATATAAATGTTAAAACTTGTATTTTTACCTAAATAAAGTAATAACCTAAAAAAACAGAATATTATGGCTTTTGAACTACCTAAGTTACCGTATGCATACGATGCATTGGAACCCCATATAGATGCAAGGACCATGGAAATCCACCATACCAAGCACCACAATGGCTACACCACTAAATTGAATGCTGCCATCGAAGGAACAGATATGGACGGAAAAGGAATCGAGGACATTTTGTCCAATTTGGACATGTCCAATGCCGCGGTCAGAAACAATGGTGGCGGATTTTTTAACCACAGTCTTTTTTGGGAAGTAATGTCCCCAAACGGTGGAGGAGCTCCATCTGGAGAATTGGCTTCTGCCATAGATGATGCTTTTGGTTCTTTCGATGCTTTTAAAGAAAAATTCTCGGCCGCTGCCGCTACCCAATTTGGGTCGGGCTGGGCTTGGTTGTGTGTGCACGAAGGTGGCAAGTTGGAAGTTTGCTCAACTCCAAACCAAGATAATCCGCTAATGCCCGGAGTAACTTGCGAAGCACAACCAATTTTAGGATTGGACGTTTGGGAGCATGCATATTATTTGAATTATCAGAACAAGCGACCAGAATACATCGATGCATTTTTTAATGTAATCAATTGGGATAAGGTTGCAGAAAATTACGCTGCCAACAAGTAAGAGCAGAAATTAATACAATTAAAAAGCCGTTCACTTTTGTGAACGGCTTTTTTGTTTCTGTTTTTTCCAAAATAGAAAAGGGCGAGGAAGTCCTCACCCTTTTCGTCCCAAATCTTACCATAAACTTAACCTACTTATGCTATGGCACGACTAAAATACTGGTATTGTGTAAAATAACAAAGGGTTTTAAAAAATATTTTGCTTTTGGAAGTAAAAATAAAATGTGCAGTTCATCGATAAAATTGTTAAAACCTTGGTAGTCAAACATAAAGAAGCCGGAGCATGCTCCGGCTTCTTTCCCCAAATCTTACCATGAACTTAACCTACTTATGCTATGGTCCTCCAAATGTAAGTCAAGAGTTGATTTTGAACCCAAGCTTTTAGATGAAACCCTCTTTAATTGGTTGAAATGTTCAACAGGGCTCGATTATTGATAAATGTCAAGAAAACAAAGGAGAGAGTGAAATATGGGCAAAGTTGTAGAAAATAAAAAAGGTGGAGTTTATCCACCTTTTTTGCCCCAAATCTTACCATGAACTTAACCTACTTATGCTATGGCAAGTACTAAAGTAGGGTTGTGGGTTTCTGTTCGTATAAAAACCCGCTATACTGCTAGTTTCATCGATAAAGCGCACAGATTGCGCTCTTTTTCTATGTGGTTGATTAATAAGCTCTTTCGTTTTTTCCTTCAAAAAAGTTGATAAACGCCTTGTTGACTACCTTATTACCGCCCGGGGTGGGATAATTTCCTGTAAAATACCAATCGCCCAAGTTTTTGGGACAGGCGCTATGCAAACCTTCAATGGTTTGATAAATAATCTCTACCTCTGCATTTATTCCTTCAGGACTTAGAATTTCCCCGATCTTCTTGGAAATTTGTTTTGCCGATAATGGTGCATAAAATTCCTTCACGTAGTTTATCACATTTTTGTCTGAAGCTTCGGTCTGGGTAAGGCACTTCTCATAAATCTCTTTGATCAAGTGGGTAGTGCCATGTTCCTCGTGCAAAGCCAAAGCTGCCTTAAAGGCAACAAAATCTTCCAACTTTGCCATATCGATACCATAACAGTCCGGATAGCGGATCTGTGGTGCAGAGGACACAACCACTATTTTCTTGGGAGACAAACGGTCCAGTATTTTTAAAATACTACGTTTTAAGGTAGTACCGCGAACAATGCTATCATCTATAATTACCAGATTATCGGTAGGTTTTACAGAGCCATAGGAAATATCGTAAACGTGGGCCACCAGATCATCCCTGCTGCTATCTTGGGTGATAAAGGTTCTTAACTTGGCATCTTTGATGGCCACTTTTTCTATTCGCGGACGAATGTTCAATATTTTATGAAGCTCCTCGCCTGTCATGTTCGGCCCCAAGGCCAGAATTTGTTCTTCTTTTTTCTTGTTGAGGTAATTTTGAGCCTCCTTTACCATTCCAAAGAACGAAGTTTCCGCAGTATTCGGAATGTAAGAGAAGACGGTATTCTCCAAATCGTTGTCGATGGACTTCAAAATTTCTGGAAAAACCAGTTTCCCCAATTTTTTTCTTTCCTGGTAGATTTCTTTATCACTCCCTCTGGAGAAATAGATGCGTTCGAAAGAGCAGGCTTTTCGCTCGGTAGGTTCCAAAATACGTTTTAACGCCATGGAGCCATTTTTCTTAATGATTACCGCATGGCCCGGATCTAGCTCTTTTACATCATCAAAATTTACATTGAACACGGTCTGGATCACGGGGCGTTCGGATGCTACGACCACAACTTCATCATCCTGATAATAGTATGCCGGTCGGATTCCTGCCGGGTCGCGCATTACAAAAGCATCGCCATGCCCGATCAATCCGCTCATGGCATAACCACCGTCCCAGTTTTTGGAAGCCTTTCGTAGTATTTTGGCAACGTTCAAGCGTTCGGCAATAAGTGGAGAGGCCTCTCTTTTGGAGTACCCTTCTTTTTTGATCTCCTTGTACAATTTTGCCACGGCATCATCCAAAAAATGACCGATTTTTTCCATAACGGTAACGGTATCGGCTTTTTCTTTGGGGTGCTGTCCCAGTTCTACCAAGTTGCCAAAAAGCTCATCAACATTGGTCATGTTAAAGTTGCCGGCCACAATAAGGTTACGGTGCATCCAGTTGTTCTGTCTTAGAAACGGGTGAACGCTCTCGATGCTGTTTTTTCCAAAGGTGCCATACCTAACGTGTCCCATCAAAAGTTCCCCAATGTACGGGATGTTCTTTTTTTGCCACGCTACATCATCTTCAAACTCTGGGTTTTCGGTCAGTGCTGTGTTGATCCGGTTGTTGATCTGGGCAAAAATATCCTGGATGGGCTGCTGCTGTGCCGACCTTACCCGGCTCATGTATCTTTCCCCAGGCTCCATATCCATTTTAATGCTTGCAAAACCGGCGCCATCCTGTCCGCGGTTATGCTGCTTTTCCATCATTAAGTACATCTTGTTTACACCATAAAAAGCTGTGCCGTACTTTTCTTTATAGTACTCCAAGGGTTTAAGCAAACGGATCAACGATATTCCGCATTCGTGCTTAATAGGATCACTCATAGCAAATCAAATAAAAAAAGCCCCGAAAATTTCAGGGCACGCATTTAGGTTAATTCAATATTGAACTGTGTCAGTTCCTTAAACTGTTGTAAGCGGGCATTTACCTCGCTTTTATGTAAATCCACCATGCGCTCGGTGCCAAATTTCTCCACACAGAACGATGCTAAATTGGAGCCATGTATAATGGCGTTCTTCATACTTTCGAATGATATGTTGCCTACCTCTGTCAAGTACCCAACAAATCCACCGGCGAAAGTGTCGCCAGCTCCGGTAGGATCAAATACCTCTTCCAACGGTAGTGCTGGTGCAAAGAAAATATTTTCCTTGTGGAACAAAAGTGCTCCATGCTCCCCTTTTTTAATGACGACGTATTTAGGCCCCATCTTTTGAATTTTTTCGGCCGCTTTCACCAAGGAATATTCCTCGGTCATTTGTCTGGCCTCCTCATCATTTATAGTGATAACATCTATTTCAGAGATTACCTTCATCAAATCGTCCCAACTATTGTCCATCCAAAAGTTCATGGTATCCAAAACTATGAGTTTTGGTCGTTTTTCCATTTGATTGATTACACTTAGCTGGATGTTGGGGTGAAGATTGCCGAGCATTACTATGTCCGCATCGGTAAAGTTGCTCGGTACTACGGGATTAAAATCGGCCAGAGTATTTAGTTCTGTGGCCAAGGTATCTCGAGAGTTTAGGTCGTTATGGTATTTTCCTTCCCAGAAAAAAGTTTTGCCTCCTTTTACTACTTCAACACCGGATAGGTCGATGTCCTTGTTTATAAAAATGTCCATGTAGGACTGTGGAAAGTCGTCTCCGACGACAGAAACAATTGCGGAGTCTATTTTGTATTGTGATGCTGCCAAACCTATAAATGTGCCGGCACCTCCCAATATTCTTCCTGTTTTTCCGAACGGTGTTTCAATAGCGTCGAAGGCCATGGTCCCCACGATCAGTAATTTGCCCATTACCTAAATTTTGCTGCAAATATACGGTTTGATATTCCATATTGGAATCATTAACAAAGGATTTAAGAAAAACAGAGAATAAATGAGGGATTAAACTCAAGTTCAAGCGCAAATTTAATAAAGGCATGCCGTCTAATATTACTGGTATCTGCTTTCTATTTTCTGCCAAAATCAGCAGGTATTTCCCCCCAGGCCTTGGTCTCCCATTTAACTATTGGGGTGTTGAACCGATTTTTTTTGAGCCATTCTTCGGCACGTGCAATAAGCTCAAAAAGCTGCGCATTTTTTTCGGTTTTGTTCAGTTTGGTTCCACATTTTTTCTTTCTTACCCACCCAATTGCAATTCTGGAATCGGAATAGAGGATACGTTCACTTTTTTGTTGTTTTAAAAAGGCCAAACCATGGACCAACGCCAAAAACTCACCTACATTACTAGTTCCCTGTTCAAAAGGGCCTTGGTGAAAAAGGACTCTTTTACTTTTGGTGTCCACACCGCGATATTCCATTTTTCCCGGATTGCCGCTGGAGGCCGCATCCACCGCTATAGAGTTATAATTGGGGTCCCCGATTTTAAGCAGTTCCTCTGGAGTAAGTTCGCTTTTGCCCTTGGATTTACCCTTGAAATCCGCATAATTGCCGTTGTAGGCTTTTTTAGCCTCTTCGAACGTAGCAAAGGATTTGTATTGAGCTCCTTTAATGCCATCTATTTGCACCTTACAATCGGCCCACGACTCAAAAATTCCGGGATGTTTTCCTTTCCAAACCACATAAAACTTTTTTTTCTTGGCCATTAGGACAGTAGTTTTTTGATCACTTTAGGAAAATGCTCGTATTCCAACTGGTGTACCTTTTGGGCTATGGTTTCTGGGGTGTCCGTGGGTTCGATCATAGTCTTGGCCTGAAATATGATGGCACCTTCGTCGTAATTTTCGTTGACATAATGTATGGTTATGCCCGTTTCGCTCTCATTGTTGTCCTTAACGGCCTTGTGTACCCGGTCGCCGTACATGCCCTTTCCGCCATAATCGGGCAAAAGGGCAGGATGTATGTTCACGATTTTATTTGGATACGCCTCAATAAGGTTTTCCGGTATTTTCCAAAGGAAGCCGGCTAGTACCACAAGATCCGTCTGTAGACCGTGTAAAAGATCCACTATGGCACCGGAACCCTTAAAAGCTGGCCCGTTAAAATAGAAAGCGGGCACGCCGAGGCGGTCGCAGCGCTCCAGTACTTTTGCCGAATTTTTATTGGTAAGTACCGCCGCAACCGTGATGGCAGGGTCTTTGCGAAAAAAGGATATGATATTTTCTGCATTGGACCCACTGCCCGATGCAAAGATTACAATTCGTTTCATTCGTTAGGAATTGATATGATTTTGGACTAAATTACGTCGGCTAAAGTAAGATACACTGATGTAAGATGTTTAATTTGAATCACATTTTATCGTCAAATAGTGTATTTAATCCAAAGTTTTATATTTTTGCCAACGATTTAAATTTTTAAAACCACAATAATTATGTCAGACATTGCATCAAGAGTAAAGGCTATCATCGTTGATAAACTAGGTGTAGATGAAAATGAAGTAGTTGCAGAAGCTAGCTTTACCAACGACTTAGGAGCGGATTCCTTGGACACTGTTGAACTTATCATGGAGTTTGAGAAAGAATTTGATATTCAGATACCAGATGACCAAGCAGAAAACATCGCCACTGTAGGTCAGGCCATTAGCTATATAGAAGAAGCTAAGTAATTATATGATATATCGCTAAAGATTATAAATTATCCATGTGATTGTTGTCACATGGATAATTTTTTTTATAATTTACGTCTAAAGGGTAAAAAAATAGTTCAATGCAGTTAAAGCGAGTTGTGGTTACCGGAATGGGAGCGTTAACGCCCATTGGTAATAATTTGGAAGCTTATTGGGAAGGACTACGAACCGGAAAAAGCGGTTCTGCCCCCATTACATACTTCGATACCGAAAAATTTAAAACAAAGTTTGCTTGCGAGCTTAAAGGGTACGATCCTTCGGATTTTTTTGATAGGAAGGAAGCTAGAAAACTAGATAGGTTTGCCCAATATGCTCTGGTTTCATCGGATGAGGCCATAGCAGACTCTGGAATAGACTTGGACGTTGTGGACAAGTTTAGGGTTGGTGTAGTATGGGGCGCGGGAATCGGAGGTTTGGAAACTTTTCAGAACGAGGTGATCAGCTATGCCAATGGCGATGGAACACCACGTTTTAATCCGTTCTTTATTCCAAAAATGATTGCGGATATAGCACCTGGGAACATATCCATTAAACATGGATTTATGGGACCAAACTATACCACTGTCTCTGCATGTGCCTCTTCGGCCAATGCCATGATCGATGCGCTCAACTACATTAGATTGGGTCATTGCGATGTTATTGTGACCGGTGGTAGCGAAGCCGCTGTAACTATTGCAGGTATGGGCGGATTTAATGCCATGCATGCACTATCTACCCGAAACGAAAGCCCCGAAACCGCTTCTCGACCTTTTGATGCCACAAGAGATGGTTTTGTACTGGGAGAAGGAGCAGGTGCGCTAATATTGGAAGAATATGAGCACGCCAAAGCAAGGGGGGCTAAAATATATGCCGAAGTTTTGGGTGGAGGTCTTTCCAGTGATGCCCACCACATGACGGCTCCACACCCAGAAGGTATTGGAGTGGTAAAGGTAATGGAAAACTGTTTGCAAAACGCTGGGCTTAAACCAGAAGATGTAGATGCCATAAATACACATGGTACCTCAACCCCACTTGGTGATGTTGCCGAATTAAAGGCCATTAGCAAAGTATTTGGTGATCACGCCAAAAACATCAACATTAATTCAACCAAATCCATGACTGGCCATTTGTTGGGAGCGGCAGGAGCCATTGAGGCCATTGCCTCCATTTTGGCCATGGAGCATAATTTGGTGCCACCGACCATAAACCACAGTGAAGTGGATGATCAGATAGATCCATCGCTCAACTTGACCTTGAACAAGGCACAAGAGCGCGAAGTAAAGGTCGCCATGAGCAACACCTTTGGATTTGGAGGACACAATGCTTGTATTTTATTTAAAAAAATAGGGTAGTTTTGTAACATGAAACTCACTTCCAAAATATTCAATTCCCATCCTGACTCGGATGGGGATTTTTTTTTGGGTATGAAAAGGATCCTTGGTTTCAAGCCCAAAAACTTGGAGCTCTATAAAACAGCGTTCCTTCATAGGTCCATGAACAAAAAGGACGAAAAAGGGAATCCTGTAAACTACGAGCGCCTCGAATTTTTGGGAGATTCAATGCTGGGGACCATCATTTCAAAACATTTGTACAACCAAGTACCGGAAGGGGACGAGGGATATCTCACCAAAATGCGTTCCAAGGTAGTGAGCCGTAAGCACCTGAACGAGCTTGGTAAAGACCTTGGATTGCTGGATTTTGTGGAAAGTAGGATTCCGAAAGCACATTTTGGGGAGAATATTCATGGTAATGTCTTTGAAGCACTTGTGGGTGCGATCTACTTGGATAAAGGCTACATGTATTGTGAAAAATTCATAAATGAAAGAGTAATAGAGCCCTATGTGGATATTGAACAGCTCGAGGGTAAAGTGATCAGCTATAAGAGTTTGGTGATAGAATGGTGCCAAAAAGAAAAAAAGACATTCAATTATCACGTATATGAGGACACAGGAAACGACGAGTTAAAACATTTTGCCGTAAAACTTACCATTGGTGATAGAATGTTGGCAAAAGCACGGGCCACCTCCAAGAAAAAAGCAGAGGAAAAAGCCTCAAAACGAGCATATTTCGCTCTGCAGAGCAAGATTGAAAACCAGTAACTTTAAATAATAGTTAACTCTAACGTTTTCGTTTACTTAATAGAAGTATTGTCCTGTAGAAAACTGGACATGCATTAAGATTAAGCCTTATATTTACGGTTCGTGTTATGGGAAATTTGACAACGCACAGGATATCTGCAGCTTTATATGACGACAATTTTTCCCTTATTGCCATACACAGCAATTTGGAGGACTACGCCATTACATATGCAATAAATTCCGCTTGCGGACTCAAATTAAAACGCATGAAGAAAGACCTATGTCTCGATGGTCACATGTCGTTCTCGCTGTTCGATTGGGACGATGAACTGAACGATGTATACTGGACCCTGATCTCCAATAAATGTGAAGTAAGGGAGGAAACACCTTCTTTAGGTTTGTTCGAGAACAATGTAACCACGCGGACCGATCATTTGATCAAAGAAAAGAAGGAAGTGGATTATTTTTTGAAGGTAGATGCTGAGAACGAAGATCTATATTCCCAAAAAATCAAGTTCATAAATAAGATATCCAAGGTTATCACAGCATATCCATTGGATACGCAAAATTTGAAATCAAAAAGAAATTTAATCTTTTAACAATGCCAACTACTAAGAAAACGAAAATTGTAGCAACCCTCGGGCCAGCTACCAGTAAAAAGGAAACCCTAAGGGAAATGATATTGGCCGGAGTAGATGTTTTCAGGATAAACTTTTCCCACGCCGCTTATGAAGATGTAGCTGAGAGGATCAAAATAATCAGGGAACTTAACGAAGAGTTGGAAATTAACACCGCCATACTTGCCGATTTACAAGGACCCAAACTAAGAGTGGGCGTAATGGGAGGAGAGGCCATAGTTTCTCCGGGCGATGAAGTAACTTTTGTAACCGGAGAACCTTTTGAGGGAACGGCAGAACGAGTTTACATGAATTACCAGAACTTCCCAAAAGACGTAAAGGCCGGTGAGCGAATTCTTCTGGACGATGGTAAACTTATATTCGAGGTAAAGTCCACCAATGGAGAAAACGAAGTGGTAGCCAAAGTAATACAGGGCGGGCCGCTAAAATCCAAAAAAGGAGTCAACCTCCCCAATACCAATATTTCTTTACCGGCATTGACCAAGAAAGATATCAAAGATGCCATTTTTGCCATCGGTCAAGAAGTAGATTGGATTGCACTCTCATTTGTTCGTCATGCCCAGGACATATACGATCTTCATAATTTGATCAAGGAACACACCGAGCATAAAATTCCTGTAATCTCAAAAATTGAAAAACCAGAAGCACTGGAAAACATCGAGGAAATCGTAAAAGCATCCGACGGTCTTATGGTGGCCCGTGGCGATTTGGGTGTGGAGGTGCCGGCACAAGAGGTTCCACTGATTCAAAAACAACTGGTATTGAGTGCCAAAAAGGGTAGAATCCCCGTGATCATAGCCACCCAGATGATGGAAACCATGATCACCAGTTTAACACCTACCCGCGCCGAAGTAAACGATGTAGCCAACTCCGTTATGGACGGTGCCGATGCCGTAATGCTCTCTGGAGAAACATCGGTAGGCAACTATCCTGTCCAAGTAATTGAGAAAATGTCGAGCATTGTTACGAGCGTAGAAGGGTCCAATTTGATCAAGGTGCCTCAAAATCCACCACATATCCGTACCAAAAGGTACATCACCAAATCAGTTTGTTATCATGCCGCTTTAATGGCCAACGAGATATCGGCAAAAGCCATATCCACCTTGACCAACAGCGGATATACCGCATTCCAGATTTCGGCATGGCGACCAGCGGCACATATTCTCGTATTTACATCGAACAAAAGGATTTTGACCCAGCTTAATCTTCTCTGGGGCGTTAAAGCTTTTTATTATGATAAGTTCGTTTCCACGGATCAAACCATAGAAGACGTTAACCAAATTGCCTGTAAAAAAGGATTTTTGGAAGTTGGGGACATGTTGGTGAGTTTGGCTGCAATGCCGATTAAGGAAAAGGGAATGGTAAATACCCTACGGGTAACCGAAATCGAGACATGTAATTTCTAGAAAGAAGTTATATACCAAAAATAAAAAAGGTGTGCTCTGCAAAGCACACCTTTTTATTTTAGTGGCCTTAGGGGCCACTGTGATGTAAGCATGAACCACTAAATGGGACTAAATAGCGGGTATAGAAGTAATTGATCAATGAAACACGAATACAAAGATTCCAGGTTAGGTGCTATATTAGGGTTTACGGATGATATTAAAAAAGAGGAAAGATATTTTTCCGAAACTTCCAAGACCATAAAATTTTTGTGGAACAGAAATGGCAGTCCCTTGACCATTCAAATTGATGGACTGGACCTGGAACTGTTGCCAAACCAAATTATTACGGTAACCTATCTACAACACGTTTCTTATAGCAAGGCCCAATTGCCTATAACAGGGATTCTTTTTAACCGGGAGTTTTATTGTATTTCTGATCATGATAGCGAGGTTTCCTGTAATGGAATTTTGTTTTTTGGCACTCAGGATATACCGGTAATAACTATTGGCAAAGAACAATTGAACAAGTTCAACCTATTGCACGATATGTTCATCGAAGAATTTTCGACTCCGGACAATATTCAGGGAGATATGCTCCAAATGCTGCTTAAAAGGTTGATAATTATGAGTACGCGATTGGCGAAAGAACAGTTGATCGTAAAAACTTTGGGGAATGACCAAATCGATACCATCAGAAGATTCAATTTTTTGGTGGACATGCATTACAAAACAAAGCGAAAAGTGAGCGAGTATGCCGAACTGTTGCACAAATCTCCCAAAACCCTCTCCAACCTATTCTCGATTTACAACCAAAAGTCGCCCCAACAGATTATTTTGGATAGAATTGCGTTGGAAGCCAAAAGACTTATCAACTTTACCGATAAGCAAAATCAGGAAATAGCGTACGAACTTGGTTTTAACGACCCGGCCCACTTTAGTCGTTTCTTTAAAAAAATGACCCAGATGACCCCTTCCGAATACCGCGAAAACCTGCTTTTGGTAGCCTAAGGGAAAAATCGTCAAGCCATCGGGAAATTGCTCCTAACACCCACCCTCCTTTCCGAAGCATCTTTGCACTGTAATTAAAAAACAGACAAGAGATGAATATCACGGAAAAATCAATTTTTAATCTCATCGAGATTTTTAGAACAACACCAAAAACCGCGGTGCAAACTGTAAGAGCTTCAGAACACTGTGAGCAAAAGTACCATCACGATTTTTACTGTGATGTAGAAAAACCCTTTGTACAGACCTATTAATCCTTTTATAAAATTCATTTTAAAATTTACAATTATGAGCACAATCAATGTACCTAAAAGAGAAGAAGTAAGTACGGCCAATCAGGCCATTTTTGACAACTTGGAGAAAGCAGTAGGCTTTGTTCCCAACCTTTTCGCGACCTATGCCCACTCAGAAAATGCATTGGGCAATTATTTAGCACTTTCCAATGCGAAGACCTCTTTGAAGGCCAAAGAGAAAGAAGTGGTGAATTTGGCAGTTAGTCAAGTAAACAATTGTATTTACTGTTTGTCCGCTCACACTGCCATTGGTAAAATGAACGGTTTTACCGACGAGCAAATCCTTGAATTAAGAGAGGGCAAGGCATCTTTTGATGAAAAATTGGACGCTTTGGCACGTTTGGCCAAAAATATTACACAGAACAGAGGTGCAACAGATGCCCAAGTAGTGGATAATTTCTTTGCGGCCGGATGGACCAAAGAAAACTTGATCGACACTATTGTGTTGGTAGGTGATAAAACCATATCCAACTATATACACAGTACAACTAAAGTACCTGTAGATTTCCCTGAGGCCCAGCCTTTGGAGACGGTAGGCGCATAATAGCGACTACAACCTAACAAATCCTATTATTTTTGATAGGAGAATGTCACAACGAGCGTAGCCAATATGTTTTGTCCATTGACAGTATAACGTGTTCTTGACTGCGCTCGAACTGACATTTTTTGCTTTTAGATAAGCTCAGTATCCTTAAAAAGCGCTGGGGCAATGCTCCTTGCCATAAAAATGGGCCAATCATTTTTAAAAAGGTGGCTCTCCGTTACGGCACTTTCGTATAGCATATAAATGCCACCCGAGATTTTTTCGGTTTCCGCCTTGGACAAGTTGGAGATATTGTCGCCAACTATTTCGCCCAAATACAATAGCAGCTCTTTTTTTTGTTGTTGGATTACGGCCAATATGGCCGTTTGGTCCGGTGAAAGTTCTCCAAGTGTATTAATGCCCCAACAACCCTGAAAATCCTCATCCAGATACATATCGCGTAGCAGGTCAAATATGGCCAGCAGCTTTGGTCGGCCCGTATGCCTTTGCTCAACATAGTTTTTTAACCGAGCAATAAAAGCGTTGTGCCGTTGTTTTAAATACGCCTTGCAAATATCCTCTTTGGATTTAAAATGACTGTAAAGCGTCGCTTTTGCAATGCCACATTTTGATATGATCTCGTTGATGCCAGTAGAATTGTAACCTTGCGAATAAAAAAGGTTGCCCGCCGAAGTTATGATATGTTCGTGCAATTCGCTTCGCTGCATAGAAAAATGGTGTAATAGTGTTTAAAGTGGGGGCTGTTGGTACAAAGTAATAAAGAAATATTGGGTCGGGCAATTAAACCCCTATCAAGTACACCTTTATACCTATGGACACTAACGGTTAAAAGAACGTATCTTCAAGAAAATTATTTTTCGCCTTTAGGTTAATCGCCTAGAATAGTGTTTGTTGGAAACAATTTCCTATCTTGTTGCAACCAGTATTATCAATCAAAACAATTAAAACACTATCAAGATGAAAAAATTACTTCTAGCCTGTTTTATCGGGCTTTTGTCCTTTGCCGTTGGATTTGGCCAAGGATTTCAATTTAAAGCCGATGACATTAACATCGATTACAAAAAGTACACATTGAGCAATGGTCTTACCCTTTTGGTCTATGAGGACCACAAAGCACCTATTGCGGCTGTCAACGTTTGGTATCATGTTGGGTCGAAGAATGAAAAACCAGGAAAAAGTGGTTTTGCCCATTTGTTCGAGCACTTAATGTTCAACGGGAGCGAAAATTACAATACCGACTATTTTCAAGCCTTGGAGACTATCGGGGGAACCGATCTTAACGGAACAACCAATAACGATCGCACCAATTATTTTCAGAATGTACCTGTATCCGCATTAGATCAAGTACTGTTTTTGGAGTCCGATAGAATGGGCCACTTATTGGGAGCTATAGATCAAGCAAAACTCGACGAGCAACGAGGAGTGGTACAGAACGAGAAGCGGCAAGGTGAAAACCAGCCTTACGGTATGCAGTGGGATTATTTGACCAAGGCCATGTACCCTAAAGGTCATCCGTATTCCTGGACGGTTATTGGAGAAATGGAAGATTTGAACGCAGCTTCCTTGGAAGATGTGCAGGAATGGTTTAAATCCTACTATGGCGCGGCCAATGCCATTGTTGCCGTGGCAGGGGATGTGGATGCCGAGGAAGTGCATCAGAAGGTAATCAAGTATTTTGGGGATATCCCTTCAGGACCCACGGTGGAACGACAAGAAATCAATATTCCCAATAAAATTTTTGATTCTCGTCAGGTATACGAGGATCGTGTTCCCGAAACAAGAGTGCTCTTTGCATGGAATACACCGCCATTTGGTGTTAAGGAGGACCTTCATTTTGATTTGATTTCCGCTATTCTTAGCAATGGGAAGAATTCACGATTGTACCAAAAGTTTATCTATAAGGACCAATCTGCAAGTGCAGCAGTGTCTTTCCAAGCCTCCAGCGAAATTGCGAGCCAGTTTATTACTTGGTTAAACGTAAAGCAGGGTGAAGACCCATCCAAATTGGAGAGGGAACTTGAGGCGGAAATCCAGAGATTTATCGAAGAAGGCCCTACCGCAGAAGAACTTAAAAGGGTAAAGGCCGATTACTTTGCCAATTTTATTAAAGGGTTGGAACGTATAGGAGGTTTTGGGGGTGTATCCGATATTCTTGCTTCCAACCAAACCTATCATGGAGATGCATCCTATTATAAAACGACCTTAAAATATATTGAGAATGCCACTGCGGAAGATTTGAGAAAAACGGCCCAAAAATGGCTTTCCAAAGGAAAACATATTTTGGTCTGTAACCCATTTCCGGAGTACGATATTTTGCAATCGTCCGTAGACAGAAGTAAATTGCCGGAACTTGGTGCGCCGAAAAGTTCAAAATTTCCAGATCTCCAGCGCGCGCAACTTTCCAATGGACTCAATGTGGTACTTGCACAGCGCAAAGGCGTTCCGACCGTGGTAATCAATTTGGTCGCCGATGCTGGTTACAAAACGGATTATTTGGCCAGTCCAGGAACGGCAATGTTGGCCATGAACTTGATGGATGAAGGAACCAAGGACAAAACTTCTTTGGAAATAAACGAACAGCTTCAGTTGTTGGGGGCTTCCTTGAACACATTTTCCAGTCAGGATGAATCCAATGTTTATATGAGCACCCTTAAACCAAGCTTGGATGCAAGTTTGGATCTGTTTTTGGATGTGGTCCTCAACCCTGTATTTCCAGAGAAGGAATTTGAACGACTTCAAAAAGAACAAATAAACAATATAAAACAAGAAAAATCCCAACCCATAACCATGGCACTTCGTGTTATGAACAAGTACCTTTATGGAGAGGACCACCCATACAGCAGTCCCTATACGGGAACTGGATACGAGGATACCGTATCAAAGTTGACACGGGAAGACGTGGTCGATTTTTACAATACATGGTTTAAGCCCAATAATGCCACCTTGATCGTTACGGGAGATGTAGAGATGGGAGAGCTCAAATCCAAGTTGGAAAAGAAATTGGGCAAATGGAAGAGCGGTACTGTTCCCACAATTGCATTTAATGCGCCAAAAACCAATTCCAAGAATACATTGTATTTAATGAACCGTCCCGAATCCCAACAATCCGTGATCTTGGCAGGTCATCTTACCGAAAAATATGGCGATGTCTCCGAAATCGCTTTGGAGCAAATGGTAAGTATTCTTGGAGGAGATTTTACATCGCGAATCAATATGAATTTAAGGGAGGACAAGCATTGGTCCTACGGCGCCGGAGGATTTGTTATGGGTTCCAAAGAAGCACGGCCGTTTATTGTATATGCTCCGGTTCAAACCGATAAGACGGCAGAGTCCGTTACCGAGATCAGAAAAGAGATCTCTGAGTTTACATCGACCAGACCGGCAACTAGCGAAGAACTGGAAAAAGTAAAGACCAATCAAGTTTTGAAACTCCCTGGACAGTGGGAAACCAATAGTTCCGTGAACAGCTCGGTAAGAAACTTGGTCAGGTATAATTTACCGGACGATTATTATCAAAAATATGATCAAAACGTGAGAAACCTTTCCGTGGACGATGTTAGAAAGGTGAGCAACCAGGTAGTGCAGCCCGAAAAAGTGAATTGGTTCATGGTTGGTGATAGAGCTGAGATCATTACAAAATTGGATGAACTCGGTTTTGATAACATCATAGAAATAGACGCCGATGGCAACCCCATAAAGCCTGCGGTAAAGCCAATGGAAACCGATATAAAAAACTAAATTGTAGAGGGCTGTCCAAGAAGTTTTTTACGTCAACCGGAACTTGTTTCAGGTTCTCATAACCCTTTTAGAATTTCATGATGAGATTCCGAAACTAGTTCGGAATGACGGACAACTTAAAAGTATTTTTAGACAGCTTCTCTTTTTTAAAAATCAAATTTGAGTTGAACAAGCACGGATTCTTTTTCCGTGCTTTGTTTTTCTTTTTCCGTGTTGAGGTTGGCGAGTGAAATACCCAGTAACCGAACGGAGTTTTCCAAAGGAGACTGGTACAAAAGTTCCTTGGCGGTATCCAGGATCAAATCTTTGCTGCCAATATAGTAGGGCAGTGTTTTGCTGCGTGTTTGCAGGGTAAAGTCGCTGTACTTGATTTTTAAAGTAACTGTTTTTCCGGCTATTTTGGATTTTTGTAGCCTTCTTTCCAGCTCAGCGGCAATATTCTCTAATTTTTCCAGCATAAAAATCTCACTGCTTAAATTTTCAAAAAAAGTACGTTCCGCTCCCATCGATTTAGGGATACGATGAGGCTTAACCGAGCTCAAATGAATGCCGCGAACTACATTAAAATAATGTTGGCCACTTTTTCCGAAGTGCTGCTCTAAAAACTCCAACGATTTTGATTTTAGGTCCGATCCAGTAAAAATGCCAAGGCGGTACATTTTTTCGGCGGTAACTTTGCCCACTCCATAGAATTTACGAATATCCAAGTTTTCCAAGAATTCGATTACTTCCTCCGGATTCACTGTTTTTTGTCCATTGGGTTTGTTGTAATCGCTTGCCACTTTGGCGATAAATTTGTTTATGGATATTCCGGCCGATGCTGTTAAACCAGTTTTGTCAAGAATTTTTTGGCGTATTTCTTTGGCAATCAAAGTGGCAGAGGGATTTCCCTTTTTGTTCTCTGTTACGTCCAGATAGGCCTCGTCCAGCGACAGGGGTTCCACTAAGTCGGTATATTCAAAAAAAATACTGCGGATCTGCATGGAAACTTCCTTGTAGCGATCAAAACGGGGCTTTACAAAAATGAGGTTGGGGCAATTTCTACGGGCAATGGCGCCGGCCATGGCACTACGCACCCCAAATTTACGGGCTTCGTAGCTTGCAGCGGAAACTACTCCTCGTTTGGACCCTCCGCCCACGGCAATAGGCTTCCCCTTGAGGTCAGGGTTATCATGCTGTTCAACGGAAGCATAAAATGCATCCATATCCACATGAATTATTTTTCTTAGGGGAAAATTAAAGTCCATTTTCAAATTTAGGGTATATTTAGTTTGATGGAACATTTGGAAATAGAACGAAAATTTTTAGTAAAGTCGGATGGGTATAAACAGAAAGCTATCTCCCAAAACCGGATTGTACAGGGCTTTTTGAATACGGATCCGGATAGAACTGTTAGGGTTCGAATAAAAGGAGAAAAAGGTTTTTTGACCGTTAAAGGAGCCAGCAACGCATCGGGAACCACCCGTTTTGAATGGGAAACCGAAATCTCTGTATCCGAAGCTACAAATCTAATAGACCTGTGCGAATCTGGGATTTTGGAAAAAATACGGTTCGAAGTGCCTTTTGGTGATCAAATATTTGAAGTTGACGAGTTTTTGGGCGAGAACAGGGGCCTTGTATTGGCAGAAGTGGAACTTAAGCACGAAGAGGAACGTTTTGAAAGACCGGAATGGTTAGGAGAGGAAGTCACAGGTAGGATCAAGTATTATAATTCACAACTAAGCAAAAAACCGTATAAGGTGTGGTAGCAAAACCTAGGAAATCCACTGTAATTATAAATCTACTGATCATAATCAGTGGTGTTATGGCCATGGTTATGGAATATTTGGAATATCTATCGGTATATCGATTGTTAAAGCCGCTTACTACGATTTTGGTGATAGCATTACTGGTCTGTATTCCAAAAGCAAACTGGTCCATATTTAGAAAAATTGTTGTTCTAGCTTTGTCCTTTTGCTTGTTGGGCGATATAGTCTTACTGTTTCCGGAATACTTTGTGTTCGGCCTTGCCTCTTTTTTGGTGGCACACCTGCTATTTATTTGGGGATTTGTACATATAAATGGATTTCAGCGCAATTTGAGTTCGTTAGTACTGTTTTTAGGTACTGGGGGGCTAATTTTTTATTGGCTGTGGCCGGGACTTGGCGATTTTTTGGTTCCGGTCGCGATTTATATTTTGGTAATCTGCACTATGGCATGGCAGGGAATAGGTCTTTATTTAAAACATAAGGGGAAGGAATTTGGTTGGATCGCAGTAGCGGTACTATGTTTTATGTTCTCCGATACCATGATTGCCATCTCCAAGTTCAAGACAGCCTTTGCTTATTCGGGAATCGTTGTGCTCAGTAGCTATTGGCTAAGTATTGGTCTGATTGCAAATGCTGCCAGAAGCCTCGTTTTAAGACCGTCAGAATAATTGGCTCGTTGCCAATTGAACTTAAGCAGCTTTTTCTGTTGTTGGATTTAGTTTATGGTTGATAGTTTTTTGCTCCGACCACTTTTTTTTGTTGATTACACTGATCAAAGGAAAAGTGAATCCAACGCCTAAAAATAAAGCGGCCATCAAAAATATATTAAACGGATTTACAAAGAAGGATCCACTGTTCAATGTTGCAAGAATCAACATGGTGGAAAGTGGGAACGAAAGAGCTAGAATGGTTACCCCAAAATCACTATTGAAAGTTTTGCTTTTTGTTTTTTTATCCATCTCCATTCCATCGACAGTTGCAATATGGGCATAGGGCCAAAAACTACAGGCACTAAGACCAAAGGCCAATGTTAACAAGATTTCGTTTTGCGCGTTAATCCCTGTTATGGCCACAAAAAGTCCAGAAATAAACAATACCAATCCTGCCCGGGCGCACAATAAGGAAAATATTTGAAAAAACTGTTTTCTCTTGATCTTTACCGCCAAACCTATAAACAATAATACCAAAGGAGTCATGATCAAACTGAGTTTTTCGAGTGTTTCACTCATAAAAAACGGAAGCGAGTCCATAGTTAGACCAAAGACCAGCAAAACCAAAGCAGCACCGATAAATATATTGACCGGTTCGGAAATCATTGCTTTGATCAAGGGCATTAATCGGGTTCCGCCATTTTTTTCTTTGCTGGATTGTTGGCCATAATGCCAGTTCATAGCAACGAGATATAAAAAAAAGAGCACAAAAATCTTATTGCCCAGATCGGACATCGCCGCTTTTGCCAAATAGGATTCTCCCAAAAATTCCACGATAAAGGGAAAAGCGGACAAACCAGGTGCCAATGAGGGAATCAATAACTTAGCTGTTCTATACTCCGAAGTTCCTTTGCCAATGCCCAATGGGGGTAAAATAACGGACATGGAAAAGAACAGCAAAACGTTAAGGCCAAGAGCCAATAAGGGCAATATTAAAAGCGGCAGTTCTACCTTGACTCCCAACAACGCAATAAATATGGTTGCCGGCAGTGCAAGGTTTAGAATCACTTTTTTTATTCCAGTAATTTCTTCTTTGGATTTAAATTTAGCTTTGAGCAAGATTCCAATAAAGATGAAAAAAAGGAATACTATGGTTTTTTGAATTCCAATATCCACTATACCAACACTTTATTGAGTGCACTGGTAAAAGTTTTCATTTCTTCCATGGTGCCCATACTTACTCGGCACCAGTTTTGATCCATAAATTGAAATGCTCGAACGCCCACCTTTAACTCGGTCA
Source organism: Flagellimonas alginilytica (assembly GCF_042134605.1). GTDB lineage: Bacteria > Bacteroidota > Bacteroidia > Flavobacteriales > Flavobacteriaceae > Flagellimonas > Flagellimonas alginolytica. The sequence goes on along the minus strand of NZ_CP169638.1, from coordinate 1,330,876 downwards.
TTTGTTCAAGGAACGGTTTGCCCTCCATTTGAATAGGAAAAATTATGAAACTAGTGGAAGAAGGCACATAAGAATCTATTCCCAATTGTTTTAGACTTGAGTACACATACTCCCTGCATTCGGCATTTAGGGTTCGTGATTTATCTATAAAATCAGCATCATCCATGGCAGCAATCGCCCCATATACGGAGGGCAGCGTAATTCCCATTCCGCCTCGGGTTATCTTTTTCAACCTGTCCAAGGTTTCTTCAAGAGCTACGATATAGCCTACCCGAAGTCCTGCCATACCATGTATTTTGGAAAATGTCCTTGCGATTATAACATTTTTTCCTTGGTTTATTAAGGACACTATACTTTTTTTGGCACCATCTTCCAAGAACCATAAATAGGCTTCATCTACAAAAATGGGTACTTTTTCCGATACGCGTGAACAAAAGTCAACCAACTCTTCATGATCGGTCATAGAACCGGTGGGGTTGTTCGGGTTACAGATATAGACCAGTTTTGTTTGGTCGTCGATAGCTTCTTCCATTGCTTTGAGGTCGTGGGACCAATCCTCTTTTAGTGGAACAGGTTTCCAAGTTGCCCCCACGGATTCGGCCACTCTGATCAAGGACATGTAAGAAGGATCGGCGGAAACAACATTGCCACCATCTTTAAAAAAAACCATGGCTGTCTTTTCCAAAAGGTCGGACGACCCTGGCCCCATCATAATGTTTTTACTCTCAACTTTTTCAAAGTCCGCTATTTTGTCGACCAACTGAAATAGTTCTTTCCAAGCATATCTGTTACCGCCGGAGACGGAGTTTTTAAATGCCTCCATGGCCATTGGAGATGGCCCGTATGGATTTTCGTTTGCATTTAACTTTGCAGCCAATTCTGGCATTAAATCTTCAGGTTTTGGCAAATATTCTTTAAAGAACGGACTATATATTGCGTTTCCTTCGGCATCCAAGGTCAATGGAGCTTTAGGAGTTTCGGCCAATCCCATATATGGCAAAGCCATTGCCCCACCTGCTGTGAGAACGCTTTTTCTTATCCAATCGCGTCTGTTGATGTTAGTTGTAGTTCCCATTGGTTATTTAGTTTTTAGAAGAAATTAAAATTATATGATCAATTCACTAAAATCAACGATAAAAACGCAAAAAACAGGGGTTTAAAGAGGTGTTATCTCAATAAAGAAGCTTAAAATTTAAAAAAAGAGCAATATTATTACCGTTAAACAGGGCATTTTTGAAGATAATTCAACGTAAGAATACCTCGCAAGTTGTTTATGATAATGTGGTCCAGAAGTTCTTTGATGCTAAACTCGTTGAAGAGATTTTCTTTGGAATAAACAATGTCTTCCATGCGGGACAGAAATAATGTACAAACCAGTTCTAGATTGACATTAGGCCTTATTTGTTCCAATGTTTGAGCCTTTTGCAAAAGAGGATGTACCATGTTCCAAACAATCTCTTTTTTAAGCTCAATATACTTTTGATAGGCTTCGGGATAGTATTTGTTCAGGCCTCTTAAAAAAGAAGGGTTGAGGTTTTGATATACCATCAACCCTTTTTTGTATATGTAGATTATAGTGGTAAGGGGCTCTTCCTTATTCGGGTTTTCTGATATGTATTTTTCAATGTCTGTACGGATATCATTTAAAAAATACGCTAAGCTTTCAGAGACCAGCTTTTCCTTACTGCTAAAATGCTTGTATAGTGTTTTTTTCGAAATTCCTAGCTCGGAGGCCAATTCATCCATAGAGAATCGTTTACTCCCAAATTTGGTAAAGTTCTCGATAGCGTGGGCCAATATTTCGATTTTATCACTCAAAATAAACTATTTCCAGCCTCCGCCCAGTGCCCTGTACAATTCCACAATAGCACTTAACTGTGCATATTGTGAATCAACATAGTTGAGTTCGGAGTTCAATGCATTTTGTCTTGCGGTCAACACTTCTAAATAATTGGCCAAACCATTGTTCAACAATTCTTCGGAATAAGTTTCGGCCGTTGCGTATGCTTCGAGTTCTTTGGCCCGTGCCTCTAACTTTTGGCTTTCCGCATTATAGGTATATAGGGCATCACTGACCTCTCTTCCGGCCGTTAACAGGGCTTGTTTGTAAGCAAGCAAAGCTTGTTCTTGTTGTGCTTTGGCCACTTCCATTTGGGTACGTAGTTTTCTGCCATTAAAGATCGGCTGGGTCAACGAGCCTACAAGATTTGAAAATAGCGAACTGGCATCCAACCAATTATCAAACTCCAAACTCTGAAAACCACCGGTAGCGGATAGGCTTAACGAAGGATAAAGACTGCTCTTGGCTACATTGGTAAGTTCAAAAGCATTGATAAGACCGTATTCCGCCTGCATCACATCTGGTCGATTGGCAAGTAACAGGTATGGGACCCCGGTACTTAGATCTGTATCGATGGATTGATTGTCCAAATTGCCTCTTTCAATTTTTTGCGGTCCTTCGCCCAAAAGAATGCTAAAAGCATTTTCCAACAATTTAATGTTGTTCTCCAAGTCGATCACAATGATCTCGGTGGTGTGTACTTGAGCTTTGGTTTGCTTTACGGCGACTTCCGTAACCTGCCCTGCATCTTTTAGGGCCATGGTGGTCTCCAGGCTCTTTTTTCGGGCGTCCAAAGTCTGTTTGGCCACTTCCAATTGTTTGTCCAAGGCCATAAGTTGGAAATACGTGGTCGCAATTCCCGCAATCAAATTGGTCTTTACAGCTTGGTGGGCAGAAACACTTTGTAAGTAAGATGCCCCGGCAGCCCGTTTGTTACTTCTGATCTTACCCCAAACATCGGCCTCCCAAGAAAGGGTGCCCGAGAGTTCGTACTGCTCCAGAGGTCTGGTAAAAAAACTTCCAAACTGACTGTTCTCGGAGTTTTTTGTCCTAGTAAAGCTTGTTGTGCCGGACAGGGTCGGGTAATAACCGGCCTTGCCCTGTATTACATAAGCTTCTGCGGCCACAACATTTTGTAGCGCAATTCGGATATCAATATTATTTTCCAATCCTTGCTCAATATAAGCCGCAAGCTGTTCGTCCTTGAACAGATCTCTCCAAGAAACATCCGCCATGGAGATGCTATCCTGTGGCAAATTGTCGGTCCTGTAAAGACTTTCGGTCTCAAGTTCTGGTCTACTGTAGTTTTTTGCCACAAAACAAGATTGCAATAGCAGAGGTACTGCAAGTAGCAAAAACAATTTATATGAAGGTTTAATTTTCATGGATTATAATCTTTGTTGGTTCAAAGGATGATTAGGTATTGTTCTGATTTTGAGATGCTTCGGGCTTGCCTGAAAAACGCTCCTGTATGGCTTGGAATATTACAAACAGGACAGGAATCACAAATACACCCAGAATGGTTCCCACAAGCATTCCACCTACAGCACTTACACCGATTGAACGGTTTCCGATGGCACCAATTCCTGAAGATAGTGCCAATGGCAAAAGACCAAAGATGAATGCAAAGGAGGTCATTAAGATTGGACGTAACCTTGCTCTGGCCCCTTCGGCGGCGGCATCATAAAGCGATAATCCCGACTTTCTTCTTTGCAGGGCAAATTCTACGATCAAAATGGCATTTTTAGCCAAGAGACCTATGAGCATGATCAGTGCAATCTGGAAATAAATATTGTTTTCCAAACCGGCCAAATTCACAAATAAAATGGCTCCTGCAATACCAAATGGCAACGATAGCAATATGGAAAGCGGCAAAATATAACTTTCGTACTGAGCACTCAATAAGAAGTACACGAACACCAAGCTCAAAATAAAAATGATTATGGTCTGGCTGCCCGCACTGTTCTCCTCTTTGGTAAGGCCGGAATACTCGAAAGTATAGTTGTTGGGCAATACTTGTGCGGCAACTTCTTCAATTGCGGTAATCGCATCACCGGTACTGTAACCAGGGTTCATGGCACCATTGACTTTAACCGAGTTCAAAAGGTTGAACCTGCTTACAATCTCGGGGCCGTATATTTTCTTTAAGGAAACAAATTGAGATACGGGAACAGATTCACCGTTTGCATTACTGACAAATATGTGGTTAAGGCTCTTTTCGTCCGCCCTGTCTTCCGGCCTGGCCTGGATCATTACTCGATACTGTTTACCGAACTTATTAAAGTCTGTGGTGTACAGTCCCCCATAATAGCCTTGCATTGCATTGAATATATCGGTAACGGCCAAACCTGCCAACTTGGTTTTTTCTACGTCCACCTGTAACTCATACTGAGGAAAATTTGGGTTGAACGAAGTAATGGCATACTGGACTTCCGGTCTTGCATTCAAGGCAGCTAAAAACTCGTTGGTAGTTTTACCTATGGATTGCCAATCTTCTGCATCGGTGTTCTGTAAGTTTAGTTCAAAACCGGCCGAGTTACCGAATCCCCTTACCGCTGGCGGGGTAAAGAAGAAAATACGAGCATCTTTTAATCCTGCTGTTTTTGCAAATAATTGCCCAATGGTAGCCTCAACGGTTTGTGAAGGTTCTGTTCTGTTTTCCCAATCTTGTAATCGAATTACGGAGAATCCGTAGGAACCACCGTTAACACTGTTTAGGATACTAAAACCGGTTATGTTCATACGGGCTTTAATAATTCCCATGGATTCGTATATGGAATCCAGTTTCTTAACGGTTTTTTGGGTTTCCTCCAAAGTTGTTCCGGGCGGCATGGTAACATCTGCAAAGATGATTCCTTTGTCCTCGTTGGGGATAAACCCGGAAGGCGTGGTTCTGAAGAGGAAAAAAACAACTATACCTGTGCCTACTAAAAGAGCCAAGGTAACCCACTTTCTTTTGACCAACGTACCAATGGTGTTGGTATACTTATTGGTCATTGCCGTAAAACCAATATTGAAAGCTTTGAAGAAACGGGCAATTAAGTTTGATTTTTTACCTTTTTCATGCTCGTGCGGTTTTAAAAACAGGGCCGCTAGTGCAGGACTCAGTGTTAAGGCGTTTATGGCAGAAATTAAAATGGCAACGGCCAATGTAATACCGAACTGTTGATAAAACACACCGGAAGACCCACCTATAAAGGATACCGGGATAAATACGGCGGACATTACCAAGGTGATGGAGATAATGGCCCCGGAAATCTCGGACATAGCCGTTTTGGTGGCCACTTTTGCATTTTGTGCACCTTCTTCCATTTTGGCGTGTACCGCCTCCACCACTACAATGGCATCATCCACCACAATACCAATGGCTAGGATCATGGCAAACAGAGTAAGCATGTTTATGGAGTACCCGAACAACTGTAGAAAGAAAAAGGTACCTACAATGGCCACGGGAACGGCGATTGCAGGAATTAATGTCGATCTAAAGTCCTGAAGGAACAGGAACACCACAATAAACACTAAAATAAATGCTTCTACCAAGGTTTGCACTACATGGTCTATGGAAGCATCAAGGAAGTCTTTTGAATTGAACGGGATAACATAATCCAAGCCTTTTGGGAAGTTAGCTTTTGATTCTTCCAGAATAGCCTCGATGTTTTCAATGATCTCGTTGGCGTTGGATCCCGAAGTTTGGAAAATACCCACTGCAGTTCCGGGGTTGCCCATACCTTCGTTCTTGGTTCCGTAATTAAAAGCGCCAAGTTCTATTTCAGCTACATCCTTCAGACGTAAAAACTGGCCATTTTCCTCGGCTCTTATAATTATGTTCTCATATTCTGCTTCTTCTGCTAACCGTCCTTTGTATTTTAGGACATACTCATATACACCGTCGGCATTTTCGCCGATCTTACCGGTAGCCGCCTCAAGGTTCTGCTCTCGCAAAGCCGCTTGAATGTCGGATGGCATCAGGTTAAATGCGGACATCTTTTCTGGGTCTAACCAAATACGCATGGAGTAATCCTTGGAACCGAACACGGTAACATTTCCAACCCCTTCAATACGTTGAAGTTTGGGAACTATATTTATTCTTGCGTAGTTCTCTACAAAGGTTGCATCGTAATTTTCGTTCTCCGAGAATAAAGAGAAGAACATAAGGGCACTGGTCTGTGACTTTTGGGTAATTACCCCTGTTTGTACCACAGCCTGTGGAAGTACACTATTGGCTCGGGCCACTCGGTTCTGCACGTTTACCGCGGCAATATCGGGGTTTGTGCCCAACTTAAAGAATACATTGATTGTGGCGTTACCGTCGTTACTGGCATTGGAGGTCATGTAGAGCATGTCTTCCACACCGTTGATTTGTTCCTCCAAAGGAACCACCACACTTTTGAGCACGGTTTCCGCATTGGCACCGGTGTAGGTACTTGTTACCTGAACGGTCGGCGGAGCAATTTCTGGATATTCTTCTACCGCTAGGCTACTTAAACCTAAAAGACCGAGAATAACAATGATTATCGAAATCACCGTGGAGAGCACGGGCCGATCTATAAATCTTTGAAACATGGGTTATCTTTTACTTATGTGATGTGTTATTTAATTGGATTTATGGATTGTCCTTCCCTAAGTTTGGAAACACCCTCTACAACAATCGTGTTTCCGGGTTGTACACCTTGGGATACCAAATACTCCGAATCGGTCTGATCAATAATGTTGATTTTTTGCGATTTTACAGTGTTGTCATCTTGAAGTATATAGACCAATTTGTTCCCTTGTATATCCACTGTGGCCATTTTGGGGACAACCATAACATCTTTTTGTGGAGAAGGTACCTTGATGGTTCCCGTACTTCCGGAACTCAATAAAAAGTTGGGATTGTTAAAATCTGCTCTTAAGGTAACACTTCCTGTAGTTGGATTGATGATATTGTTCACCATGGCAATCTTCCCTTTATGTGGATATGTTTCACCATTGATCATTACCAATTCCACCTCTGGAGAATTCTCCGAAGAAACCGAAGCACCACCTTTGGTCATTTTGCTCTTCATGTCCAAAAGTTGCTTTTCTGTCATGGAGAAATAAGCGCGCACCGTACTTATATCCGATACTACCGTTAATGGTTGTCCCATTGAACTGCTTACCAAGGCGCCCACTTTGTATGGAATCTCCCCAATATAACCGTTAACGGGACTAACAATATTGGAGTACCCAATGTTGGCTGCAATACTGCTATAGGTACTTTTTGCTTGTTCCAATTGAGCCTTGGCCGTTTTTAGTTGAACTTCGCTTATAATGTTCTTTTCAACCAAAGGAACTAGCTTGTCCACTTCTACTTGGGCGACATTTACTGCTGCTTTGGCGGCTTGGGCATCTTGAGAAAGCGTCTGGGTTTCCAGTTTAAAAAGTAACTGGCCTTTTTTAACTTGTTGACCTTCTTCAACATAGATTTTTTGGACAAAACCGGAGACCTTTGGCCAAATTTCAACGTTTTGTTCCCCTTCTATATTGGTAGAGTAGGAGTTGAACAAGGTAATGTCCTGTTTCTCTAGGGTATTTACTTTTAGTGATGGCGCTTGAGGAGCAGTGGCTTGTTGCTCATTTTTACCACCACAGGAAGCTAAAATAGCAAGACTAATGGCAGATAGGCCTAATGCAATTTTTTTCATGTTTAGTATTGTTGGGGTTGTTTAATTGTGATTATGATTTTCTAATTCTTTAAGTACTTGAAGGGTATTGCTCAGTAATTCTTCACTTTGCTTAATAAATGAGTGATAGATCTCTGCCCGTTCTTTATTGGTCTCATACCTTTCGGGATTATAAGTTTGATTATAGTTTCTGATTTTCGTTATAATTCGGTTTTCTGTCTCAATACGTTTTAATTTTTCTTCCAATTTGTTTAGGTAGAAAGTGTTGGCCGCTGAGGTCTTAAAATATCTTTTCCTGTCTCCCGGTTTGGTGAAGTAGGTAATCAATCCCAATTTTAGTAGGAGATTAATTGCGGTAGATATGGAGCTTTTACTTGCACATCGGTTAATTTGGCATTCTTCAAAACTGAGCCCATTACGGTTGGTGACCACAAGCATTGCATATAGTCTTGCAGCCAATGGCGGAATATCGTGTTGGTTTTCCAAATGGATTCCAAGTTCCTCGATCAGTTCTTTTTTTTGCTCTTCTCTGGACATTTTTTTAAAAATTGAAGCGCAAAATTAGTGTTGGTTCGGTAATTACCGAACTAATAAGAACTAAAAGTTTGTTAAAAGATGGAAATGGAGGAAAACGCGAGGTCAATCTTTTGATAAAACCCCTTCTGATTGTATTACGGGGATGGTACTGAGATTTTTTTCTGTAACCGTATGTTTAGGAAATAAAAATCGTTTTTCAAAGAGTTTGTTCTCGGCAAAAAAAGTTACAAAGAACTCATTGTTTAGTGCAAGGACATCTTCTTGCAATACTTCTACTTTTTTAAAGCTACCCGGTTCCAGTGTTCCAATACCATGTCGTATGGTGGATGTTCTGGTATCTCCATCAAACCCTTTGGAGACCACAATGGCCATTTCGATGGTATCCGACCTGTTGTTTATTAAATAGGCGTTCCAATCTTTGGATAGAAATTCTTCGTTCCATTCATGTACTATGGCCACGTGTACGTCGGTGGCAATCGGAATTTCAAAATCCTTTTTCATAAAAATTATGATCTAAAGGGCGCTCTTAAACTGCTCCAAGAAACGTACATCGTTTTCACTGAGCAATCTAATGTCTGAAATCTGATGCAACAAAAGAGCAATCCGATCTATTCCCATTCCAAAGGCAAAGCCTGAATACACTTCTGGGTCTATTCCACAATTTTTGAGCACATTGGGGTCCACCATGCCACAGCCCATAATCTCCAGCCATCCGGTACCTTTGGTCATACGGTAATCGGTTTCGGTTTCCAGCCCCCAATATACATCTACCTCGGCACTGGGCTCGGTAAATGGAAAATAAGATGGGCGTAGTCTTATTTTTGACTTCCCAAACATTTCTGACGTAAAATATTGCAACGTTTGCTTTAAATCTGCGAAAGACACATTTTTATCTACGTACAAACCTTCCACTTGGTGAAAAAAACAATGTGAGCGGGCAGAAATGGCCTCGTTTCGGTACACTCTCCCGGGCGAAATAGTTCTAATAGGAGGCTGATTGGCTTCCATGTACCTTACTTGTACCGATGAGGTGTGGGTACGCAGTAGGATGTCGGGGTCGGTCTGGATAAAAAATGTATCCTGCATATCCCGTGCCGGATGGTATTCCGGTAGGTTGAGCGCTGTAAAGTTGTGCCAATCATCCTCGATTTCAGGACCTTCGGATACATTGAAACCGATTCTTGAGAAAATATCTATGATCTGGTTCTTTACAATGGATATAGGGTGGCGTGCACCTAGCGATACAGGTTCGCCAGGGCGTGTTAGGTCCCCATATTTCCCAGCTACTTCAGCCTGGCTTTCCAATGCTTCCTTGAGTTCGTTCACTTTATTGGTAGCGGCACTCTTTAATTGATTGATCACCTTGCCAAAATCCTTTTTTTGATCGTTTGGCACGTTTTTAAACTCCGAAAAGAAGCTGTTCAACAATCCTTTTTTTCCCAGATATTTGATTCGGAATGCTTCTATTTCATCTATAGAGGTCGAAGTGAATTTTTCTACTTCAGCAATATGTTCCTTTATGGTCTCAATCATGATTGATTACGCTATTGGCGGACAAATTTAGCAAATTGTCCTAGAATATATGGGTTATGCGATAATATCTACTGTTCCGAGAACCGGATTTCACTGTAAATAGTGTTCATCCCAAAAAATATTATATGGTAAAAATTAAATATTCGGGCGGAAAATAGTTTTTGGCAATGTTTGTTCGTTTTTATTCCTTCGTGTTTAGATGTGTATCTACCCATGCCAAACACGACTTTAAATTGCTAAAAACGTTGTTTTCCGGAATCAGGTCAGGAATAATGTCTATTCGTTCGAGCATATACCTTGGCTGTTCCAAAATATTGACCAATAGTATTGTTGCGCCCTTTCGTTTTAGATCTTGCAACACATCTTCCATTGCATAGAGCCCTGTTTGGTCCATATACTGCATTCTGCCCATTCTAATTATTACAGTGGAAGCAGAATCTGGAATTTGGGAGGCAAGTTGTTGAAACTCGTTGGTCGAACCAAAGAACAAAGGTCCGTTTATGTGTTTTATAAATACTTTGTCCAGGATTTTTTTTGGCACATTTTTTTCATCTGACCATGCTTCTTCCCGAAGAGCCTTTACTTTGGAATGCTTAGCGGTTAGGTCTCCGATTTTTTTCATGAACATTAGCGAAGCTATAACAAGACCAATACCAACGGCATATACCAAGTTCCAAACCGAAGAAAGTACCAATACCACTAACATAATAATCACTTCCGAGCTTAATTTTAGTGGTCCAAGTTTAATGTCTTTGGGCAGATGTGGAATGGCTTTTAATCCCCGATAATCCATAACACCGATACCTACTGTGACCAATATACCGGCCAACACGGCTGCAGGTATTTGCGAAGCTACTGGTCCTAGGGCTAGCAGAATAACCAATAATAAAATGCCAGCGACCATACCGGAGAGCTTTGTTTTACCGCCAGAATTAATGTTCACTACGGTTCTAATGGTTGCTCCAGCTCCAGGAAGACCACCAAAAATCGCAGCAATACTGTTTCCGATACCCTGGCCTACCAATTCTTTGTTGGGGTTGTGTTTGGTCTGGGTCATGTTGTCGGCAACTACCGAAGTCAATAAGGAGTCAATAGCGCCCAATAATGCCAAAGTAAGTGCCGTAAAAATGTAGGGGCTTACCGAATCAAATTGAAACGACGTAAAAATATCAAGGTTTGGAACGGGCAAGCCACTAGGAATTTGTTCTATGGGCCTGTAGTTCCAACCAAAACCATATGCAACCCCGGAAACAGCTATCAAAGCCACCAAAGTACTCGGAATTGCGGTTGTAATTTTTTTGAACCCATAAATTATAAAAATGGTCGCCAACGCCAAAGCAAGCTCCAACCAATTGATGTTGTTGATTGCCCTGGGCAGTACCTTAAAAGTTCCAAGAACGCCCGAGGCATCTTTGGATGCCAAAGTACTGGCTTCTTTCAACATATCATCATGGGTGATCTTTTTGGCCCTTTTAATGGTTTCCGTGAAATTTTCCAATACCAAAATTCCTTCTCCGGCTTCTTCTTTTAGAATGTTTTCCAAGATTTTTTCTTCGGCCTCTGGCATAAATTGATTGACATAATCCGAGTCTTCTTTTGGATAATACCCAACAGCTGGTAATATCTGGGTAACTAGTATTATTACACCAATTGCGGTCATAAACCCGGAAACCACGGGATATGGAATGTATTTTATATACTTTCCGAGCCCAACAAGACCTAAACCAATTTGCATAAGGCCTGCCAAAAGAAATACAGTAAGAATGGCCGGGAGTGCTTTGCCCACATCTCCATCGTTTACGGCAATAATACCAGCAATAACTACCATGCTAACCGCTGTCATGGGTGCGGTAGGGCCGGAGATTTGGGTGTTTGTACCACCAAAAAGTGCGGCAAAAAAGCTAATAAATATGGCACCGTACAGACCAGCGCTCGGCCCAAGACCGGAACTTACACCAAAGGCTAGTGCCAAGGGAAGCGCTACAATGCCCGCTGTAATTCCACCGAATAAATCTCCTCTAAAGTGTTTGAACATGGTATGGCTGTTGTTTTTGGTAATTGAATATAGAAATATTTATACTTAAAAAATGCCAGCAGGAAACCCTACTGGCATTGCTTACGTAAAGTTAATGTGAATTTATAAAAAAGTCACTTTACCATCGGATATGTCGTACATGGCACCGACCAGGGCTATTTCACCCGCTTCCTCCATTTCCTTGAGCACTTCGCTCTGTTTTCGGATGTTGTCCAAGGTCATTTCCACATTTTTAACCGCGACAGCATCAACAAATTCCAAGTTTTTGGAGTTTCTCATGCTTTCATCTTTTGGCTCGGATACAGCTTCTACTGCAGGCTCAATCTTGTTTATCAAAGCAGTTAGGTTACCTAGGCGAGCATGGTCACAAGCTCCCTTAACAGCACCACAGCTTGTGTGGCCTAGTACAACAATAGCTTTTGTGCCGGCCAACTTACAGGCAAACTCCATACTCCCCAAAATGTCTTCGTTCACAAAGTTCCCGGCAATTCTTATGCTGAAAATGTCGCCAAGACCTTGATCGAACACAAGCTCTGCAGAAACTCGGGAATCGATACAACTTAAAATGGTCGCAAAAGGAAATTGCCCATCCTTGGTATCGTTCACTTGTTCCAAAAGGTTTCTGTTTGCTTTTAAGTTTTGTTGAAACCGCTCATTGCCTTCCTTTAAAAAATCGATGGCTTTTTTAGGGGTCATCGTCGACTGTGTTTCTTTTGTGTGTGCTTTCATAAGTATATTTTATGCCGATTTTTTCGGTCTTAGATTAAAGAATTCGATATAGCTCTCCGGATTTTCTACTTCACCTCTTTCAGAAATTATTTTGATGTCGATGTTTCTATTTTTGGCCTTGCTGGAAAAATCCTCTAAAATTTCCACGATATCATTATCAAGATAGCGTGTTTTTCTTACGTCCAATTCCAGGTACGAATTTTCTGGAAGGCTATCCAACTCTTTTAGAATGGCCCCTTTGTTGAAAAAGGTTACTTCTTCTGCCAAGGTCATTTTAATTTTGTGGGCACCATTGCTCTTATCCTCTATATGAAGGAAGTGTGAGTTTTGGTAACTCTTGATCAAAACTACCACGATTCCAACTAACAGACCAAGGCTGATTCCTACTAAAAGGTCTGTGAAAACAATACCAACAACGGTTACGATAAATGGAACAAATTGTTTCCAACCTGCTTGGTACATAGTTTTGAACAAGCTTGGTTTTGCAAGTTTGTAACCTACAATAAATAGGATGGCCGCCAAAACGGACAGAGGTATTTTATTGAGAAGGGTCGGGATGATGATGACCGATCCCAAAAGTAAAAAACCATGGATAATGGCAGAAGCTTTTGTTTTACCTCCAGATTGAATATTTGCTGAACTACGCACAATAACTTGTGTTACCGGCAGTCCTCCGACCAAACCGGACAGTGTATTGCCTACTCCTTGGGCCATAAGCTCTCGGTTGGTGGGTGTAGTTCTTTTTAAAGGGTCCAATTTATCTGTGGCCTCCACACAGAGCAAGGTTTCCAAACTGGCCACAAGTGCAATGGTAAACGCTGTGATCCAAACCTCGGTGCTGGTGATCACCGAAAAATTAGGAAAACTAAAGAAACCTAAAAAGGACTCGAAACTATCGGGTACGGGAACACTGACCAAATGTTCTTGAGAGATGCCCCAAGTCTCATTTCCCTGTGTTACCGTAAAATAAATGATTCCAAGGACTACGGCTACCAATGGTCCTTGTACAAGTTCAAAGATTTTTGATTTTTTGGTCAATACCTGGCTCCACAAAATCAATATTGCCAACGAGATAAACGCAATAATAGTAGCACCCGGACTTATAAAATTCACGGTATTGATGATTTCACTAAAGGTATTTTCACCATCAACTTGAAAAAAGGCAAAATCTCCTTCGGGATCGGCATCGTAACCAAAAAAATGGGGAATCTGTTTTAGAATGATGATGATACCGATACCGGTAAGCATTCCCTTAATTACGGATGATGGAAAATAGTAGGCGATGACACCAGCTCTCAAGATTCCGAAAAGAAACTGTAGGACACCTCCCAAAACCACGGCAACCAGAAAGTTCTGATAACCCCCCAAAGTGCCAATGGCCGTAAGAACAATTGCAGCCAGTCCTGCTGCCGGGCCACTTACCCCTATTTGTGAACCGCTTAATCCTCCAACAACGATTCCTCCGATAATACCTGCGATGAGACCCGAAAAGAGAGGTGCTCCACTGGCCAGGGCGATACCCAAACATAGGGGTAGTGCCACAAAAAAGACCACTATACTTGCAGGCAAGTCATTTTTTAAATTCTTGAACATAATAATAAGTAAGATTTGTCCGCCACACCGGGATTACTGGATAGGGGACGTTGAAAATTTGATTTGAACGTAAAATTGAGTGTTAAACCAATTTTCGGGGAGGAGGGTCTAGTGTTTCGAGTGTAAACTCTAAAACAGCGAATACATATCCCAAGGCGTTGTTGCTTTTCTCCTGATTTATAGAAGGATCCATAGCAAAAAAGCTTTTGTACAGGAAGTATTTGCTATCAAATGTTTTATTGTTCGATGTATCGTGGGTGTTGTTTTCCTCTTCGGAAGAACCTAAAATAATGGCCGTACTGTACTCCTTGCCCAAAAGGGGCACAAAGGAAGAGGTCATCAGAATGAAGACCATCAAAAAAGAAGCAAGTGGTAAGGCCAGTATTCGCATAAATACTTATAAGTTTTGCAAATTTACGATAAGACGTAAAGATTTCTGTTAAAATATAACTAAAAATCTTTTAATGGCTTAATGGTGTTATCCATTAACCATCCAGTTTGACCATCTGCAATGCGTATCCTCCTCCAATCATCCAACTCTTCCAAGATGTTTACTTTGGTCCCTTCGTGTAGGGTGAAAATGGCCGCACTGTTGTTGTTTGGTTCGGAAGTTACTTGAACTTCTTTGCTAAAAACAATGGCTGGATCATCATTTTTGTACTGTTGATGGTTGAGGTAAGCCATTAAGATACAAACACTCCCCAATGCTAAAGAAAAAATACTCGAGATAAAGGCGGCTCTTTTTTGGTTGGCCGGTCGTAAAAAATAATAGGCCATGTACGCCAGAACGAATAAAAAAATTAGTCCAACGGCAATATATGCCCACTGATCGGAAGAGAACATACCGACTATGGCAGTATATATCCGTGAAAGCTCAGTTTTTGGCATTTCTTCTATGGCATCCAAACGCATATTCTGCGCAAACCTAAGATTGTTTTGAATCTCTTTGTTGTTCGGGTCCAAAAGCAGTGCCTTCTCATAAAAGTAAATACTTGGGCCTATGGCATTTAACTTATAGTTGCAATTCCCAAGATTGAAATATACCGAGGACGAATGTTCTCCGTTTTCAAGTATTTTTTTATAATTCTCAATGGCCGAAGAGTATTCGCCATTGTTGTACAGTTCTGTAGCTTCGTTAAAGAGTGCTTCATTTTGGGAAAATCCCAAAGAGCACCAACCAAGACAAATTAAAAGGACTATTTTTTTTGTGCTCATAATTGCTTGTCCAATTTAGATATTACATCGCTCGCCTTTTCGTAATCCTGTTGCATCTGAACATTGGAGAATGGGCTATATCGAGCCATTTCGCAACTTCTCAGCAATTCAATAAACCCAGAAATGTCATTTGTGTCGACATTCTTTTCCGAAAGAATATGGGTTATTTTATCCTTGCTGAATTCCGAGGTCTCTATATGTAACTTTGCTTTTAAATAGTTGTGCAGTCCTTTTTCCAGGGCTACATAAAATGCCTCTTTATTGCCAAGCTCCTTTTTTGCGGTGGAAAGATATTTTCTGGCCAATTTGTTGGCTTGCTTGATTTTGTTTCCGATCACATCGCTGGCAATGGCCTCACGTTTCTTAAAAAAGAAAATGGCCAATGGGATCAAGAGTAGGGGTGCCAATAAAAGGATAAAAAACGTATTTGAGCCAAAAAAGCGCTTTT
Organism: Flagellimonas alginilytica; assembly: GCF_042134605.1. GTDB lineage: Bacteria > Bacteroidota > Bacteroidia > Flavobacteriales > Flavobacteriaceae > Flagellimonas > Flagellimonas alginolytica. The sequence continues at coordinate 1,315,304 of NZ_CP169638.1, read as the reverse complement.
GATCGATGGGCTTTAGGTTGGGATTAATGTTGATGAAATGGAACTGTTCCCCGGTAGGCACAACCAATTGTTTATTCGCCGAAGGTGCCGAGACATTATCGGAATTTCCTGTTGGTCCCTCTATTACCTCAATGTTTATTTCTTCCGAGTTGATGGTATTGTACCTTCCCGTCGAAGGATTAAAATAGCTGAAGGAGATACTGGGTATGGGATATTTTCCTCGGAAAGAGGGCACAATAGTGTAATTATTGGCTACTTTACCTTCCATTCCAGTACTGTAGGTACGGATGTTCTCGTCGTATTCTGGATCATAAACTTCCAGGGAGCTAGGCAATTCTGGTTCGGGAAGTTGAAATAATTTTAGGTTACCCTTTCCGGTCACTTCAACTTTTGCCTGCAACGATTCCGAAGCGTTCAGTTGTGTTTTGCTCGTAGTTACCGAAAAATCAAATTCACCCACCGCTCCACTAAAATTCTCCGGTTTACCGGCTTCGGGCAATGGTTTTACGTTGATGGTCCTATTGCCTGCGGAGACCGTTTTACTGGTCTGGGTGTAAATTCTGCCCCCGAAAAAATCCCTACGGTCTGTAGGCACATCAACAAACACTTCCAAGGATAACGGTTCTATGTCCAGCTTTCCGGCTTTTTGTGGATATAGTACCACTCGTTTTAAAACCACGTAGCGGTATGGCTTGCCTTGATATGTTCCATTCTGGGCCGTATGCTTGGTTACCGGGATATCCTGACTCCAAAAATTGTTGTAGGTCGGGTTGTCCAATGGGCGGTAATTAGTAACACTAATGTTCGGACTTACATATAGTTTGTAAAGTACGGTTACGGCTTCGTTGAGATATGGATTTGCTTTGGATACCTCTGCAACTAAATGAAGGCTCTCATCGGCAACATCATCAACAGTTTTTTGAGAATTCGGCTTGTCCACGGCTGCGGTCACTTCCACGTTTTGTGGAGTCGTCTTGTAAGTTTTCCCCTCAATTTCTATGGTAGCCTGATTAATGGTGAAACTTCCTCTGGCCGTGGGTACTAGGATGTAGGTGTAGGTTTTGGAAAAACTGCGCTTGCCATTAATCCACGAGGAGCTTATGGATTGGGAAGGTCCCATTACTACCTTAAAACCATCAAACTGGGGCGGTTTAAAGTTATCGCCATCCCTGTTCATGGTAAAATCAACTCTTAGGCGTTCGTTTATGCCCAGTTCCTCTTTGCTCAAGTTCAGGGTAAACGTAACCTGATCGGAATCTTCCTGAGCATGGGAATATATTCCTGTTAAAAGGAAGAGGCCCAAAATCAACCCTATGTTGCCCATCAAGGTTTTCATTACCAGTCTTTTTCGTTTTTAATTTTTTTGCCCCGAACTTTTCTTGCTTCCATTTTCTCCTGCACTTTTTTCTCTTCGTTTTGCATGGCCTCTAACAGGTTCTGAATCTGTTGCTTGGAAAGCTGATTGGGTTTTGGTTGTTGTTTTTGGTCTTGTGGCTGGTCCCCTTCGTTGGGCTTTTTCTCCTGTTCTTTTTTCTTATCACCATCGCCCTTTTGATTTTCTTCGGGCTTGTCCTCACCATTTTCACCTTGGTCTCCCTTGTCCTTGTTTTCGTCTTCTTTTTGTTCGCCCTCGTCTTTCTTTTCCTTGTCGCCCCCTTCGTTGTTCTGGTCTTTGTTTTTGTCCTTATCCTCGTTTTCTTGATCTTTTTTGTCTTGATCGTCTTTATTCTGATCGTTCTTTTGCTCGTCCTGCTGTTTTTCGAGCATTTTTTTGGCCAGGGCAAGATTATAACGGGTCTCGTCGTCGGTTGGGTTGCTGCGCAAGGCTTGCTTATAGGCCTCAACGGCTTTTTCGTATTCTTTGTTTTTCATGAACACATTGCCCATATTGTGAAAGGCCTTGTGTTTTTCACTCTTGTCCGCTGCGGCGTCACCGGCTTCTTTGTACCGGCCAAAGGCTTCGCCAAAACTTTCTCGGTTGTAATAGGCATTGCCCAAATTAAATCTAGCGGCCGCGTTTTTATCGCTTTTGGAAATGGCCTTTCTATATTCTGCCTCTGCGGACACAAAGTTGTTGGAAGTTAGCTCTTGGTTGGCCTCGTAGGTGATATTGGTAGAGGCCTGTAGTGCTTTTTCAGCTTCTCTCTGCGCTTTTTCGATATTGTTTTCCTGTGCCTGGATCGCTGTAAAACTTAGCAATAGTCCAAACATTAACGTCATCTTATTCATCATCGTGCTCGTTAAAAAGATTCAGTTTTTTCAACCATTGTGTTTTTCTGTCCAAAACAAAGATGTCCAAAAATAAAAATAAAAAGCCGGCCGCAAGAAACCATTGGAATTGGTCTTTGTATTCTGCAAATTGCTTGGCTTCGAACTCGGTTTTGTCCATCCTGTTCAATTGTTCTTTGATGTATTCCACCGCATTTTCGGTGTTGGAGCCATCAATATAATCACCATTGCCCCTATCGGCAATCTCGATCAGTACGTTTTCGTTTAGTTTGGTAATAACAACCTCCCCTTGGTTATCTTTTTTCAGGCTTTCAACTATGCCATTTCTTTTAATGGGTATAGGTGCTCCTTTTGGTTTGCCCACGCCTATAGTAAAAACACGGATTCCGTTTTGGTTGGCTTGTTCGACCGCATCCAAGGTGGTGTTTTCCGAGTGGTCCTCTCCATCCGACACGATGAACAGCACCCGATTGGTCTGCTGTGAATCATCGTAATAGGTGCTGGCCAGGTCAATTGCGGCGTTTATGGCGGTTCCTTGGGAGGATAACATATCCGTATTCATGCCCTGTAGGAACATTTTTGCAGCACCATAATCTGTAGTAATGGGCAATTGCGGATAGGCTTGTCCGGCGTAGGCGATAATCCCGATACGATCGCTTGCCAATTGATTGATTATTTCTGATACGATTCGCTTTGCCTTCTCCAACCGATTTGGGGCAATATCCTCTGCCAACATACTTTTGGATACGTCGATGGCGAAGACGATGTCCACGCCTTCACGTTTTACGGTTTCCAGTTTTGTTCCAATTTTGGGGTTTACCAAGCCCAGAATCAAAAAAGTAAGGCCGGCCAACAAAAATACCAGCTTTACAGCGGATTTAAATGAGGACCGATTAGGGGCCAATCGTTTGAGCAGATTGGTGTTCGCAAATCGTTTTTGGGTCTTTTTTTTCCAGATTTGAAGAAAAAAGAAGGCTAGGACCATAACGGGAATTATGGCCAAGAGATAGAAATAAATTTTTTCGTCAAACTGAATCATTCGTTAAATAAAACTTTTAAAGATGGAGTTGCGCAGCCCCCATTCCAACAACAATAAAATACCGGCCAGAAATATTAGGGGCCTAAATTTTTCTTCGTATTTGTAATATTTAAATTCTTCTATTTCGGTTTTCTCCAATTTGTTAATCTCGTCATAGATTTCTTCCAGAGATTCGTTATCCGTGGCACGGAAATATTTGCCGCCCGTCACTTCTGCGATTTCTTCCAAAAGCTTTTCATCAATCTCCACTTGTCGCATTCCGTACCTAAAGGAGCCATCTCTGTTGTAGGCAATGGGAGAAAGTGCATTGCCGTTGGTTCCCAGACCAATGGTGTATGTTTTTATTCCAAACTCCACGGCAAGATCGGCTGCTGTTCTGGGTTCAATAAAGCCAGAATTATTGACACCATCCGTTAAAAGAATGATAACTTTACTGATGGCCTTGCTTTCCTTTAATCGATTTACCGATGTGGCCAAGCCCATTCCAATGGCGGTACCGTCTTCCAGTTCACCATAGGTGATATCGTCCAGGGCGGCCAAAACAATGGTCTTGTCACTGGTAATAGGGGTTTTGGTATAACTCTCTCCGGCATATCCTACTAGTCCGATACGATCGTTGGGGCGTTGTTCAATAAAATTGGCCGCCACTTCTTTTAGGGCGGATAGTCGGTTCGGTTTTAAATCGCGGGCCAACATACTGGAAGACACATCGATGGCCATAACAATATCGATCCCCTTTGTGGTTTTTGTCCGTGTCGAGATATCCTCTGTTTGAGGTCTTGCCAAAGCTGTGATGATGGCCGCCAAGGCTAATAGTCGGATTCCAAACAGTACTGGTTTTATTTTAGAGGCCCAACTTTTGACCGTAAATCCTTTGATGCTGGAGATACGGAGTGATGCCATTTCATTTTTTCGTTTGAAAAAATACCATAGCAAAGCCAATGGCAGCAATAAAAGCAGCCAGAAAAATTCAGGATTTGCAAACTCTATATTCTCAAACATTTATGCTTGTGTTTTTACGTCTAAACTGGTTAAAATTCGTTCCACGATCTCTTCGGCATATTCATCGCCATCTTCCCAAGTGATCACTATTTGTTGAATAAACCCTTTTCCACCGAACGATAGAATGTTGTATTTTGCTTTTTTACTATCGCCATCCGGTTCGCCAAAAGATCCCGACCCATAGGTTTTTAATCCTTTTACACCCGATTGGGTAACAAATTCTTCCTGTTTGGTAATGATGTTTTTAAGACCCAATTGTTCGAACTTGTTTAGCGTGGAAACAATTATAGCTTCAAAATTAGGATCTTCGTTCTGTTCTTTAAAGGTGATGGAACTCGTACTAACGGAAAAAATACCGACATAACTGCCGTAGGAGAAGGTTTGCAATTCCTTGATCAGCTCTTCGGTTTCTTTGGGCAACTCAATTTCCTTACGGACCAATACGTCTGGCGTTTCCATCAAAATTGGTGGAAAACCATAGGAACTTGCCACCCATTCTCCTTCCAAAAGATCTTTGGTAGGATAGCCGAAAACGGTGTCCCTTACTTTTTTTGCGCCAAAGTAAGCAACGGAAAAAACACTGCCCAAAATTAGAACTCCCGCAAAAATTGCTGCCGCCCAGTATATTCGCTTACGTTGTTTTTTCTTGGCCAGTTCTTCCAGATATTCCTCGTTCAAGAGTAAATCCTCTTCTGTGGGCTCTGGCAGGGCTTCGTGGGTTTTTATAACGATTTGTTCTACAATTTTTCTATCGTGTTCAGCAAGGGAAGTAGCAGGTTTTGATTTGGCAAACTTCACCAGATCCGCGGTCTGCAATATTTTTTGAAACTGATGGATGGTGTCGTCGTCCAAATTGAGTTCACCGGCATCTTTGAGCATTTCCAACTTGGTGATGAGTTCCGAGGTAGTGCTCTCCATCGCCGAAACGTGTACGTCCTCTTCTAAATAGGCCCTAACGATATCTGTGAGCTCGGAATAGTATTGTTTATACTCGTCTTGTATGAGATACTTGGAATTTTCCAGCTTTTTTAGTTCCATTAAGGCACGGTCGTAAGGCGGTAGCAAAGCTACTTTTTCCTCTTCGGTCAATGGTTTTTTGCGTAAAAAGAACCAATAGACCAGACCACCGACCACAATCAGCCCCAAAAGAATCCAGAGAGCGGTAAGCCACATATCGGCATTGCTCCGTTCTACCTCAATCAATGGTTTGATGTCATACATCTTTTGTTTGGTTGTATCTACTGCAACATCGGCTACCTTAACTTGGAACGAATCTGTAAAAAATGGTTGCTCGTTAATGGCGATCCGTTGTGGAGGAATGGTATACGCGCCGCTGTCAAACTGGGTCAGGGCATAGATTTTTTGAAGGATTACTTTTTCTTCATTTTTTATGGTGTCGGCCATAATGGCCTCTACGGTTTCAAGCGGCGAGAAGGTTTGCCCTTCGGGAAAGAAAACCACATCGGTAGAGTCCGCCTCTACCGTAATTTTGTATTGTATCTGTTCCCCTATTTTAATGGATAGGGTGTCCACTTCGGCGTTTACCTTTGGATCGGATTGAGCCCGGCCCGTTATGGGCAAGAGGAATAGGAGCGACAGGGCGATCCATATGATTGGATGCCTATGTCTATCTCTGATTATATGTAAATTGTCCATTAGCATTATCCTCTTCGTTTAAAATAGCCCAATAGTTTTCTTACATAGCTTTCATCCGTTCTGCAGTTAATTGCTCCGGAACCGGATTTTTTAAAGGAATTGGTGAAATACGCGACCTTTTCCAAGTAATGTTTTCCGTAGGCAGAACGCACTTGTTTGGATTGGGTGTTAACCAATTGAACTTCGCCTGTTTCGGCGTCTTGCATCTGCACCATACCAAGATTTGGAATGTTTTCTTCACGTTTGTCGAATACCCTGATCCCGGTAACATCGTGCTTATTGCCTACAATGCGAAGTGTATTGTCGTAGTCGTCCGCCATAAAATCGGAAAGCACAAAAACAATGGCTTTCTTCTTCATAACATTGGTCAAGAATTTTAGAGCTTCCGCAATGTTGGTCTTGTTGCTTTTTGGCTGAAATTCCAACAATTCCCGAATTATTCGAAGTACGTGACTTTTCCCTTTTTTTGGCGGGATAAAAAGTTCCACTTCGTCAGAAAAAAGAATGAGACCTACCTTATCGTTGTTCTGAAGTGCCGAAAATGCAAGGGTTGCCGAAATCTCGGTAATGATTTCTTTTTTAAATTGGTTGGATGTACCAAAAAGTTCCGATCCGCTTACGTCCACCATCAACATCATGGTTAGTTCGCGTTCTTCTTCGAATACTTTTACAAATGGCTCGTTGTAGCGTGCGGTCACGTTCCAGTCGATACTTCTTACATCGTCCCCAAACTGATACTGTCTTACTTCACTGAACGTCATCCCCCGACCTTTGAACGTAGAGTGGTATTCCCCACCAAAAATATGGTCGGAAAGACGCCGGGTCTTAATTTCAATTTTACGTACTTTTTTTAGTAGTTCTTTTGTATCCATTTGGTTCAAATAAATAGGTTTTCGGGTTGGTTAAAAGTATTGCTACTTATTCCGATAAACATTGAACCGCTAAGGCACTTCTACCTCGTTTACAATCTTGTTGATGATTTCTTCGGAAGTAATATTTTCCGCCTCGGCCTCGTAAGTGATCCCGATACGGTGGCGAAGCACATCGTGTACCACCGCCCTTACATCTTCGGGGACCACATAACCTCTTCGTTTGATGAACGCGTAGCACTTGGATGCATTCGCCAAGTTGATACTACCTCTTGGAGAAGCGCCAAAACTAATGAGCGGCTTTAAGCTTTCCAAGTTATATTTTTCAGGGTATCGTGTTGCGAAAATGAGGTCGAGGATATATTTTTCGATTTTTTCGTCCATATAAACCTCGCGAACGGTTGCTTGGGCCCTAAGAATTTGTTCCAAGGACACTACGGGCTTAATGGGTTCTGTTTCGCCTATTAGGTTTTGGCGAATAATGAGTTGTTCTTCGTTGAGTTTTGGATAATCGATTACCGTTTTTAGCATAAAACGGTCGACTTGGGCCTCGGGAAGAGGGTAGGTACCTTCTTGTTCTACGGGGTTTTGCGTGGCCATTACCAAAAAGGGCTTGTCCAAAATAAAGGTTTCGTCACCAATGGTAACCTGCTTTTCCTGCATGGCCTCCAAAAGTGCGGATTGTACCTTGGCAGGTGCCCTGTTGATTTCGTCCGCCAACACAAAATTGGCAAAAATTGGTCCTTTTTTTATGGAGAAATCGTTTTCTTTTATGTTGTAGATCAATGTACCGATAACGTCTGCCGGCAAAAGATCAGGGGTAAACTGTATTCTGCTAAAACTGCCCTTTACTGCTTTGGCCAAGGTGTTGATGGCCAATGTTTTTGCTAATCCGGGAACACCTTCGAGCAGAATATGCCCTTTTCCCAATAGACCGATCAATAGACGTTCTACCATGTGGGTCTGCCCTACAATAGCTTTGTTCATTTCAACCGTTAAAAGGTCAATAAAAGCGCTTTCTTGGGCGATTTTCTCATTCACAGCACTAATATCAATAGTAGTGTTTTCTTCCATTGTATACTTTTATTGTTTGGTGTTAAGGTCGGGGTTTTTACTAAGGTGTGCAAAATGAAAATTTATTTAAAACCCACCTGTTAATTAATGGTTAAAAAAAACGCTAAAGCCCTAGTTTTATGAAGGATTTAAGGGTTTAATTTTATACTTTGAGCACTTATGGAACAGACAACGAATTTTTCCCGCATTATATCGGGAGCAATGACCTGGGGGAGCTGGGGCAAAAAACTTTCAAAAATAGAAATGGTCGAATTAATGCACCACAGCATGGATTGTGGACTCACTACATTTGATCATGCCGATATTTATGGCGGATATTCAACAGAGTCGGAATTTGGAAAGGCTTTTGCAGAGAGCGGTATCAAAAGGGAGAATATCCAATTGATCACTAAATGCGGAATCCAACTTACCGATGGGAGGAACAACAAGATCAATCATTACCAATACGATAAACAATATATTATTGAATCTGCAGAAGAATCCTTAAAAAAGTTGAATACCGACTATCTGGATTTTTTCTTGATACACCGACCTAGTCCATTAATGCAGCCCGAAGAAATGGCAGAAGCAGCCCAACATTTGTTGCAAAGCGGTAAAATAAATCGGTTCGGAGTTTCCAATTTTACCCCATCGCAAGTCGCCATGTTGGAAAAATGGATGCCGGTGGAGGGAAACCAGGTCGAATTTTCCCTGACCCATAATAAACCAATGTACGATGGTACTTTTGATGATTGTATCGGCAATAAAAGAATGGCCATGGCCTGGAGTCCATTGGGAAGCTTTTTTAGGGAAACCGATGAGCAGACAGAGCGGATAAAAGAAGCGATGAATCCATTGTTGGACAAATATAATGTGAATGAAAGCCAGTTGCTCTTGGCTTGGATTTTAAAACACCCAGCCAAGGTACACCCGGTGATCGGAACCACCAACAAAGAAAGAATTGAACAATCGGCAGCCGCCGTAAACATAGAATTGGAACTTCAGGATTGGTTTGCCCTTTTGGTAGCTAGCCAAGGACACGATGTTCCTTAGAATTTAATTGGAATGGCAACTACAGCGTTAATTACGGGAGCAACAAGCGGAATTGGAAAAGCAACTGCCGAACTTTTTGCCAAACAAGGCTACAATCTGATTCTTTGCGGTCGTAGGGAAGAGCGGTTACATCAACTTAAGAACGAATTGGGCAGGGATACAGCTATTATTACGCTCAATTTTGATGTGAGAAATCGTGAGGATGTATTCTCGGCCATCGACAGTTTGCCCAAGGAATTTTCAGAGATCGATATTTTGATCAACAACGCCGGTAATGCCCACGGTCTGGACCCAATTGACAAGGGCAGTATAGATGATTGGGATGCCATGTTGGATATCAATGTGAAAGGATTGCTTTATATGTCCAAGGCCATTATTCCAAAAATGATAGAGCGTAAATCGGGCCATATCATAAATATTGGATCCACGGCAGGCAAGGAAGTGTACCCAAATGGCAATGTGTATTGTGCCAGCAAGCACGCCGTGGACGCTATAAATCAGGGAATGCGAATAGATTTGAATGCTTATGGAATTCGAGTTGGAGCCGTAAACCCAGGACTGGTAGAAACCGAGTTCAGCGACGTTAGGTTTAAGGGCGATGCTGAAAAAGCTTCAAAAGTATATCAAGGCTTTCAACCCTTAAAACCGGAGGATATTGCGGACATTATTTTGTTTGTGGTTACCCGGCCCTATCATGTAAACATTGCCGACCTTGTGGTAATGCCCACTGCACAGGCTAGCAGTACAATAGTGAAGAAGGAACTATGATCAATAAACGCCTACTCGTAAAAAACTTATTGGCCCATAACGACGAGAATAGTTTTTACGACAAAAAGCGTTTTATATCCATTGGAGAAAAGGAAGGCAAGGCCAAGTTTCTCAAACATGTTTGTGCCTTGGCCAATTCCAATCCCAACAACAACTCTTTTATTGTTATTGGAGTAGAAGATGAAGACAACAAAATTGTCGGGGTTGATTTTTTTGATGACAGCAAAATCCAAAACCTGGTCAATGCCTATTTGGAGAACCCACCTTTAATTTCTTATGAAAACATACCCTTTCCGCATTTGCCCGAAGGCAAGGTAGTTGGGCTGGTTACCATCAGGTCCAACGGAAAGGTCTGTGCGTTGCGCAAAAATATTTGGAAGTATTATGGTGGTGCCGTATTCTTTAGGGAAGGCAGTATAAGTCTGCCCAAAGCCTTTGATATTGAACTTAAGGACATCAATTCTGAAAAGGTGGCCACCATTGAGCAGCATGCCCGGAACAACATTGAATATACCCTGGATGCCGTTCTCAATTTCTTCAACACACGCCACCCCGACTTAACAAGCGATTATAAAGTTTTTAAAGAACAATTTGTGGTCTGTTGGGCAGGCAATAAAAAAAAGGTCAAGGGCAAGGTATATTATTCACGGGTGGATATCGAACTGATCAATGAGCAGGTAAAACTCTTTTACTCCGCTTTGGACGAAATCACCATTGATTACGACGATGATTCCTTTAAAACATTGGAATATGTGCAATTGGGATTGGGGTCACAACAAAAATATTATCCTTTGGAGGAAATGACGATCACTTTTTCCGACAATGGCAAGTACTCGATACATAGCAAATTGATATTTGAACCTCCACAGTTCGACAAGAAAACACTTTTTCACGTATACAATACCAACAATGCCCTCCTAAAAAAGTTGGAAAGCCATATTCCCCTCACGAGTTCCGAACATACCGATATGACCCACCTGCCGGCAACTTATCTCATTTGTTATTTGAACGGGTTTGAAGAGGCCAAGGACAAAATGGATGGTGCCAGGCAATTGTTAAAGACATACGATAGCCATGTGTACCAATCCTTAAAAGAGTCCCAAAGAATTTTGCGCAAAGTTAGGTATGCCTAGGCATTTAAAAGCCAAAACATTTGATAGGGGCCGATCTCCACAAGGCCACTGTTTAGTTTTATCTTTTCTTCGGATACCAGATCTAAGGGTTCTCCTTTACTGAAATACCCCAGCTTTTTTATCCAACTACTATCGATTACCTGCGGATTTTCATCAAAATTGCAAATAACCAACAACCTTTGTTTTTCGCATGTTCTTTCAAAAGATAATATGTGGTCGTTTCCGGTATGGTAGAGCTCAACATTGTTGTGGTCGGCAAAAACAGAGTTTTCTTTCCGAATTCTTATAAGCTTTTGCAAGGTGCCGAATATTCTGGATTGTGGAAGAGTGGTATCTTCCAGTTTGGCAATGGTTTTCCAATCCTGCAAGGGCCGGTTTACCCATCTGTTGTCCCCTTTTTTGTTGTTATCTTCCTGAAAGGAATACTCGTTTAAAGTGCCTATTTCGTCCCCTGCATAGATCAATGGGATACCACCAAAGGCAAGGATGATCCCGTGCAACATATTTATTTTGGCCACGGACTGCTCTATCAATGTTTTGTTTTTTAAGGCAAGGGCTTTCTCCAGTCCCAACAACGAAGCGGCACTCCCGGTAATGCGTCCGTCACCGGTTTTGGGATTGTACATAAACAGCATTCCGGTGGCTGGCGACCAATCCAATCGTTGGCAATAATAATCCAAAAGGAATTTTCGGTGCATTTGCGGGTTTAGGCCCAACTCTTCTATAAGATGGTTTTCATAACCTAACCCAATATCATCATGACAACGGATGTAATTGATCCAGGTACATTCTTTTGGTTTTTGGGGTACGTTTGTTAAACTCTTGTACAACAAATGCGTTTTCTTGGTGGCGACAGAGTTCCATAAAAGTGCCATTAAGGATGCATTGTAGGCCACTTCGCATTCGTTGCCTCGTTTTTCATCCTCCCCAAAGTACTTAATAATATCCGTTGGGGCCACAATGGCTTCTGCCAATAGAATGGTTCCAGGGGCAACGATCTGAAGACATAAACGGAAGAGGGCGATAAGGTTGTGTGCTTCGGGAAGGTTTTGCGAAATTGTACCGAGTTTCTTCCAAAGGAAGGCCAGGGCATCAAAACGGACAACATCCACTCCCATATCCGCCAATTTGACCAAGTTGGTGAGCATCTCTAGAAATACCTCGGGATTGGTATAGTTGAGGTCCCATTGGTAATTGTTGAAAACGGTCATTACCCATCTTTCCATTTCGGGGATATAGGTAAAATTCCCGGGCGCTGTTTCCGGAAATACCTCGGGCAAAGTCTTTTCAAACTCCTCTGGAATGGTATGGTCTTCGAACGTGTAATAATAGTTTTGGTATTTTTTATCGCCCTTTGCGGCTTTTTTTGCCCAAGAATACTCATTGGACGTATGGTTTACTACAAAATCTAACATTAAAAAAATGCCATTTTTACGCAAAGCTTTGGTCAAACCCAACAAATCGTCCTTGGAGCCGTATCTTTTGTCCACTTCAAGGTAATCGTTCACCGCGTAGCCGCCGTCATTTTCGCCTTTAGGGCGTGTGGTGATGGGCATTAGGTGCAAAAAATTGACACCAAGTTTTTTAAAATAGGGTATTTTTTCCTGCAGACCTTTTATGTCCTTATTGAAGTGTTCAACATACAATTGCATTCCAACAATATTCTGCGACTGATACCAATTGCCCGATTTTAATCGCTCAAGGTCCTGTTTTTTTAATTCCGTTGGTCTTTCTGCAAATAGTTTGGGCAGTAGTGCCAAAAGGTTTTGGAAATGCTCCCGATTCTGTTCTTCTGGATATAAAGAGAAGAACAGTTTTTGGATCAAAGTGAGGTTGGTGGCCAACCTTAAATGGCATAGCTCAAGATCATTACTGACCTTATTTTTGGAGAGAAGTTGATGTAAACTGGTCTGGTTCATGGAATTTTACAACTGTTCCTTTGTTGGCAAGGCCACAATGGCCCCATAATTTGTTGTAGTGATGGCTCCGGCCTTATTGGCAGTAGCAACCATTTTTTCGAGGAGGGAGAAATCTTCCATTACGGGGTCAAAATTGCCCAGATCTGAAATTTGATAGAGTAAACAGCCAATAAAGGCATCGCCGGCACCGGTAGTGTCCACCGGGGTTACCGGTATGCTCGGGATTATTTTTTTTGTGCCGTTCATACTTAAAAGTGTGCCGTCTTTTCCCAAAGTAACGGTAATGATCTTTGTGCCTACTGTATGTAGAAAATCGCAGGCTTCTTCAATGTTCTCTTTACCCGATATCAGTTGAGCCTCTTCTTGACTAAATTTGCACAAATGCGATTTTTCTACAAAGGGCATGCACTTTTTTATAAAAGTTTCCTCGTCATCTTTCCAAAGGTCGCTTCTAAAATTTGGATCAAAGCTGATGAACATTTCTTTGGTAAGACCATCAAAAAGATATTTGGTATAGGTTTTTTCCAAAGGACCGCCCAATAGCGCGGTCGCAGCACCCAAGTGAAGGATATTCCCATGCAGGTTTTTTCGAAGATTTGCATTGTACTTGAGCTCCTTGTCCGCACCTCTGTTAAATACAAAATCCCGTTCACCATCTTCCGAAAGGGAAACAAAGGCCAGCGTTGTAAAGGTGTCGGATAGTTGGGTCAAGGAAATATCAACACCTTCGTTTTTAAGGGTCTCCAATAAAAAAGAACCAAATGGGTCAGACCCAACACAACCGATAAAAATCCCGTTTCCTCCAAGTTTGGAAATCGCACAGGCCACATTGGCCGGTGCACCACCTGCTTTTTTTGTAAACTCAAAGGCCTGGGAAAGGTCACTTCCTTGCTTTTCGGCAACAAAATCTATAAGTAATTCACCTATGCAGTAAATTTTCTTCATACGCTTTTCGAAATATTCTAAGGTACATAGAAATTTATACCACGTCCAAAAATCGGGGTCCTTATTTTAATTGAAGGTTAAATACTCGATAAAGCTCCTATCATTTTTTATTGGACAGGGATTTGTGTGTAATATTGTCAAAAACTATTCTATGCGTACATTGGTTGTGGGTGATATCCACTCGGGAGTAAGAGCTTTGGAGCAAGTAATGGAAAGGGCAAAGGTAACTTCTTCCGATCATATAATATTTTTGGGAGATTATGTTGATGCTTGGAGCACTGCTGTGGAAACTGTGGATTTTTTGATTCAGTTAAATACCGATCATCAGTGCACCTTTATAAGAGGCAACCACGATGAACTTTGCCGGGCATGGCTCATGGATCAAAAGGAGAACCCACAATGGTTGGCGCATGGTGGAGCAGCTACCCGAAATTCGTATTTAAAAGCGGACAAGGATAAATGGCAATTGCATATTAAGTTTTACGAAGGGTTAAAAAACTATTACCTCTCGCAGGACAACCGGTTATATCTACATGCAGGTTACACTAATCTTAAAGGAATAGATTTTGAGTATTTTGAACAGTCGTTTTACTGGGATAGAACTCTTTGGGAACTTGCGACCGCTCTTGATCCGGATCTAACACCCAAGGACCCAAAGTTTCCAAAACGACTTACCCATTATAAGGAAGTTTTTATTGGGCATACTCCATTGTCGAAAACAAAATTTGTGGAGCCGGAACGGCGTGCGAATGTTTGGAACGTGGACACCGGTGCTGCCTTTATGGGCGGACTGACCATGCTGGATGTGGAAACCAAAGAATTTTGGCAGAGTGATCCGGTGCGTTCATTTTATCCTGAGGAAAGAGGAAGAAATTAGATAGATTCCAATATTTTATTTTGACCTTTGTGAAAAACCCCAAGTATGTCGATAAAGAATGTAAGATTGGAAGTAATGCAGGCAATTGAACCCAAAGTAGAAGGGTTTATAGATGAATTCCTTATTCCTACCGAAAAAATATGGCAACCCACCGACTTTTTGCCCAATTCGCAGAGCGATAATTTTTTTGATGAAATCGAACAGATCAGGGAAGAAGCCAAAGAGTTGGAATACGATTTTTGGGTGACACTCGTGGCCGATACCATTACCGAAGAGGCTTTGCCTACCTATGAGTCTTGGTTAATGGATGTTGAAGGTATAGATCAGCACAATGGAAAGGATAATGGATGGAGCAAGTGGGTTCGTGCATGGACTGCAGAGGAGAACAGACATGGTGACGTCCTGAACAAATACTTGTATCTGTCCGGACGAGTTAATATGCGAGAAATAGAAATCACCACCCAGCATTTGATATCCGATGGTTTTGATATAGGAACGGATAGAGACCCCTATAAAAACTTTGTGTATACCACTTTTCAAGAACTCGCGACCAATATATCCCACAAAAGAGTGGGCAAATTGGCAAAGAAAAAGGGAAATGGCCTGCTGGCAAAAATGTGTACCATAATAGCTGGGGACGAGATGAGGCACCATTTGGCCTATAGAGAATTTGTAAAGACCATTATGGGGCAAGACCCCGACGGAATGGTTTTGGCCTTTGCCGATATGATGAAGAAGAAAATAGTTATGCCCGCCCATTTTTTAAGAGAGTCAGGGGGTAACATTGGTGAAGCATTCGAACAATTCTCCAATTGTGCACAAAGACTCGGCGTCTATACGGCACAAGATTATGTGGACATCTTAAAAAAGTTGAACGAGTATTGGGACCTTGGAAATCTTCGAGGACTTTCGGATAAAGCGGAAAAGGCAAGGGACTATCTTATGAAGCTTCCAGAGCGATTACAACGGATTTCCGAGAGAATGCAGTTTTCTCAGGAACAGTACATTTTTAAATGGGTCGAGGCCAACGGAAGAATGTAGAACGACCGGTTGGTCCAATGGAGTTTTTTTAATATTTACCTGCCCTATGCTTTTCTTGCCAATCGAATAGCTGCTGCCAGAGACCTTCGTGAGCCATTTTTGCTTGCATGGGCCAAGAGGCAGGGTCGTGGATACGGTACCTTTTTCCACCAGTATTTAAAACTTCTTGGCATTTGTCCACAGAACATTCGGACAGAGCTTCCCATGTTTTAACGCCAACGCCGTGGAACAGACCTTCAATTTTGGGGCCGATTCCCTCCACAAGTTTTAGGTCGTTTTCTTTAATGGTTTTCCCAAATATAGCCTTAGCCTCCGAGGGGTCGAATAGGTGCGTTTCCGCTTTTGGTGACCCTACGATTTTTTCAATATCCAAGGATTTTATTTTTGAGTTGTCCAGCCTTTTATGACAATTCTCCAAATCCGATTTTAACTTGGTGTTCTCAATTTCAAGAAGATTAAGCGCCTCTGTGTTTTGTGAAATGGAAGGCGTGTCGGACTTTCCAAAAAAATAACCGAGAACAGCAGAAATGATCCCTACACCGGCCAGTAAAATCCAATACCATAAAGCTGAAGTTTCCCAATCCATTTTCAAAAAATAAACACCGTGTAAACGAGACATTTAAAATATTAAAAAAATCTTAAAATTCTAAATAAATGTATCAGAAATTGAGGGAGTTAGTAAAAAATACGATTCGCTGAAATGGAATTGAAACGGATAAAGGGCAAAAAGGAACCAATCATACAATTTTTATGGCCACTTGTAAGATACCTTTTAGAAACTATGGGGAATATACTGAACTTTAGGCCAAATATTAGGTAAAGAACCCTATTTCTCCCGACAAAGTTCCGGCATTGGAGTAGGGTTTTAAATTTAAGTTTGAGTTAGTTAAGTTGGTTTAAAGACCGCCCCTCCGGTAAGACTACTGAAAGGGCGGCTTTATGTTTTTATAGATCAAACTTAATGCCTTGTGCCAAAGGCAGCTCCGTTGTATAGTTAATGGTGTTGGTCTGTCTGCGCATGTAAATTTTCCAAGCATCGGAACCACTTTCCCTGCCTCCACCAGTCTCTTTTTCTCCACCAAACGCTCCACCGATCTCAGCACCGGAAGTTCCAATATTTACGTTGGCAATTCCACAATCGGAACCTTCTACGGAAAGGAATCGTTCAGCTTCACGCAGGTTGTTGGTCATAATAGCGGAAGAAAGTCCTTGTCGAACGCCATTTTGGAGTTCCAAGGCATTTTCAAGGTCTCCGCTGTATTTAAGAAGATATAGTACAGGGCCAAATGTTTCGTGCTGGACAATTTCGTAATGATTCTCTGCCTCTGCAATGGCCGGTTTTACATAGCAACCGCTTTCATATCCTTCACCTTCCAGTACCCCACCTTCAACCAAAATAGTTCCACCTTCTGCCTCGACTCTTTCCAATGCGGACAAGTAGTTTTTAACGGCATCTTTATCAATAAGCGGTCCTACGTGGTTGTTTTCATCCAGAGGATTTCCAATTTTGATCTGCTTGTAGGCGTCAACTATGGCATTTTTCACCTTATCGTAAACTTCTTCGTGAACAATCAATCTACGGGTAGAGGTACAACGTTGTCCACAAGTGCCCACGGCTCCGAATACGGCTCCGATAACGGTATTTTTAATATTGGCATCCGGGGTAACGATTATGGCATTGTTTCCCCCAAGCTCCAACAATGTTTTACCAAGGCGTTCGGCCACGGTTTTGGCCACTATTTTTCCCATTCTTGTAGATCCCGTGGCGGAGATCAATGGAATGCGCTCGTCCTTTGTCATCAGCTCGCCTATGGTATAATCTCCGGTAATTAAGCAGGAAATACCTTCGGGAACGCCATTTGCGGCAAATACACGGGCAGCAATATTTTGGCATGCAACGGATGTGATGGGGGTTTTTTCCGAACCTTTCCAGATACAGGCATCACCGCAGACCCAGGCCAAGGCTGTATTCCAGGACCAAACGGCCACGGGGAAATTAAAAGCAGAAATAATTCCTACAACTCCTAGTGGATGATATTGCTCGTACATGCGGTGACCTGGACGCTCACTGTGCATGGTAAGTCCGTGCAGTTGACGGGATAGTCCCACTGCAAAATCACAGATGTCGATCATTTCCTGCACCTCGCCCAATCCTTCTTGGTAGCTTTTTCCCATTTCGTAGGATACTAACTTGCCCAATGGCTCTTTTAACCGTCTAAGTTCATCGTTGAATTGACGAACCACTTCGCCACGTTGGGGCGCTGGCATGGTTCTCCATTTCTTGAAGCCTTCCCGAGCGGTACTGATCACTTTTTCATAATCTTCAGGGGTGGTAGCTTTGACCTTCCCGATAAGTGCACCATCTACTGGAGAATAAGACTCTATGATTTCACCATTTGAAAACCAATCTTTTCCGGTAGAGGTACCATTATTGATTTCGTTCAAGCCCAACTCTTTTAAGGCTTCTTCTATTCCAAAAGCAGCTGCTATTTTTGACATTTATAACTTTTTAGTAGTGAATTGTTATATTTTTACAATATTACGAATAATCTTATTATTCTTAAGGGTTTACAGGAATTGATGGATCAGAAGCAAGCCTAGACCTAAGATGGCCGGAAGGCCTTGCACGATCAATATTTTTTTAGATGCGGTGAGAGCTCCGTACAGTCCGGCCACGGCAACACACCCCAAAAAGAAGAGGGCCACATAAATTTGCCATTCGGCATTTTGTATGAACAGTGACCAGATCAGTCCTGCTGCCAAAAAACCATTGTAAAGACCTTGATTGGCGGCCAATGTTTTGGTAGGTTCGAACAAATCTTCCGGAAAACTACGGAATACCTTTTTTGCTTTGGTGGTCCAAGCGAACATTTCCAGCCATAGAAAATATATGTGGAGCAAGGCCACGATCCCAATTATGATCTTTGCGAAAAGGAGTATCATTCTTCTTTGGCTACAAAACGTTCGTCCACAGGCATAATGGTACCACAATTATCACAGGTGCGCAATTGTTCCGATCCATAAAAGTGCTTAAAATGACCTAGGAAATCTTTCTCGATATCATTCAATTTAAAGTAAACCTCGTGCAGTTTGTGGTTGCAATTGTCGCAAAACCACAATAATCCATCCTCTGCATCCAGATCGGTACGTTTGCGTTCCACCACGAGCCCGATCGAGCCTTCTTTTCGTACCGGGGAGTGGGGTACTTTAGCTGGATGAAGGTACATGTCCCCGGGGCCCAACTTCATGGTTTTCTTTTGTCCATCTTCTTGGATATTTACCTCAATATTACCTTCTAACTGATAAAAAAGCTCTTCGGTTTCGTTGTAATGATAGTCTTTGCGTGCATTGGGCCCGGCCACGATCATTACTATATAATCACCGGATTCTTTATAGAGGTTTCTGTTCCCTACCGGCGGTTTTAGGGTATCTCGGTTTTCCTCAATCCATTTATTTAGATTGAAAGGTGCCTGTATAGCCATTTTCAAAGATTTTACGAAAGGTAAAAAAATCCTTGTTGGCAACATAGCGATTAACAAAAAAGACCCGCTTAGCGACGGGTCTTGATATACTTTTACTCGAAAAACCTATTCAACCTTTAAGAAAATCTGGGTGTAGTACGGTCTCCCCTCTTTATCTAGTTGTACACTAAGTGTAGTATGGGTAAAATCGCCTTCCATGGCAGCTTTATGAGAGGAGCTTTCTATCCAACCCTCTAAAGTTTTGGCAGCCGAGGTATAGTATCTTGCTACATTTTCCGAGACACTGATAGCATCGGTTTCTGCTGCTATTTTTGATGCTCTCGAATCAAAATTATCGTGACTAAGGGCATTGCGCGAAATCATGTAATCGTTATGTTCTTCGGCATATTTATAGGAGGGAGCACTTTTGGATAGTGAGCTTAACCCTTTCGATTTGCGATGTTCGTTGACCAGACCTAACAAATCTTCCTCCATTTTAGCCGGGTCAACTGTTTGTTTTTCATTTCCAAGAGTAGCTTCTGTATATCCCAATTCATCTTCTTGCGCGGGTGTAGTGCTACAAGTGGTCAGGGCAAGAGCAAGCGCTACGGCCAGCAAAGTGCCATATAATTTTTTCATTTTCGGGGTGTTTTCGGGAGTGTTCTAAGTTCCCTTGTGTTCTCATTGCTAAAATAGCGGAGCACCTTTCTTATTCCATGAAATTTCCATGTTTGGCCAGATTATTACGTTGAAATACAGGAAAAAGGAAGCAAAGGGTTTTTTGGGAGCGATTTTTATCATTCTATACCAAGCCGGTTATATTATCTCTTCGGTGGCTTCAATGTTATCGGAAGGTATAGTTTTTTCGTCATCAAAAACATAGGAGAAGATCAGATCGCCCAAATCTTTGATCGGTTCGTAAAAAACAGAATCTTCTTTGGTTTCCTCATTAATTAGGCCCAAAGGAGTCGTGAGTTTTTCAAAAAAAATAAGGAAAGCGCCTAGAATAACAGCAACTTTCAAAGCGCCAAAAATACCGCCTGCGACTTTGTTCAAAAGCCCGAGCATGGCAAAATCGGCAATCTTGGTCAATATTTTACCGGCCAAGTTTACTGTAACGATGATGACAAAAAAGGTTATCAAAAAGGCCGCTATTTTTAGGTATTGCTCGCTCCAATCAAATTGTGCGGCCAAATAATCGCCGGTGATGTGGGAAAAATGTATGGCGCCGTAGATTCCGGCAATAAGGGCGATCAGGGATGCCAGCTCAACAAAAAGGCCATTTTTTAAGCCTTTATATAGGCCCCAGATCAACAGAATTCCGATGATGATGTCCAAAAAGCTCATACAAGGGTTTTAACAAATATAGAATATTGATTTGTACCTTTGAAACTCATATCAAAAACAGATGTCAAGAGACGAACAATTAAAGGAACGATGGGAATTTTTGGTGGCAAAATTGTCTGCACAGTTTTCTGATGGTGACCCTTTGGAGTTGGACGGGATTGTTTATTTGGTAGGGGTCCAAGAGCTTGGAGATTTTCATCGTAAGTTTAAAAAGGACGAGAAGGTCAATCTGATGCACATTGCTATCTGCCGCCTTTTGGAACCTTATGGCTATTACGATTTTGATTTTTTTGATGAAGATGGATGGCCCCATTACAAAGTAAAGGAACAACTACCACCGCTAAAAGCAGGGGAGCAGACCGTGTTAATGAAGGAAGCTGTGGTGAATTATTTTCTGGAAAAGGAGTACATTGTTTAAATGGAACTTAAAAAACCATACTACGCTGTAATTTTTACCAACCTGAGAACCGAAGGAGATAATGGATATGGCCAAATGGCTGAAGAAATGGAAGCATTGGCCCGAAAACAATCAGGGTTTTTGGGTTTTGAAAGTGCCCGGGATGGCATGGGCATTGCCGTTAGTTATTGGGAAAGTCTGGAGGCCGTTGCCAACTGGAAATCTCAACTAGATCATAAAAAAGCTCAAAAACGAGGAATAGAAACCTGGTATTCTTGGTACAAAGTACGCATATGTCGCGTGGAGCGTGAATACGAATTCAATAAATAAAATTTTATGGGAGGGAACATCGATTTTTCAAATGTGAATAGAAGAGAGGCCCTCCAAAACATTGATAGGGATTCCTATGACCTTGTGGTGATCGGCGGTGGTATTACCGGTGCCGGTATTGCTTTGGATGCTTCTTCCAGAGGAATGAAAGTCTTACTGCTTGAAAAAGGTGATTTTGCCTCTGGTACCAGTAGCAAATCCACTAAACTGATCCACGGCGGACTACGCTATTTAAAACAATTTGATTTTTGGTTGGTAAAAGAAGTAGGTTCCGAACGGGCCATCGTACATAAATTGGCCCCGCATTTGGTGATTCCCGAAAAAATGTTGCTCCCTTTGATCGAGGGTGGTTCCTACGGAAAATGGTTGACTTCCATTGGTTTAAAAGTCTACGATATTCTGGCGCAGGTTTCGGGGGACGATAAACGCCAGATGCTGGAGAAGAAGGAGGCCATGAAACTGGAGCCCCTTTTGCCCAAAAAGATTTTGAACGGTGCCGGCTATTATGCCGAATACCGCACCGATGATGCGAGACTTACTTTGGAAAACCTAAAAACCAGTCTTCAATTTGGTACGCGGATATTCAATTATACCAAGGTCACCGATTTTCTGTATGACGATGAAAAGGTAGCAGGGGTCAAGTTTACGGACGAAGTGTTTGGAGACGAGTACAAGATTTCATCAAAATATGTGATCAATGCGGCAGGTCCCTGGGTGGATGAGCTGCGTAGTGTGAACCAATCCAAAAAAGGCAAGCGTTTGCACTTGACCAAGGGTGTCCATTTGGTATTTCCGAAGGAAAAACTTCCCGTGAAGCAATCCGTTTATTTTGATATTCCCGATGGGCGGATGATGTTTGCCATTCCACGTGGCAAGGTTACCTATATTGGGACTACTGACACCAATTATAATTCGGACAAGGACCATGTGACCACAGAATTGGCCGATGCCATTTATTTGATTTCTGCCGTTAACCATATGTTTCCGGATATCGAATTGGAATTGGATGATATTATCTCGTCATGGGCTGGACTACGCCCCTTGATTCACGAAGAGGGCAAATCCGCTTCTGAATTATCCCGAAAAGATGAAATTTTCACCTCTGAATCTGGATTAGTGAGTATTGCCGGAGGTAAACTTACGGGCTATCGAAAAATGGCCGAGCGCACCGTGAACCGTATTTCCCAAAAAATGGAAGAAGATTATGGAGTGGAACTCAAAGCGTGTACTACGGATAAGATTCCACTTTGTGGAAACGACTTTAAAAAGTTCAAACATGTAAAAAAATACATTGCCGAACTTCAAGAGCGGCTTCAAGGGGATGGTTTTACAAAGTACGAAGCTTGGTATTTAGTAACCACCTATGGTAAGCAGGCAGAAACTATTTTGGAATTATATGCTAAGATTAAGGGAAACGACCCCCAAGAAAACATGATTCGGGCAGAAGTACAATTTGCCATAGCCTACGAAAAAGCATTGAATCCCTTGGATTTTTTCATTCGGAGAACGGGCAGGCTTTATTTTGATATTGATAGTGTTCGGAAATACAAAGAAGCTGTTTTTAAAGAGTTCCAAAAATCATATAACTACTCCGATGAAGAAATGGAGGTCTTTTCTAAGGAATTGGATTCGCAATTAAAGGAACATTCCGATTTTTCTTTGGAGCGGGATTAATCCAACTTCTCTGTTAAATATATTTTTCTTTGCCAAAACCTATCAATTCGAGGAAAATTCATAGGATTTTGTTGATTTCCAGTTCTCGACACGATTTTTCTTTTGAAGAATACTGAAAATTATCAATCCGTCAATTCAAAACCACCATACATCAATTTAAAAGAAGTATCCGTGGATTCTGAGAGTTTTGAAAGATAATTTTGACATAGCTTCATACCAAGTCTTACAATTTTTTGCGCAAATCTTGAAGTAAGTAAAACTGATTTCTTAACCTATTAATTTTTTAGAAAATGAAGAAAGCAATTTTTTTATTGAGTACTGTTTTTGCTATTGGTTTTTCCTCAAATGGTTTAAATGCTGCTACAGTTGAAATGCCAGTTGATTGCGAAGGAATGGCATTTGATTATGCGGATTACATTTATAATAAAACTGGAGATGGTTTTGCGGCTGGAAAGGCTTTTACAGTTGCATATGCCTTATGTGAAATGATGTAAGTAATATAAAGGTAGTATGACCGAAATTTTCGGTCATACTACTTAAAAAAATTTATTATGAAAAAGTATAGTCTAATATATATTGTTCCTTTTCTGCTTTTTGTCAATCCAACCTTCGCCCAAATTACAAGTGGAAAAATCCTCTACCGTGTAAGTATGGATAATACTGAAAACGAAAAAGAAGGTTCACCACAGTTAGAAAGGATGCATAAGGTGGTTGCCGATGCTGCCAAAAATATTCAATTGGAATTATTATTCGACCAAGAAAAAAGTGTTTTTCAACACCAGAGAGGACTTAGTATTTCGTATTATAAAGAACTAGACGAGTTTGTTAAGTACCTTACTTCTAAGGGAACTTATTTTACGAACTTAACTAACAGCGAACAAATATTGCAGACCTACTATGAAGATAGGAAATACAATGTAGAGTCAGAAATAGAAAAGCAAGATTGGACTCTGACCAAGGAAAAGAAACAAATTGGAAAGTTTTTGTGCTATAAAGCCATTCTTGATAAATCCAACACTGGATTAAATGAAGATACTATAGCCTGGTATGCCCCGGAAATCCCCGTTTCTTTTGGTCCGGTGGATTATGTGGGAAACCTTCCTGGCCTAATCTTGGAACTACAATTGCCCATAGCTACCTACACCGCTAGCAAAGTTGAACTAAACCCCAAAAAAGAAGTAAAAATAGAATGGCCCCAAGATATCGAAACCATGACAGAGGAAGAATACAAAAAGGAAGGTGATAAGGTCAAAGCACAACTGGATGGAGGATGGTGGTAAGAATCAAGAAATGATTGGAATATTAATATTTCACAAAAATGAAATGAATAATGTATTTAATTCTGTTGGGTTGTATCAATTGTGTGTTTGCGCAACAAAACTCGGTAGAGGTCACGTACAAGGTCGACCTTGTTGAAACTGAAGTTTCTGAGGTTTTAAAGGATATTTATAAAATAGCTTATGATAATGTAAAGTTCATAGATTTTAAACTTTTAGGTTATGCAAAGGAGTCACTTTTTTATAGAGAAAAACTGTTGACCAATGATGCAGAAAAAGGAGCCGATATTGCATTGACCATTCTTGGTGCAAAAGGAAGGTTTTTTACAAATCTTGAAAATGGGTTGGTTTATGAGGATTTACCAGCCTTTGGAGAGAAATTTATTGTAAAACATCCTGTAATTACAAATGAGTGGAAGCTAACCAAAAATAGTAAGAGCATTGGTAAATATTTATGCTATAAAGCCACAACGACTTATGTTGTAAATAATAGCAAAGGAAGATTTGAATTTCCGGTTATTGCTTGGTATGCTCCCGAAATCAATTTGTCTTTTGGTCCCAAAAATTATTCTGGCCTACCTGGATTAATTTTAGAACTACGTGAAAAGGATAGAATATTTTATGCTGATAAAATAAACTTGGGTCAATTGGACGAGAAGCAACGTAAGCTTATAGCTCCACCTAAGGGTAAAAAACCTATAACACAAGCAGAATTTGATGCCATAGGAGCCAAAATAGCCAAAGAACGATTTGGAGGAAGGTAATTTACATGAAATAGTCAAATTATATTGAGCCGATATTTTTTATTGATTTATATTCTTTGTTTTAGTCCCATCAACTTATTGGGTCAAAATGTTACCCTAAGGGGCACTGTATCGGATAGCACTACCACGGCACCAATGATCAACGCCAACATCTTGGCCTTCCCCAAAAATGATGGTGAGCGTACCCAGTTTGCCATTACCAACGATAAGGGTGAGTATGTGCTGCGCTTGGAAAAAGAGGTGGCCTACTCCATTGAGGTGAGCTACCTCGGCTACCAAAAACTCTCTTTTGATTATACCGTAACACAAGATGAAATAAAAGATTTGAAAATGGTGCCCAAAACCAACGACCTCGATGAGGTGGTCTTGGAATACAAAATTCCAATAGAAGTAAAAGAAGACACCATAACCTACCAAACAGATGCTTTTGTTACCGGAGAGGAACGTAAACTGCGCGAAGTACTTAAAAAGCTACCCGGCATTGAGGTGGACCGGGAAGGTAATGTGACCGCCCAAGGCAAAAAAGTGACCAAAGTTCTCGTAGAGGACAAAACCTTTTTTACAGGAAACAGCAAACTAGCCGTAAATAACATTCCTGCCGATGCCGTGGATGAGGTGCAAGTGCTAGACAATTATAATAAAATCGGATTTCTCAAAGGACTGCAGGATTCCGATGAACTGGCCCTCAACATCAAACTAAAAGAGGACAAAAAGAAATTCGCCTTTGGCGATATGGAAGCGGGTGGAGGGATCAAAGACCGCTATTTGGTGCACCCCAACCTGTTTTACTACAGTCCCAAAACCAATATCAACTTTATTGGTGACCTGAACAATATTGGGGTCAAAAGTTTCTCCTTTTCCGATTATTTGGAGTTCAATGGGGGATTTGGCAAGCTTATGGACGATATTGGAGGCTATTTTTCCCTGAGCAGGGACGATTTCTCCCAATTTTTGAACAACACCGATTTCAGGGCGAACACCAATCGCTTTGGGGCATTCAATCTTAGGCAAACGGTCTCGCCCAAAACGGACATCAACAGTTATGTAATTGCCAACAGCAGCGATACCGAAACGGAATCCAACACCCTGAACATTTACAACAATTCCGATGGATTCTTGAACGAGGACAGAACGGAACGCAACAATTACGACAATTTCTTTTTGATCGGGAAGGCAACGGTGGAACACGAACCCAACAGCGATGAGAATGTAACCCTGAATTCGTTTGCAAAATTCACCAAAAACAAGGGCGACGGCATCATTTTGACTCAGAGTGAAGATCGAAGTACTTTTTTCAACACCCTGCAAAATATTTCGGCACTGGAGCTAAAACAGAATGTGGAATACAGCAAGCGTTTTTCAAGAGCTCAAACCCTGAGTTTGGAGGGTTCTATGGCATTTCAAAAAAGCACTCCGGAGAATACTTGGGAAACGGACCAAGTTTTTCTGCAAGATTTGATTCCTTTGGAAGAAGACGATTCCTATCAAGTTTTTCAGAAGAAAGAGACCCGGACCACATCCTTTGATTTAGTATTGAAGGATTATTGGGTGCTCAACAATTTCAACCACATCTATACCACCTTCGGCACCAATTTACGGTTCGATGATTTCACAAGTGGTGAAATACAACAACTCACCAATGGAAGTATCAATGATTTTTCAGAAAATGGCTTTGGAAACCATATTAATTATCGGTTCAATGACACATTTCTGGGGCTGGAATTTAAATTTTTGGCAGGTATTTTTACGGTGAAATCAGGACTGTTTTATCACAATTACAATTGGGACAATGAGCAAGAAGGACTTTCGGTAAACAATAGCACCCAAGTTCTGCTGCCGGCTTTTGATGCAGAGGCGGAGTTCAACAGCAGCGAAAAAATACGATTCGGCTACAGGCAGCGGAGGCAATTCCCGACCATTGACCAGTTGGGCACTAATTTTATGCTGAGATCCTTCAATTCGGTGGGGTTGGGGACGCCTGATTTGGAAAACGGAAGAAACCATTCCTATTCCCTGAGCTATTATAAGTTCAGTCTATTCCGAGGTTTGAATCTGAATGTTGGTTTGACCTATAATAAAAGAACACAAAGTGTAAAGAACACCACAGTATTGGACGGCATCAATCAATTTGTAACCTACACCCTGTTCAACCAGCCCGAAAACTCCTTAAACGCCAATTTCAGATTCGGGAAGCGAATCCACAAGGTCAAGCTCAGTTTGGAAAGCAGGGGAAGCTATAACGAATTTTTCCAATTGGTGAACAACAATGTGTCCAAAAACCTTTCCCGTTCCATTTCTGCCACAGGTAAGGTGGAGACCCTTTTCGATAAATGGCCCAATTTGGAGTTGGGTTACACGCACAACCCATCGGTTTATACCACACCCACTAATAAAAACACCTTTACCAATTCGAGCATCTTTGCAAATCTGGATTATGTGTTTCTCAATGATTTTCATTTGAAGGGTGATTATGAGCGAACGGAATACACTAATGAGGGACAAAACCTGACCAATGTTTTTGATGTAGCCAACGCATCACTGTTTTACCAAAAAGAAGACAGTCCTTGGGGTGTCGAAGTCTCCGTACAAAACCTTTTTGATGTGCGGTTCAAAAGGCAGAACTCGTTTTCTGATTTTTTGATCAGAGACCAATCCACGTCCATCATGCCAAGGATTGTGATGTTTAAGATTTCGTATAAGCTTTAAATCAATCCAACTTCTCCGTTAATTTCTCAAACACCTTTTTCGGGTTCTTGTTTTTATAAAGCACCTGGTACACCGCGTTTATGATCGGTGTTTTGGACTTTTTCTGTAGTTTGTCCATAAGGTCATGGGCGCTTTTGGTGGCATAATAGCCTTCGGCCACCATGTTCATTTCCATCATGGCACTTTTAACCGTGTAGCCCTTGCCGATCATATTCCCGAACATGCGGTTTCTGCTAAAAACGGAGTAGCCTGTTACCAATAGGTCGCCCAAATAGGCAGAAGCATTGATGTTGCGCTTCATTTTGTACACCTTGTCTATAAACCGTTTCATCTCCCGGATGGCATTGCTCATCAATACACTCTGGAAATTGTCCCCATATCCCAGACCATGGGCGATCCCCGCTGCAATGGCATAAATGTTCTTCAACATGGCAGCGTACTCGGTTCCAATAATATCATCGGAGATTTTAGTGCGGATATAATCACTTTTTAAGTGATTTGCCACCATTTTGGCCTTATCGGCATCCGCACAGGCAATGGTTAGGTAAGATAAGCGCTCCAGTGCCACTTCCTCAGCATGGCATGGGCCGGTGATCACACCTATATCCTCGAATGGGATATTGTATTTCTCATTAAAATGTTCCCCAACAATACGCCCACTTTCAGGAACAATGCCCTTAATGGCCGAGAAGATAATTTTTCCTGTCAAGGAACTCGTCAAACATTGCAACTCCCTTTCCAAAAAAGCCGACGGAATCACAAAAATGAGTACGTCCGAAGCATCGACCACTTTGTTTATATCGTGGCTCATGCGTAGTTGATCGGTGTCAAACTCCACCGAACTCAAATAATTGGGGTTATGACCTTCCTTTTCAATATGCCGGATAGCAGAATCGCTTCGCATATACCAGTTTACCTGATCCAAATTTTCGGTCAGCATTTTTACAATGGCTGTTCCCCAACTTCCACCTCCAAGTACGCCAAAGGTAAGCTTGTCTTTCATGTATCCTAATTATGGTGTAAATCTAAAAAATAAAATAGTGTGTCTGTTTTAGATTGATTATCAAATAGTTAATAAAAATGGCACAGTGATTGGTCTAGCTAAAGTGAACCTTAAAACCTCGATTATGAAAAATAAAAAACTACTCTTTGGAATTATACTCATAGGCCTATTGGCCGGTTCTTGTTATACCGAGGTTATTGTGGAAGACGATTTTATAGAAGAATCGCCCATTAATACCGCCTTGGTCTTGGAATCCTATGATCTATGGTATGTGGATATCAATGAAACTCGTGGTAATGGTGAAGTTCCCTTTTTGCAACGCGCTTTTACCATTTCTTTTGACAGGGGAACCGTTTATGCGAACAACAATATTTCAGGTCTGGGAAAAACAGGTAATGGAAAAGGTATCGATGTAGGCTTGTATGCGACCCTTGCCGGTCAAGTGGAAATAAACCACGATGTGGATGGATTGTGGTTGCTGGATGTGTATGCGCTGGATAATAATACATTGGAAATATATGATTCAAGATCAGATACCTCCTATGTTTTGGAAGGTTATCAAAAAAGTCAGTTTGATTATGATATGGTCTTCTACGATAATATCCAATATGTATTGCAGGAGTATCAAGTTTGGGAGAAGACCTACACTAGTGAATTAGGCGCACTAAATGAGTTCGATAATGAAAACTACTTGCAATTTTTTTCAGATGATGGCGGGTATTTTAGATCCTCCGTAGATGCACAGGGTATTCCATTGACCAATATACAATGGGATTATCAGGGAGATTACCAAGTGTTCGATGTTGCCAACGATGCCACTCTGAAAACTTTAACACTCGATTATGACTTCTTGGGCAATGATTATTTTGAGTTGTACGTTATCAATGATAACACTATAGAATTGTACCATGTATCCAGTGGAACCGTGTACGAGTTTACAGGTAGAGGATACATCCAATATTTAAAATCAAACGGCGGAACAGGAAAAAAACGTTCAAAGACCAATAACCCTGTAATGAATGTTTCCCGTCAACGAAATATGTAAGGAAGAACTTTATGGTTCGACTATACAAACAGTTTTTTTGGTTGGTTATTTAGTTAAGGATCGCCCCGAGCTTAATTGATCGGGGCGATTTTTTTTATGGATAGGTTAAAGTGGATACGATACCATTAACCATCGTTCACCATAAGAGCTGTTTTATAGGTCGCACTAACTGTTACATTATCAAATCCTTAAAAATTCCTGGGCAATTAGGGTCTTGCATTTAATAATGCTACTTTTGCCCGCTTCAAGAAATAAGCCATGAAAAAGTATCTCAATCTTTTTGACTTTTCCCAGAAAGTAAACTATCGCACAGAAATTTTATCGGGCTTAACCGTTGCACTTGCCTTGGTGCCCGAAGCCATTGCCTTTGCATTTATCGCAGGCCTGTCGCCATTGACCGGTTTGTATGCCGCATTTGTTATGGGATTGGTCACGTCTATCTTGGGCGGTAGACCAGGAATGATCTCTGGTGCGACCGGGGCCGTGGCCGTGGTAATTGTAACGTTGGCACAGCAATATGGAGTAGAATATGTATTTGCCACCGTAATCCTAGCAGGTATTTTGCAGCTGTTGGCCGGAGTGCTTCGATTGGGAAAATTGATGCGCTTGGTACCCCATCCGGTTATATTTGGTTTTGTAAACGGTTTGGCGGTCATTATTTTTATGTCGCAGATGAGCCAGTTCAAAACCGTGGATGGCGAGTGGTTGAGCGGAAGTACCTTGTACATTTTCTTGGGATTGGTGTTGCTTACTATGGTAGTTATTTGGGGACTGCCCAAACTAACCAAGGTAATTCCAGCATCTTTAGCAGCCATTCTATTAGTCTTCGGGATTGTTTTTTTCTTGGGATTGGACACACGGACCATTGGAGATATAGCTTCCATTCAAGGAACATTTCCTCCATTTCATATTCCCGACCTTCCTTTTACTTGGGAAACCTTGCAGATCATATTCCCTTTTGCCGGAATTATGGCAGGTGTTGGTCTTATTGAAAGTTTGCTGACACTGAACATTGTGGATGAAATTACCGAAACACGTGGTCGGGGCAACAAGGAAGCCGTTGCCCAGGGAACGGCCAACATACTCTCTGGATTGTTTTCTGGAATGGGTGGCTGTGCCATGATCGGACAAAGTTTGATCAATACCTCCAATGGTGCACGTGCACGTCTTTCTGGTATTGTGGCCGCTTTAATGCTCTTGGTGTTTATAATGTTCGGTTCCAGCCTTATTGAAAAAGTTCCTATGGCCGCACTTACAGGACTTATGATTATGGTAGCCTTGGGAACCTTCGAATGGGCGAGCCTAAAAACCTTCCGTAGAATGCCAAAATCCGATGTGTTGGTGATGGTGTTGGTTACTTTGGTCACCGTATTCCTTCACAATTTGGCCTTGGCCGTATTGGTAGGTGTGATTATTTCCGCACTTGTATTTGCATGGGACAACGCAAAACGTATCCGCGCCAGAAAAAGCATTGATGAGGAGGGCGTAAAGCATTACGAAATTTACGGCCCGTTATTTTTTGGCAGTACCACTTTATTTGCTGAAAAATTTGATGTTTTGAACGATCCGGAGGAAGTGGTCATCGACTTTGCGGAAAGTAGGTTAGTCGATATGTCCGCTATTGAAGCTGTGAACAAGATTACGGAACGCTATCGAAAAGTGGGCAAAAAAGTGCACCTGAAACACTTGAGCCGAGACTGTAGAAGATTATTGGCCAATGCCGACGATATTATCGAAGTGAACGTATTGGAAGACCCAACCTATAAAGTTGTGGTGGACTAAAGTATATACTTATTCCTTGGTTTTTCCCTTGAACACATTCACATTTGGATTTTGTGGATTGCCGCTGGCACGTCGCATCAAAACAATTTGGCCTGTGTGGTGAATGCAATCCGAAATCATCCCGTTAATGATGTTCCAAATTGGAAATTCGAATTTATGGTCACCTTTTTTAAAGATCACTTTATAGTTTTCCATATCCTCCATGGTGGCATTTTTAACCTTACTGCTCGCAGATTGAAGGTTGCCCAAGGTCTTTTTTCTTAAATCCTCAAAAGAATATGGAGCCGGATTTATTGGTTTTTCATAGGGTTTTGCATCCGGTGCCAATAATATATTGTTGGACAATACATAAATATGTTCCATGGTTTCAAAAATGGACCGTCCCTTTTCTGATGGTCTGTAGGCAAGGTCATTCTCCGTCAATCCCTCGGTTGCCCAATAGAATCGATACCCCAAGCCATCTATTAACCTGGCCAATATATTTCCGGGCAAGTAGTTTTCTGGATATTTTGGGATTTCTCGGTAGGGTAGTTTCATTTTAAACTAATAATCTTCGAATTCATTAATTAAAATTGATAGATTTTTCCCTACTAATCAATTTTTTTAAAAACCAATAAATTTTCTTCCGAATCATTGGAGAGGTAGAGTCTGTTGTTTTCAATTTTGTAGTTGACACCGCTTTGCAATGCCGATAAAAATTCGGATTCCTTTTCCATATTCGGGCATGCCATTCGTGTAGAGGCGATTTGTGTAAAACGCAGCACATCTTTTTCATAAAATAAACTTCCGTTCATCCGGTTACATCCGGAGAATCCAGAAAATCGATTGTTATTGATGTTGACTTCCATATTGGGAACATCATTGCCATTAAAATCTTCTTTACTGACCGTGGTTCCTTGCATCTTTTCCAACACCCAAATATCGTGTATCCTGTAATCGGGAAGGTAATAACCGCAACCTTCGTACACCTTGGTTTCGCCTCCGCCCGTATTCTTATAGGATACGGTAACGGTATATGGAAACACTTCGCCGGACATGGCATTGCTGCACTCCTTGTGCGCAATAATAACATCCAATAAGGTAGCTTCGGTTTGTATGCGGTACATGGCAATGTTGGAATCCTGTGCTTTTATGGGTTCCGTAGAAGGAGTTTGGACGGTTCCTTCCGTAGTTTTGAGAATAACTTTGTTATTGTGTAATTTAATGTCCCAAAAGGGTTCGGTACCGGAAGCCTTAAAGTAACTGCCATCTATATCTATAACAATGGGTTCCATTTCTCGTTCTTTTTCTTCTTTTTGCACAGTGTCCTTTACAATTGCTTCTGGTGCTACGTTGGTTTGGGAAGGTTCTTGTTTTTTCTTGTCCAAACAGCTAAAAAACAAGAAAGCGATACAACTAAGGGTTAAAATGTTTTTCATGGCGATATTTTTTTGAAACGCAACACGGGGTCTTGATCCACTAGTAAACTGAGTTTGCCGTTCTCCAGGGAATATCCGTCTATTTTAGTCATCATTACCAAAAATTGACGCTCACTTCCGCCACAGAACATCATGGTTGATGGACCCGGTTCCCCAAAAGATATGTTATGCTCCTCCACTTTATATGGTGCCGAGTAGCCGTTACAACTATCGGTACCGGTAACCTTTCCAGATTCTTTATTAAAAGTGATCATTGGTTTTTTATCGGGAAATAATCCTTCAAACGCAATTCTTGATTCCGAGATAAATTCGAGTTCCCAGGTTGTACCGTATAATCCTTCTTCGTTTGATTTTGTACCTATGCAGGATTCGGCCAAAAACACGGAAAGGAAAAGCAATATAGTGGTGGTTTTCATACTACGGCAGATTATTTTTCAGCCCTTTGGCTCCAAACCTCGTAAATGGGCTTTCCTTTGCTGCTGCTACCAGAATGATGCCAATCGCCACCCTTTACCTCATAGTTGAATTGTAAACTAGCTCCGACCCTAGAGTCGTCTCTGGAAAAGAAACCTATATTTTCGGTGTATTTGCCATCAATGGTGGTGTAGGTACCCCCTCCCGTTCCCATAAATTGTTTGGTTTCGGTATTGTACGCGATCCATTGAAAACGGGTGCCAGATAATATTTTCATGGTTTTGCGAGGTCCGGAGGTGTCCCGTTTCACAATTTCACCGTCCCGTTTTCTTCCAGAGATTAACCAGGCACCATTAAGATCGCCAGGCGAGCCATCATCAATTCGAGTCCAATTGGAATTGCCCAATTCAAGTGCCCCATTCCTTATTTTGAATGCTTCGATTTTGGATTCACCAATAACTTCGGGTGCATTGGAATCAAATTCGAACAAAAAAGTCAGTGAATCATCCGAAGTGCTATAACTACCACCTTTGGTGCGTATAAATTTTCCATTTTCTTTTTCAAAAATGGCTTCGGAAAAATGGTTTTCGGTTAAAATAAGTACGTGTTCAATTATACGGCCATCATCTGCGGAAACAGTTGTGGTCCAAGCCCCCTTTTGGTTTTGGGCTTGAAGTATTGAAATCGCCATAAACGCTAGCAAATATGTGATTAACTTTCTCATAGGTTCGATTTTCTCCTAAAATATAAAAATGCTGTTGCTTAAACAATTAAACAACAGCATTTTAAATTTTTGATTAAGGCAGTTACAACGTTCTTAAATACTCGGCAATATCCCTTGCCTCGTCCTCGGTCAAATTTTGGTTCAACATAATCGCATTGTTGTACTCTTTCAGCAATGCTTTTGCAATAGGGTCTTCTTTTAACATTCCGTCAGGGTTCAAGATCATGTTCATTACCCATTCAGGACTTCTTCTGTCGTAAACCCCTTTAAGTGCAGGGCCTATCATACGTTTATCTACCATGTGGCAGGCTACGCAAATGGCTTCAAATTTGGCCTTGCCCCTTGCAACCATCTCATTGTTGATATCATCTGGGAACTCCAGGTCGGTAATTGGCCCGACACCTTTGTTGTCCAAATCAACGGGCACTTCTTCTTTTTCCGTGGCTTTCTTTTCTTCGGTCTTGGTGCGGCTTACCTCAAAACCATCTTTTTTCTCTTCTTTTTTTCCTCCGCAGCTCGCTATCATGGCACCTAGTGCCAAGACCATAACAGTTTTTTTCATTCTGATTTTATTGAAGTTTGTTTATGTAAATGTTGCCACTAAGATAGGCAATTAGGGAAGAAAAACCGGAGGGATTTTGTTTTGTGCATCACAAAATGACTTCACCAGCTTGTTTATAGGGATTCGAAAAACTCCAAAGCCCTTTTCTCGGTATAGGTTATGTTATTTTTGCCCCAAAACCCCACATGGCCACCATAGTTGGGCATCTCTAAATGTAGGTTCGGATTATTATCAGTTTCCAACACCGGATAACAATCGGGCCCTAGAAAGGAATCATTTTTGGCATTGATGATCAAACTGGGTACCTGTATGTTGGGTAAAAATTGAAGTGAACTACATTGCTCATAATAGTCCAAAGCATTTTTAAAATTATGTGCTTTGCTAGTATAAGCATCATCAAAATCCATTAAGGTTTTAATTTTTTTAATGTCGGCATTGCTAATTTTCTCTGGGAACATAGCTTGTTTCTGTCTTAATTTTTCCAATAGATTGCCTTTAAACCGGATAGCATACAGTATATTTTTTGTGCTGAGAAGTTGTTTACAAGAGTCGTGCAAATTACAGGGCACGGAAACAGCAACGGCGCCCTTTAATTCGGTTGGGATTTGGTTTCCCTCTCCCAAATATTTGAGCAAAAGATTTCCGCCCAGACTGAAGCCTTTCAAAAAGATGCTCTTATAATCCCTTGTGCTCAGTATATGATCTAGAATGTCCATCAAATCTTCGGTGGCTCCCGAATGGTAAGATCTGTATTTTATGTTCGGTTCTCCGCTACAGCCTCTAAAGTTCACTGCACAGCAATCGTAACCATTTTGGTTAAGTATTTTGGCGCTTCCGGTAATATAGGGGCGTTGTGCATCTCCCTCCAAGCCGTGGAGGAGCACCACAAGTTTTTTTGATTTGGATTGCGCATAGCTCCAGTCCAGATCCAAAAAATCACCATCGGAAAGGGCAATCCGTTCCCTGTTTTGGACCACACCGTTCACCGATCGGATTATACCCGAATATATGGTGGAAAAGTGCCCGTTTCTGAACAAAATAGGAGGTGCATAATTCGAGTCTTGTTGGGGCATTGGTACAATTTATTCTTTTGGATAGGTTTTTAAAAGATTGGCCTGCTCTTCTACTGAGGTCTTAAATTCACTCTTAAGGTCGGTTACTAGTTGGGATACGGGCAACACATTGTTTACTGTGGTGACCCCTTGGCCGGCTGACCAGATGGTTTTCCAAGCCTTTGCTTCTGTATCCAACTCTTTGCCGAAATCTATTTTACGGTCTTTTTTTAAATCTTCTTCGGAAATTCCGGCCGCACGGAGACTTTCTGCCAAAAAGTTAGCGGGCACACCCGAAATGGCGGCCGTATAGATAACATCGTCCGCACCAGCGTTCATGATCATTTTACGGTATTCTTCCGTGGCTTTGCTTTCTTCGGTATTTATAAAACGGGTGCCCATATAGGCAAGGTCTGCGCCAATCTGCAAAGCAGAGGCAACATCCCGTCCAGTACTGATACACCCTGATAATAATATGGTTTTGGTATAGAATTTTTTGATTTCCGCTACTAAGCTCATTGGGTTTATGGTACCTCCATGCCCTCCTGCCCCGGCGGATACCAAAATAAGACCGTCCACGCCTGCCTCCGCAGCTTTTTCGGCATGGCGTTTCTTAATTATATCGTGGAACACCAATCCGCCATAACTATGGATGGCATCTACCACTTGGCTTACGGCACCTAAGGATGTAATTACGAGCGGGACTTTATGTTTTACGCAAAGCTTTATGTCGGCTTCCAATCGTGGATTGGTTGGGTGCACAATTAAATTTACACCGAAAGGGGCAGCTTTTTTGCCGGTTTCCTCTTCAAATTGCTTTAATTCTGCTTTTATTTGGATGAGCCATTCTTCAAAACCCTCGCTGGTTCGCTGGTTGAGGGCCGGGAATGTGCCCACAATTCCATTTTTACAACATTCTACCACCAATTTTGGTCCCGAAATAAGGAACATGGGAGCGGCAACCACCGGAAGGGATAATTTTTTAATGAATTCAGCTTTTTCACTCATGGCTTCTGTGTTAAACTATGTTTAAAAATATGAACAATTCCTATTCTTTATAGGAATCAGTTATAAAACTATGGTATTTTTACAATTTATTATGCATGCATAACAAAATAACCTTATATGTTTTTTAAAGAATTTGAAATTAGATGGAGCGATATTGACGCTAATCGACACTTGGCAAACTCCGCTTATATTAATTTTATGAGTCATACCCGAATGGCATATTTGGGTCTGCTGGGCTTTAACCAAAAGAGTATGGCAGTTCACAATATTGGCCCAGTAGTGTTTTATGAGCACATGTATTATTTTAAGGAAGCATTTGCAGGAAAGCCGGTTAAAGTATCGTTGGAGTTTGCTGGCATGAGCAAGGACGGGATGTTCTTTGAATTTAGGCACAACTTCTACGACCATAATGGGAAAAATTTTGCCCGTTGCGAAATGATGGGTGCCTGGATCGATTTGAAAGAGCGTAAATTAATCGGTTTGCCCGATGAATTTCTTCAAGCTTTCGAGGCCATGGAAAAAACGGACGATTTTAAAACCTTGACCAAAGAGGATACCCGCAAGCATGTTCAAGTTCCCAAGGATATGGAAATGATCTAAGGAGAAATCTCAATTTTTAGGATACCCGAACCAGCTCGGGGTATTGGTGATCAATTTCCCCGAGATGATTTCATCCAACCAACGTTCGTACCAATCCAAAAAGGTAAGGTCCTCAGAAAATTTTGGCGGCGACAATTCTCCTCTGTCCAAGTTCACAACCCTGCCCTTATAGTTGCCGTTTAGCACCAGCGCATGTATAAAGGAGCAACCCTGTGAGCCAAGAGGTAATATGCCCCCGTATAATTGACCGTTCAATTCTTCAAAATCCGTATCGGTAATGTTGTCCTCGTACAATGGATCGGTCCATTCGTCCCATTGTTTTTGGGTTATGAACGGATGTAAAATACAATCCCTTTTTAGGTGTTTTTCAACATGGTTATAAATCAGGTCGTCCAAATGTTGCCCAAAAGGATAAATGCCAAAATATGGTCCGGCACCCGAATTTTGGTAAGAGGAACCCTCATTCCCAATGTGTAGCACAAAGTGTTTGTAGCATTCAGGCAGTTTTATCTGGAAATTGTGCTCGAACGCATAAATGTCTTGCATATCTATCGGTGCATTAATTTGATATTTATGGCCTCCGGCTCCAAAAACCTTATATAGCTTATCTTTCTCCTTAGCACGAACGAGTTTGATCTTGATTCGTTGAATTTGTGTAGAATGTGCGGGCATAGTGTTCCATTTTACGGGAAAACTACATAATTCATTTATGGAATATAGCGCCAAATTGATGGATGGCACTTCTGTTTTGACGTAGGTGCCGTTTTGATCAATGTTATGAAGGTCTTTTAGGTTTTTTACTGGCCAAATACACACCCACTAACACAAAGGCCATGGCAATCAGTTTAATTACGGTAAGTTGATCTTTGCCCGAAAAAAGCGCAAAAATTATCCCGACCAAAGGTTGCATATATACAAAGGCGCCCACAGAGGAAGCTTTGAGCTGGGTAAGAGCAAATATATTGAAAAGATAGGTTAAAAATGTAGTGCCTATAACTACAAAAGCAATAGAACCGAAGGCCCAAGCTGGTATAGAGGCCCATTCTATTTCCATGGCCTCTGGCAAGGTAATGGGCAGGTTTACAACAAAGGCAACAGTAAACAACCATTTGAGCATGGTAAATGGATGATACTTTTCTATCAAGGTTTTTACGACGACCAAATATGCGCCGTACGACGTTGCATTGATAATGAACAATATGTTGCCCAATGGAATATTTGGAGCATCTTGCCGTACTTCGGCGCCAAAAAGGATAAGGGCCACGGCTCCAACAAAGCCCAGAAAGATGCCAAGGCCCTTGTTCAAAGTGATTTTTTCCTTTAAAAAAAGTGCCGATATAACCACAACGATTATTGGTGATATGGTAACTAAAACCGCACTGTTAATGGGAGTGGAAAGCTGTAGTCCTTTAAAAAAAGTGAGCATGTTTACGGACATGCCCAGCAAAGCACATATAAATACACGTCCCCAATCTCTTTTTTCTATCTTTTCCTTTGGACCAAAAATGGATATAAGCCAAAAAAGTAAAGATGCCCCTCCCACCCTTAAAAAAATAAAACCAAAGGGTTTTACATGGACGGGCATTACACCCTTGGCTACGGTGTGGTTAATACCGTAAATAACCGTTGCTCCTATAGCAGCAAGTATGGCGAGGGTTCTTTTACTCATGGATGCAGGGCTTCTTTGGCGGCTTCTACCGTTTTTTTGGAGTTGCCGACAAAGATTTGATCTTCGACCACTATCACTGGCCTTTTTAAAAAAGTATAGTGCTCCAAGATCAGGTCCTTGTAATCCGTTTCGGAAAGGTCTTTTTCGTGCAGCCCCCTTTGTCTAAACAACATTGCTCTTCTGCTGAACAAGGATTCGTAGCTTCCGCTCAAACTTGCCATGTGTTCCAATTGCTCGGAGGTAATCGATTCACTTTTAATTTCTTGAAGCTCCACGCCGTCCAATGGTTCCAATTCTTTTAGGATTCGCTTGCAGGTGGAACAACTGCCCAGATGGTATATTTTTTTCATGATTTACGTATTGGAGGAACAAAGGAAGTTAAAAATCAATCAAAATGCATGGGGAATAGATAATTTCAACACCTTTTGCGGGAGATGTTTAATAAATTATTGTAGTATGGCCCGGCTATTGGTGCGGTTTAGAATTTTAAGACTAGTTTTACAACAAATAGCCCAAAACCATGGACAAGATTTTTGATATTCTTTTAAAAAACAGAACTATTCTTCACACTTTTTTGCAAAACACACCAAAAGAGGACCTGTTCAAAATTCCTGAAGGATTTAACAATAATATTTGGTGGAACATTGCCCATGTTGTGGTAACCCCGCAATTATTGCTGTATAAATTGTGCGGTCTGGATTTTACCATTGAAGAGGAACTGGTCAACAAATACAAGAAAGGAACTTTTCCAGAGGGAGAGCCATCCCCAACTGAAATGGAAAAGATCAAGACCTATCTGCTGAGTACCGTAGAACAATTCCAGCAGGATTATGAACGAGGTACGTTCAAAAATTTCCAGGAGTACATGACTACGCCAAAGGTCGGCTTGAACAGTGTGGAGGATGCACTGCAATTTAATGTTTTCCACGAAGGGCTCCATTTAGGCTCCATTCTTGCCCTTAAAAGGGCTTTGGCGAGCGGTTGATTTTTCGCCCTCTTATGCTTTGGAGTGTTTTTTAGTTGCCAGATTTTCATGGTTTTTCTACTGAATTGATTTGAAGGTAAACCTAAGTCCATGAAAATCAATTATATTTACCTGCCAGAATTTAAGAACCCAAATCTTAATCAAAATGAAGAACTACCATTTAGACTATGGGGTCCTGCTGGCACTCCTTTTGTTTTCTTTTCAACAAGTATTTTCGCAACGGGGAAACCTATCTTTGGGCTTGGTGCCAACGTATAAAACGGACGGCTACGGTATACAGCTCAACTCAAATTACTATCATAGCACCACAGATTTTATGCAAGTGTCTCTAGCGGCGACTTTTTCCAAAGAAAAACCAAATTCGGGGGTTGAGTTTCCATACGATGATTACTTGTTCGGTCTAGGATACTTTACCACTATTTTAAGTGCTCCCGACAAGGGGATTTTTTTCTATTTTGGAGGGGGCCCTTCAGCTGGCTACAAATATATTAACAAGGGCAATACAGAGTTTGCTTTTGACGCATTGGAGGCGGAAAGTAGTTTTATTTATGGGGGATATGCCTCTTTTGAAATGGATTTCTATATATCCGATGCCTTCTCCTTGATCATTCCCATTAACGGTTACTACCATTTTAATAGCGACCTGAATGATTCTACACTGTTATTGGGCGCTGGAATCAGGTACTATTTTAAATAGATGGGCTATTCTTTTACTTTTCGCTTTAAATACAGATTTATCTCGTTGTAAGGTAAGATCAGTTCAATTGGGCCGTCGGCATAGGAAGCTACTTCGTATTGGTTGTAGATCAGTTTAAGCCCCTCATTGGTGTACCCCAAATTGTTGGGCAGGTGGAAGGATTCTCCCTCGAACATAAAACCGGTTGAGTTGATATTGGAATCTTGGGGTATTTTTTCTTGGATTCGAAATTTGGTCTCGGCAAAATCCTCGAACCCGTCCAAATCTTCAAAAAGTTCCCAATTTTCCAGTTCCACACCTTTCTTTTTGTCAAAATTCAGGTACGATGTGGAAGCATAACCATGGGCTCCCCCGGTAAAGGAATATGAATTTAACATAAAAGTGATCACATTTTCATCCTCGTAAACCACAATGCCATCTATTTCG
Organism: Flagellimonas alginilytica; assembly: GCF_042134605.1. Lineage (GTDB taxonomy): Bacteria > Bacteroidota > Bacteroidia > Flavobacteriales > Flavobacteriaceae > Flagellimonas > Flagellimonas alginolytica. The sequence goes on along the minus strand of NZ_CP169638.1, from coordinate 1,274,379 downwards.
GCTTCCCACTGGACCTCGTCCGGAAATTTGGTCCTCAGTTCTTTATAGCTATCGGAAAAAGATTGTAGCGCCTTGCCCATTTCATCAATCGTATCATCTTCACTAAAGGACAAAATACTGATGACCTCTTCTTGTAACGATCTGTTTATGGCCTGCGAAACGGGCGAATTATCCAAAGCATTTGGAATATTGATGTCGATTTTAGGGCAACTTTCGCAATTTTCACCTTTCAAGTGTAGAGGTTCAAAAGTAAGTTTGCTCTCCGTTTGGCAACTTACCAATACAAAGAAGAATAAGAAAGCACCTAGCAGTTGTTTCATGATTTGAGGTTTTGGAGCATCAAAAATAATACTTCGGGAAGATAACGATACATTTGTAGGAAGATAGTTTGAGCATGAGCAAAAAAGAGTTAAAGTTTAACAGTAGGGCCATCCACGGTGGGCAAATACCGGAGAGGGGCTACGGTGCCATAATGCCACCAATATATCAAACCTCCACGTATGCACAGTCTACCCCGGGCGAGCACAAGGGACATGAATATTCCCGAGTTTCGAATCCTACCCGGACAGCTTTGGAGAATGCGGTGGCCAGTTTGGAGAACGGTGGTTTTGGAATGGCTTTTGGAAGCGGTATGGCAGCAATCGATGCCGTAATGAAGCTTTTGGACCCGGGTGATGAGGTTATTTGTACCAATGATCTATATGGGGGGAGTTATCGGCTTTTTAAACAGGTCTATGCAAAGTATGGTATTAAGTTTTTGTTTTCTAGTATGTCGGATATGGGCGAACTGGAATCGCAAATAACACAAAACACCAAATTGGTATGGTTGGAAACACCTACCAACCCTATGATGAATATTATCGATATTGCAGCAGTGGCCAAGGTCGCCAAAAAACACCGTATTTTGTTGGGGGTGGACAATACATTCGCTACCCCGTTTTTACAGCGACCCTTGGATCTTGGTGCGAATCTAGTAATGCATTCCGCTACCAAATATTTGGCAGGACATAGCGATGTAGTGGTCGGAGCTTTGGTGGTAAAGGACCAAAGATTGGCCGAACAACTTTACTTCATCCAAAAATCCAGTGGAGCCATCTGTGGGCCTATGGATAGTTTTTTAACCCTGCGCGGTATAAAAACCCTTCATGTAAGAATGCAGCGGCACTGCGAAAACGGAGCGGTGGTCGCCAACTTTTTGAACAACCATCCCAAGATCGGAAAAGTGTATTGGCCCGGCTTTGAGACTCATCCGAACCATAAGATCGCCAAACAACAAATGGATGGCTATGGCGGAATGATCTCCTTTGTTCCCAAGGGCGGAAATTATGACGAGGCAATTAGAATCGTAGAAAAGCTGGAGATTTTTACACTTGCAGAATCGTTGGGGGGCGTAGAAAGTTTGGTGGGTCATCCAGCAAGTATGTCGCACGGTAGCGTTCCTAAAGTGGAGCGGGAAAAGAACGGGGTAGTGGACGCATTGATTCGGCTAAGTGTGGGCATAGAGGATGTAGATGATTTGATGGCAGACCTGGACCAGGCCCTAAATTAATTTTTTTGAAAAATTTATAATTATATTATAATCAGATTGTTGAAATAACATAATTTTGCCCTCAAAATCACAATTCAACAATAAAAGTGCTTTTCGCTAGCGGAGAGACATTTAATTTTAACCCATTTATGGAAAATAAAATAAAAGCATTTATGGATGAGGTAATCGCCAGGAATGGTCATGAGCCCGAATTCATACAAGCAGTGCAGGAAGTTGCAGAAACGGTAATTCCCTATATCGCCCAAAACGATATCTATCACGGAAAAAACATCTTATTGAGAATGGTAGAGCCGGAACGATTGATTTCGTTTCGTGTAGCTTGGATAGATGATAGTGGTGAAATCCATGTAAACCGTGGTTACCGGGTGCAAATGAACTCTGCGATCGGGCCGTACAAAGGAGGTTTACGTTTTCACCCGACCGTAAATGCAAGTGTTCTTAAATTTTTGGCCTTTGAGCAAGTGTTCAAAAATAGTTTGACCACTTTGCCCATGGGCGGAGGTAAAGGAGGTTCCGATTTTGATCCTAAAGGAAAATCGGATGACGAGATCATGCGTTTTTGCCATGCTTTTATGACTGAACTTTGTAGGCATATTGGGCCTAATACGGATATTCCTGCCGGAGATATTGGAGTAGGGGCTCGTGAGATCGGCTTCTTGTTCGGTATGTACAAAAAGATCCGCAACGAGTTTACGGGAGTGTTAACAGGTAAAGGTCTTTCTTGGGGAGGATCGTTGATCCGTCCGGAAGCAACCGGTTATGGTACGGTATACTTTGCGGATAGCATGTTAAAGACCCAAAATGAAACTTTTGAAGGGAAGAAAGTCGTGATTTCAGGATCCGGCAACGTGGCACAATATGCTGCCGAAAAGGTGATGCACCTTGGGGGAACGGTTCTTACCCTTTCCGATTCAGGGGGCTACATTTACGACAAGGACGGTATTGACGAGGAAAAGCTGGCCTTTGTAATGGATTTAAAGAACAACAAGCGTGGTAGAATTTCCGAATATGTGGATAAATACCCTTCTGCCGAATATCACAAAGGAGAAACACCTTGGAAGGTAGCCTGTGATATTGCCCTGCCTTGTGCAACTCAGAACGAATTGGATGGTGATGATGCCAAAGCATTGATTAAAAATGGATGTATTGCCATTGCAGAGGGTGCAAATATGCCTTCCACCCCAGAAGCGATCCATGCATTCCACGAAGCAAAAATTCTATTTGCTCCAGGAAAAGCGTCCAATGCAGGAGGTGTTGCCACTTCCGGATTGGAAATGAGCCAAAACTCCTTGCGTATAAGCTGGACCAGGGAAGAAGTGGACAAACGATTAAAAGGAATTATGTCCGATATCCACGATGCTTGTGTGGAATACGGAAACGAAGATGGATATTGCAACTATGTTAAAGGGGCCAATATTGCCGGCTTTGTTAAGGTTGCAGATGCAATGTTGGCACAAGGGGTGATCTAAGGCGCCCTGCATCAACAGTAATTTTTGATTGGCAGTTACCGGAACTAGTGGTTACATTTACACCTCCGGTAACTGCTTTTTTATTGGTATATGCAAATTACGACCAGAGCCATTGTACTTTCTTCCCTTAAATACGGGGACACGAGCCTTATCGTTAAGGCCTTTACCCGATCCGATGGGGTAAAATCGTATTTGCTGAAAGGGGTTCTGACTTCCAAAAGGGCAAAAATCAAGCCCGCCTATTTTCTTCCATTAATGCAGTTGGAGGTTGTTGCCAATCACAAGAACAAAGGGAATTTGGAAAGTTTACGGGAGGTTAAGGTAGCTGTGCCTTATCAAACCATGCATACGGATATCGTTAAGAACAGTGTTGTGCTTTTTTTGGCGGAGATGTTGGGCAATAGCATTCAGGAACAAGAGCAGGATGAAAGTCTCTTCAATTATTTGGAATACGCTTTTCATTGGATGGATATGCATGCGTTATCACCTAATTTTCATATTATGTTCTTGCTCAATCTTACCAAATATTTGGGCTTTTACCCCGACACTTCCTACAATAATTTGCCGTTTTTTGATCTTTTGGAAGGTAGCTTCACCAAAACACCGTCGCTCAACCCTTTGATACAGAGCGAAAACCTGGATAATTTCAAGAAGTTTTTAGGCATGGATTTTGAGGCATTGTCCACAATACAACTAACTAAATCCAATCGACGAGAACTTTTAAAAACCGTTGTCCAATATTACAAATTGCATGTAGATGGATTTCGGGAGCCAAAGTCGCTCGCAGTACTTAATGCCGTATTTACGTAAAATGCAAAACCTAAAATCAACCTTAACCCTATTCCTTTCGTTTTTTGCGCTTATCACTTATGCCCAAGAGGTAACCGTTTTAGATGCCGATACCGGTGTGCCCATAGACAATATCGCCATATTTAACAAAGATCAATCCAAGAGCACTATAACCAATGTGAACGGAAAAAGTGACCTGGATGCTTTTGCCCGTAACGAAAAAATAACCTTTAAACATATTAGTTACGAGCCTTATACCACAACAAAAGCACAGATCTATCGTCGGGGCAATAGGGTGTACCTACACTTAAAAACAGAAGAATTGGAAGAAGTTGTTATGTCCGTGTCCAAATGGGAACAACAAAAAAAGCACATACCCCAGAAAATAGAAACTATTGATGCACGAAACATTGCTTTTGCCAATCCGCAGACCTCCGCCGATCTATTGCAGAACAGCGGCAAAGTATTTGTGCAAAAAAGCCAATTGGGAGGGGGTAGCCCAATGATCAGGGGTTTTGCGACCAACCGTATTTTATTGTCGGTAGACGGTGTACGTATGAACAACGCCATATTTAGAGGAGGAAACCTTCAGAATGTAATTTCCATAGACCCGTTCTCCATAAAAAAGACAGAGGTGACCTTTGGTCCTGGTTCCGTTATATATGGAAGCGATGCTATTGGCGGCGTAATGAACTTTTACACACAAAAACCACGTTTTTCCTTTGCGGACAGCTTGGTTTTTTCCGGTAAACTGGATTATCGATTTGCATCGGCAAATAATGAAAACACGGCGCATGTAGATATTAATATCGGAAAGCAAGATTGGGCATCCTATACCAGTTTTACCTTTAATCATTTTGATGATCTAAAGATGGGTGAACATGGCCCAGAATCCTATTTACGGAACAATTATGTGGTTCGTGAGAACGGAGAAGATGTATTAATTACCAACAATGACCCCAAAAAACAGGTAGGTTCCGGCTACGATCAGATCAACTTCCTTCAAAAATTTACTTACAGACCCAACAGTACTTGGAACTATGATCTGGGACTGTATTATTCGGAAACTTCCAATTTTCCCCGATATGATAGATTGATAAGACCTGGCCGTGATGGCACTGGGCTTCGTTCTGCGGAATGGTACTATGGTCCACAAAAATGGTTTATGGGAAATTTCCAAATAACCCAAAAAGGAAAAAATAAATTCTACGATGGAATAAAACTCACCACGGCCTATCAATTTTTTGAAGAAAGTAGGCACGACAGGGATTTTCAAGGTCTGGAACTCTATTCAACCGAAGAAAAGGTGGATGCAGTCTCAGTAAATTTAGATTTTGAAAACAAAAAAATAGGAAATCTTCACTTGTACTATGGGGCCGAATATGTTTTCAACAAAGTACATTCCAATGGCAGTATGCGTAATATTGAAACAGAGGCTACGGAAGAAACAGCATCCAGGTATCCCGATGGTTCAACTTGGCAGACCCTGGCTGGTTATGTAAACGGAGAGTACCAGCTAAAACCGAACTTTACTTTATTGTCAGGAGTGCGATATAGTCAGGTATGGGTAGATGCTTCTTTTAGCAACACCCACTATTCCTTTCCTTTTGATGAAGCCGATATTGTAACAGGGGCACTAACGGGAAGTTTGGGACTTAGTTGGTTTCCTAGGTCCGATTGGCAAGTAACTTTAAACGGGTCAACAGGATTTCGCGCGCCCAATATCGACGATATCGGGAAGATATTTGATTCTGAACCTGGTTCCGTAGTGGTTCCCAATCCAGATCTGGAACCGGAGTATGCCTATAATGGCGAATTGGGATTAAGGAAAAACTTCAACGACGTTCTAGTACTAAAAGGAGCAACGTATTACACCTATCTGGTAGATGCATTGGTAAGAAGGAATTTTACGTTCAATGGCGAGACGGAAATAGAGTACAATGGTGAACCCAGCAATGTTCAGGCTATCCAGAATGCCGCTAAGGCCTATGTGTATGGATTTGAATTTGGGGTGGAAGCTTTTTTTAATGAAAACCTATCGTTGAATTCCAATTTAACATTGACCGAAGGAATCGAAGAAGATGACGATGGAACCGATAGTCCATCGCGACATGCCGCTCCAACTTTTGGGGATGTGCACTTAATATGGCAAAACCAAAAATTAAAAGCAGACATATTTCTAAACTATAATGGGGAGGTAAGTAGTGATGATTTGGCATTGTCGGAACAAAGCAAAACGTATATGTATGCCAGCGACGCCAATGGCAATCCGTATTCCCCCTCTTGGTACACCTTGAACTTTAGGTCGCAATATCAAATCACCAATGCACTAAAGGCCACCATGAGTTTGGAAAACATGACCAATCAACGTTACCGGATGTATTCTTCGGGAATTGCTTCCCCCGGAACCAATTTGGTGTTGGGGATAGGGTATGTGTTTTAAAAAATAAGGCCCGGGAATTGCCGGGCCTTACACTTTTTTGTCTTTTACCCGCAACGTTGCTAAATGCTGTCTATCGCTTTTTTAGCGGCTTCTTTCATTTCATCACCGGCCTTTTTTGCGGCATCCATGGTTTCTTCACCTGCTTTTTTGAGACTGTCCATTGCTTTTTCGCCCATTTCTTTGGCTTCTTCACCAGCATCTTTCATGGCGTCGGCTGCATCATCGGCGGCCTTTTTTAGGTCATCGCCTGCCTCGTCCAATGTTTCTGCAGCTTCTTCGGTCACCTCTTTGGCTTTGTCCTTTGTTTCTCTGCACGATGTTAATGTTGTTAAGGATAAAGTCAACACCATCGCTGTCAATACTACTTTTTTCATAATTAAAATGGTTAAGTGTTAATTAAGGTTTTAAGATAGAAAATTTAATGGAAAAAGAAGCCTGTTGGCATATCATATTTAGGGTAAGGGGATTATGTGCATTCTAATATTAAATTGCAAGGCGTAATTCCATCTAAATTCATAATTTTGCAAACTTGAATTCTACTAGAAGAAGAAGTATATGAAGTTTGCGGAATATAAAGGGCTGGATTTACCCAAAGTATCTGAAGAAATTCTAAGCTTTTGGAAAGACCAACAGATTTTTGAAAAGAGCGTTTCCACCAGGGAAGGCAAGGAGAGCTATGTGTTTTTTGAAGGACCGCCCTCTGCAAACGGAATGCCGGGAATTCACCATGTAATGGCACGGACCATCAAGGACATATTCCCAAGGTACAAGACCATGAAAGGTTTTCAGGTGAAAAGAAAGGCCGGATGGGATACCCATGGTCTGCCCGTGGAAATTGGTGTGGAAAAAGAACTGGGCATTACCAAAGAGGATATAGGGAAAAAAATATCGGTCGAGGAGTACAACGCAGCCTGTAAAAAAGCAGTAATGCGATATACGGATGTTTGGAACGAAATGACCGAAAAAGTGGGCTATTGGGTAGATATGGACGACCCGTACATAACCTACAAGCCCAAATACATGGAATCTGTTTGGTGGCTGCTTAAACAGATTTACGATAAAGGCCTTATTTATAAAGGCTATACCATACAACCCTACTCGCCAAAGGCGGGCACAGGATTAAGCTCCCATGAGCTTAACCAGCCGGGAACCTATCAAGATGTGACCGATACCACGGTCACGGCCCAATTTAAAGCAAAACAAGATTCACTTCCCGCTTTTTTAAAAAAGGTCGAGGGAGACATCCACTTTTTGGCATGGACGACCACGCCTTGGACGCTCCCATCGAACACGGCTCTGACCGTAGGTCCAAGGATTGAGTATGTATTGGTTAAATCTTACAATCAATACACATTCGAGCCTATTAATGTTGTGGTGGCCAAAAACCTGGTGGACTACAATTTTTCAGGAAAGTTTTTTAAAGTAGAAACCGAGGAGGAATTAAAATCTTTCGGCGAAGGAGACAAAAAGATTCCATTTTTGATAGGAGGATCATTTGTAGGTAAAGATTTGGTAGGCATACAGTACGAGCAATTAATCGATTATGTGCAACCTTACCAAGACCCCGAGAATGCCTTCCGAGTAATTGCTGGTGATTTTGTAACCACCGAAGATGGTACCGGAATTGTACATACGGCACCGACCTTTGGTGCGGACGATGCCCTGGTGGCCAAGCAAGCCACTCCGGAGGTGCCTCCCATGCTGGTTTTGGATGAGAACGATAACCCGGTGCCTTTGGTAGACCTACAGGGGAAGTTTAGACCCGAACTCAAAGAATTTGGCGGCAAATATGTAAAGAACGAATATTACGATGAGGGTGAAGCACCCGAAAAATCGGTCGATGTCGAGATTGCCATCAAACTTAAAATAGAGAACAAGGCATTTAAGGTCGAGAAATATGTACACAGTTACCCAAATTGTTGGCGAACGGACAAGCCTATCTTGTATTATCCATTAAACTCTTGGTTCATCAAAGTTACCGATGTAAAGGAACGTATGTTCGACCTGAACCAATCCATAAATTGGAAGCCAAAATCTACAGGAGAAGGCCGTTTTGGGAACTGGTTGGCCAATGCAAACGATTGGAACCTGTCCCGATCAAGGTATTGGGGAATACCTTTGCCTATTTGGCGGACCGAAGATGGGAAGGAAGAAATTATCATTGGTTCCGTGGAAGAGCTTAAATCGGAAATGGCCAAGGCTGTTGAAGCTGGAGTGATGGACAAAGACGTTTTCGAAGATTTTGTAGTGGGCGACATGACCGAGGAAAACTATGACAAGATCGATCTGCACAAAAACATTGTGGATGGTATCACTTTGGTATCACCATCTGGGCAACCCATGAAACGCGAATCGGATTTGATCGATGTTTGGTTCGATAGTGGCTCCATGCCCTATGCGCAATGGCATTATCCTTTCGAAAACAAAGAACTAATAGATGATGGTGTTGCGTTTCCGGCCAACTTTATAGCCGAAGGTGTGGACCAAACGCGAGGATGGTTCTACACATTGCATGCCATTGCTACCATGGTTTTTGATAGTATAGCCTATAAAAATGTGGTTTCCAACGGACTTGTACTTGACAAGGAAGGCAAAAAAATGTCCAAAAGGTTGGGAAATGCCGTAGATCCGTTCGAGGTATTGCCAGAACACGGCCCAGATGCTACCCGCTGGTACATGATTTCCAATGCAAACCCTTGGGATAACCTAAAATTTGATATTGAAGGCGTAGTTGAGGTAAAACGAAAGTTCTTTGGAACACTCTACAACACCTATTCCTTTATGGCACTTTATGCCAATATAGACGAGTTTGATTATTCCGAGACCGATATTCCATTGACTGAAAGACCTGAAATCGACCAATGGATCTTATCCGAACTCCATACCTTGATCAAAAATGTGGACGAGGCTTACGAAGACTACGAAGCTACCCGTGCAGCTAGGATGATCTCGGATTATGTACAGGAAAATTTGAGTAACTGGTATGTGCGGTTGAGCAGGAGACGTTTCTGGAAAGGTGATTATCAAAAAGATAAGATTTCGGCCTATCAAACACTGTATACTTGTTTGTCAACCGTGGCTAAATTATCCGCACCGATTGCCCCGTTCTTTATGGATCAATTGTACCGGGATTTGGATGCCACCACGCAAAAAGAAGGTTTTGAAAGTGTGCATTTGGCGGATTTTCCGGTTTTTGATGCCAATATGGTAAACAAGGATTTGGAACGTAAAATGCAATTGGCACAGAAGATATCTTCTTTGGTGCTCTCAATCCGTCAAAAGGAAAAAATAAAAGTACGTCAGCCGCTTCAAAAAATAATGATACCGGTTTTGGATGATGAACAACGAAGCGATATCGAAGCAGTCTCGAATTTGGTAAAATCCGAAGTAAATGTAAAGGAGATCGAAATGCTGGATGATGCCTCAGGGGTATTGGTAAAACAAATTAAGCCGAACTTTAAGGTGTTGGGTCCAAAATTCGGCAAGGACATGAAGGCCATTGCAGCAGAAGTATCAAAATTGGGTCAAGAGGATATCCAAAAATTTGAACGCGAAGGAGAATTATTGCTGCTATTGGAAAATAAAACCGTTAATTTACAGTTAACCGATGTAGAGATCAGTTCCCAAGATATCGAAGGTTGGTTGGTAGCCAGCTCAGGTCCTTTGACCGTAGCCCTGGATGTAACGATAGACGATACCTTAAGAAAAGAGGGCATTGCAAGGGAACTTGTAAACCGAATCCAGAACTTGCGCAAGGAGTCCGGATTCGAGGTAACCGATAAAATTGATATTAAAATATTGAAGGACGGCCTGGTGGAAAATGCAGTTTCCAGTAACGAAGAATACATCAAAACGGAAACCCTGACCGCCGAGCTCAACTTTGAAGAGAAACTTGAAGAAGGTGTAGCGATCACCTTTGATGAAGTGAACACAAAATTGTTTATTCAAAAACATTAAGAAAATGGCAGAAGATTCTAAAGTAAGATACTCCGACAAAGACCTTGCAGAATTCAGAACCTTGATCGAGGAAAAAATAGAAAAGGCCAAAAACCACTTGGAGCTGTTAAAAAGCTCTTACATGAACGATGGTAACAATGGCACGGACGATACCTCGCCAACGTTCAAAGCTTTCGAAGAAGGTTCGGAGACCATGAGCAAAGAGGCGAATACCCAACTGGCCATACGTCAGGAAAAATTTATCCGCGACCTTAAAAACGCCTTACTTCGTATAGAGAACAAAACATACGGAATTTGCCGAGTTACCGGAAAGCTTATCAATAAAGAGCGATTAAAGCTTGTGCCCCATGCAACATTGAGTATTGAGGCGAAAAACATGCAAAAATAATTAAAACGCCTTAGGGCGTTTTTTCTTTATGAGGGCGTTGTTGTTTTTGTCGGTATTTTTTGCACTCGTGCACGTACATGGGCAAAAACTGGTTAGAAAAGCTTTTATTGGCCCTAGAACAGAAACCATCCAGATCGATTCGCGGTATTGTTATAGAATTGATCTACAGACCACAACCTCCAACGAGGTAGAGGTCTCCGCCAGTATGGAGGGCGAATATGCCAAGGATTTATTGATCTCTATCAAAGAAAACGGAACCACGGTAATGATCGGTGCCGATTTTCAGCCACTTTTTGTAGATCCGAACGATAAGCTTAGTGCGCATAAAGTGGTTTCCATTGCTTTGCAAGTACGCGTGCCCGAGTATAAGAATGTTGCGGTTTATGGAACCAATACCAATGTGTATTCCAGCGGCAAATACGAAAACTTGGATATAACCTTGTCCGATGGCCGTTGTACGTTGCAGGATGTTTCGGAGTCCGTCACCGTAACTACACAAAAAGGCGATATATTGCTGGCAACACCAAAGGGCGAAATAGTTGCGGAGAGCACTTATGGGAAAGTAAATGGTGAGTCCATACCCTTTGGACATAATCTATTTGTTCTTAAGACCATAGAAGGGGACATCTTCCTTACAAAAACAAAATAATATCCATATTTTTGCAATCCTTTATTAAAAGTATGAGTTTAAAAAAGTCCCTTATCATCATTCTCTTGATTCTGCTCGTGGATCAAATAAGTAAAATCTTCATTAAAACAAGTTTTGTGCTTGGTGAATCACATGAGGTGTTCAGTTGGTTCAAAATTCTATTTATAGAAAATGAAGGAGCTGCATGGGGAACCAAATTGAGCGATCTTTTACCAATTTCGGAGCCTACCGGAAAATTGGTGTTGACCATTTTCAGGATTTTTGCGGTTTTGGGGATCGGATATTGGCTTTGGGACATAATTAAAAAACAATCGCCAAGAACATTGGTGTTGGCAGTTTCCTTGATTTTTGCCGGAGCTGTAGGTAATATAATAGACTCGGTTTTCTACGGGATAATATTTGATCACAGCAACGGGCAGGTGGCCACACTTTTTACAAATGAGCCCTACGGGAGCCTGTTTCATGGTAAAGTGGTGGATATGCTTTATTTTCCTTTAGTGGATACAACCTGGCCTAGTTGGGTTCCTTCTTGGGGAGGTCAACGTTTTCGTTTTTTTGAACCCGTTTTTAATATAGCGGATACTGCGATAAGTACAGGAGTAGGTATTTTAATAGTGTTCAACAAAAAAGCCTTTCCGAAAAACGATGAGGCCAACGAGGTAAGGGAAGATTTGGGCAATTAAAATTTGTAGATCTTTTCCGGGGTTACACAATAATCCAATTTTACATCATTCGTGTTGATATCCGAAATAGGCTCCGTTTCCGGTCCAAAAAAGGAAAGGCCAATTTTTACGGTTTCTTTTCTGCACTTGTTCAAAAAGCCATCGTAATAGCCTTTGCCATACCCCACTCTGTTTCCAGTAGTGTCAAATGCCAATAAAGGAACAAACACCACATCAATTTTGTTTTCCGGAATCTCTATGCCATCAATTGGCTCTGGAACACCGTAAGGGCTTTTTTTGATCGTTATGCTATCTGTGAGCAGATAATTCTCCATGGAGTTTGGGCCTGCAACTTTGGGAACAACAATATTTTTGTCCTTACCCTGTAGCAAGGTGATCAAGGGAAGAGTGTCCACTTCGACTTTATCCTCCATACTCAGAAAAGTATGGTAATAAAAAAAATCCCAAATCGGGATTTGTAGTAATTCGTTTGCTAAAATCAAACTAAAATCGGAGGCTTGTGCCGGGGATAATCCCATCCTCAGATTTTTATATTTTTTTCTTAGTTCACGTTTCAACATTTACTGTTGAAGATTAAGGGGTTATTTGGGGGTACTATAAAAAAATTACTCTCCCTTTGTTGCAACGGAGAAAAAGATTTTGAAGAACAGCATCAAAATCAAGTACATTCCCAAAACAATGATATAGTTTTCCATTGGATTGTTTTTATACCGTTAAATGTAAGTAAAACAATTGAAAAATATACCATGAACTGCACATTTTATCGGTGAAATACACAATATTTAGCAACTGTTTAACAAATTAAACTGGTTTGTTAACATGGAACTGGGGTTTTTCCATAGTTTATTTGTGGAAAAACCCCAATCTATTGATCCTTCGCAAATTGTTGCCAAATTTAATTCCGATTTAGATTTGTATCATTTGTGCATTGAGATACCTTAGGCGTCGATCCAAATAAGGAATTGATCAAGTTTAACAATAAACCCCATTTATAAAATATAACTTTGTTGTAAATCCTTTGAGGTCCATTTTTTAAGCTTTTATGTCCAGATCAGCATCATTAAAAGTACAGTTGAGTGCACTCCCTGACAATCCCGGAGTGTATCAATTTTATGATACAGATGGTAAAATACTCTATGTGGGCAAGGCCAAGAACCTTAAGAAGAGGGTTTCTTCATATTTCAATAAAAAGCAGGAGTATGGAAAAACCAGGGTGCTTGTCAAGAAAATAGACTCCATAAAACATATTGTAGTCCCTACGGAGTCGGACGCACTTTTGTTGGAAAACAATTTGATCAAAAAATTAAGGCCCCGTTACAACGTGCTGCTCAAGGATGATAAATCCTACCCGTGGATCTGTATTAAGAACGAGCGTTTTCCCAGGGTTTTTTCTACAAGAAAGCTGATCAAGGACGGATCCGAATATTTTGGGCCTTACACCAGCATGAAAACAGTTAGGACGTTGTTGGATTTGGTAAAGGGCCTTTACCCTTTAAGGACATGTAATTATGACCTTTCTGAAGAAAAGATAAGATCCGGAAAATATAAGGTGTGCTTGGATTACCACTTGGGAAATTGCTTGGGACCTTGTGAAAGGCTGCAGAGCGAAAAAGAATACCTAAACCAGATCGAGGATATTAGGCAGATTATCAAAGGGAACCTAAAAAGCTCCATACAGACATTTCGGCAACAAATGACCGACTATGCCGAGCAAATGGAATTTGAAAAGGCACAACGGGTCAAAGATAAAATCGAAGTACTCGAGAATTATCAGGCAAAATCTACAGTGGTGAACCCGAAAATAAACAATGTAGATGTGTTCACCATTATTTCTGATGAGACCCATGGTTATGTCAATTTTTTGCAATTGTCACATGGTGCCATAATCCGGTCCCATACCATGGAGATTAAAAAGAAACTGGAAGAATCTGATGAGGAGTTGCTGCAATTGGCTATTACCGAGATTCGACAACGGTTCAGTTCAAGATCAAAAGAAATTTACCTTCCATTTGCCGTTACTGTTGATGATGATTTAAAGGTAACACTGCCCAAATTAGGGGATAAGCGTAGGATATTGGATCTATCGGAACGGAACGCCCGTTTTTATCGACAGGATAAATTGAAACAAATTAAAATAACCGACCCAGATCGCCATACCAAACGGATCATGGCCCAAATGAAGACAGATCTTCGCCTATCGGAAGAACCTCGACATATTGAATGTTTTGACAATTCCAATATTCAAGGCAGTAACCCTGTGGCGGCATGTGTGGTTTTTAAAGATGGTAAGCCCTCTAAAAAAGATTATCGCCATTTTAACATAAAAACGGTAGAGGGCCCCGACGATTTTGCCAGTATGGAAGAGGTTGTCCATAGGAGATACAAACGATTGCTCAGCAAAGAAGAGCCCCTGCCACAGCTAATTGTGATAGATGGGGGGAAAGGGCAATTGTCCTCGGCATTAAAAAGTCTCGAAGTATTGGGCCTGAGAGGAAAAATTGCCATAGTGGGCATTGCAAAACGCTTGGAGGAGATCTATTTTCCGGACGACCCCGTCCCATTATATTTGGACAAAAGATCGGAATCCCTAAAAATTATTCAGCAGCTCAGGAACGAAGCACACCGTTTTGGTATTACCCACCATAGAAACAAAAGAAGCAAGGGTGCCATTAACTCCGAGTTGGTGAACATTGAGGGAATTGGGGAAAAAACAGCTCAACAATTATTAAAAAGCTTTAAATCGGTAAAACGCATCAAGGAAGCCTCGCTCGAAAATTTAACTGCTTCCGTGGGGGCATCAAAAGCAAAAAAAATCTATAAAACCTTTCATAAATAGCCATGCATAAAAAAGGTCTCATCATTACAATAGTATTTGCCATGGTCGGTTTATGTGCCATGGCCCAAAGCGCCAAGGACAATACACCGCCCAAGGTGGGGCTTGTGCTAAGTGGAGGTGGTGCAAAGGGTTTGGCACATATCGGTACACTAAAAGTTTTAGAAGAAGCGGGAGTACAAATCGATTATATCGGAGGAACAAGCATGGGCGCCATTGTTGGTGCACTATATGCCTCGGGCTATTCCGCACATCAACTGGACTCCATTTTTAAAAGTACCGATTTTACAGATCTTATACAGGACAATGTGCCTCGTGGCGCCAAAACTTTTTACGAAAAAGAAGATTCGGAACGGTATGCGCTTTCGTTGCCGTTTGAGAATTTTAAAGTATCGTTTCCACAGGCAATTTCGGGTGGACAGAACATCTACAATCTTCTGGTGCAGTTGCTTTTTCATGTCAAGGACGTACAAGACTTTGGAAAATTGCCCATCCCATTTTTGTGTGTGGCCACCAATGTGGAAACTGGAGAGGAGATTTTGCTGGACAAAGGGTATTTGCCCGAGGCCATTGTGGCCAGCGGAACGTTTCCTTCTTTGTTTGAGCCGGCCGAGATAGAGGGGCAAATTTTAATTGACGGAGGCGTGGTAAACAACTATCCTATTGATCATGTAAAAGCAATGGGGGCCGACATCATCATTGGAGTAGATGTTCAACACGACTTGGCCACGCGAGAATCACTTTCTTCCGCTACGGAAATTTTATTGCAGATCAACAATTATCGTACGGTAAACGACATGAAATCAAAATCCAAGAAAACAGACATTTATATTAGGCCCGATATAGATGAGTTTTCCGTAATCGATTTTGAAAGAGGTAGGGAGATCATTGACAATGGCGAAATATCGGCACGAGCCAAAATGGACCAGTTTGTGCAGATTGCAGAGGCCCAAAAAAGTGAACCCAAACCAAAAAAGAACATTAAGTTGATGGATAGCCTTACCATTAATAGGATGATCATAGAGGGGAACGATAGGTATACCCGTGGTTATATAAAAGGAAAACTAAGGTTCAACTTATCGGAAAAGATTGCTTTTGAAGATTTAAAGCAAGGGATAAACAATCTTTCTGCTACGGGTAACTTTAAGGCCATTCGGTACGACCTTGTTTCAAATGGGTTGGGCACCGACTTGATTTTAAAACTTAAGGAAGAGCCAACTAAAATGTTCATCAAAATGTCTGCACATTACGATGACCTGTACAAAAGTGCCGCCCTGATCAACCTGACCAAGAAAAACTTTTTGATGAAAGACGATGTGGCATCCTTCGATTTTATTTTGGGGGACCATATCCGGTACAATATGCAGTATTACTTGGATAAAGGCTACTATTGGAGTTTTGGGGTAAATTCCAGACTCACCGATTTTGATGCAGATATCGACTTTTCCCTGATTCGGGGCAATTTTAATGTTCCGGACGACCCCAATATCCAACGGATCAATGTAGATGTGACAGATCTAACCAACCAGGTATATTTGCAAACAGTTCTACAGGAGGAATTTGCCTTTGTGATCGGGGCGGAGCATAAATTTATAAATTATAGTACACGCACACTGAACCAAGTGGACCCCGAGGCGGAAGAAGGATCCCAATCTGCCAATAGAAGGAGCAATTTTGAGAATTCCAATTATTTTAGTGCTTATTCCCAGATTAAATTGGATACTTACGACGATAAATATTTCCCGACCAAGGGACTTTTGTTCGATGGGGATTTTCATTTTTATGCCTTTTCTTCCGATTACAACAAAAATTTTAAAGAATTTGCGATCGCCAAGGCTAAATTGGGCGGGGTGTTTTCATTGTTCCATAATCTTAGCCTAAACTTGGAGACCGAGGGGGGTGTAAAACTGGGAACATCCTCTGTAGCTACTTTTGATTTTATCCTTGGAGGTTTCGGGAATAATTTTGTAAACAATTTTACACCATTTTTCGGATACGATTTTCTCAGCATACCGGGTAATAGTTATGTAAAGAGCTATGGCCGATTGGACTATAGGTTCGCGCCAAAACAACATATGTTGTTTTCCGCGAACATTGCCAATGTGGCCGATGACCTTTTTAGGACCGGAGATTGGTTCGAGGAGCCCAATTTTATCGGTTTTGGACTGGGTTATGGCTTTGAGTCTTTTCTTGGTCCGATCCAATTATATTATTCGTGGTCGCCCGAAGTGGATAACGGTAATTTTTTTGTGAGCGTGGGCTATTGGTTTTGATTGCAATCCTTGTATAAAATGTTGGACAATCTTAAAAAATTGTCAAAAACAAGAACAAAAACAACCAATTCTTAGCGACTTTAGTTAAAGTCCGTTAAAAACACTTTTTCCTACAAAATGCTGCCGTATCTTTACACCCACATAAGGGGTGGTTCCCTTATAACTTTAAGTATTGGTTTTTCATAATTTAAAGTTTGGTTGGTTATTTAGGAAAAGCCCAGTCTCGAGACTGGGCTTTTTTTGTTATACTATTTTGGAATAAGTTTTGTTTAAGTATATGTAAAACAGCATAACCCCTAAAGCTATTTTACTAATTTTATATCAATTAATTGTTTATGAAAAAGATACTGACGCCCTTACTATTGCTCATAATGGCAATATCGGCAAATGGGCAAGAACCCAGGCCAGCTTTTAAACCAGGGGAATGGCTCAAGTTTAGGATACACTACGGGTTCCTGAATGCGAGTTATGCAACAATGCACCTAACTACCAATACGTTGAACGGGGTTCCTGTGTACCACGTGGTCGGCAGGGGAAAAACAACGGGTTTTGCCAGTATATTTTTTAAGGTGGACGACACCTACGAAAGCTATTTTGATATTGATCATGGGAAACCCTACAAGTTTATCCGTAAGATTGATGAAGGTGGCTATACCAAGGATATCGAGATCGATTTTGATTACAAGGAGGACAAGGCCATACTCAAAGACAATAAGAACGGCACTAAAATGAATATTCCCATCCATGATCAAATACAGGATTTGATATCTGCCTCATATTTTTTAAGGAGCAATTACAATTTGGAAGAATTCGAGATCGGGGATGCCATAAACCTGGATATGTTGTTTGATGATGATGGGGTGTTCAAGTTTCAATTAAAATATTTGGGAAAAGAAATACTCAGAACCAAGTTTGGAAAGGTGGAATGTCTTAAATTTAGGCCATTGGTTCAGTCCGGACGTGTTTTTAAAGAAAAAGAGAGTCTCACTCTTTGGGTATCAAACGATTGGAACAAAATTCCTATCAGGATCAAGGCGGATTTGGCCGTAGGCTCGCTCAAAGCGGATTTGGATGGCTACAACGGTTTAAAGAACCAGTTTAAAATAATAATGAAATAGTAGTAGGCATTAATGGACAAGAATGCAAAAATCGCTTCCCAGATAAACAAGCTAGAAGAAAAGTTCAAAAATTCGGGCCAAGACCTGAGTTCGTACTTGGACGGCCTGCTCTATCAAAAATACCTCACCTATTGGGATTACATTCATTTGGACACCCTGCTCAGTCTACAGGTGCCCAGAACGCATTTTCCCGACGAGGAAATCTTCATTATGTACCACCAGATCACGGAACTTTATTTTAAACTTATTCTTCATGAGCAAAAGCAAATTGTAGAGGACAGGTCACAGGATGTACTTTTTTTTACCGAAAAGGCACGGCGAATAAACAGTTATTTCAAAGCACTCATCTCTTCATTCAGTATAATGATCAAAGGGATGGAGCGGGAGCAGTTCCTGAGATATCGGATGGCCTTGTTGCCAGCAAGTGGATTTCAGTCCGCACAGTATAGGATGATAGAGTTCTACGCCACACCATTGGAAAATTTGGTACATTCCACGCAAAGGGACACATTCTCATCAGAAAATACCATTGAAGAATTGTTTGAGCAGGTATACTGGAAAAAAGGGGCCACCGATTTGGCCACTGGGGAGAAAACACTCACCCTAAAACAGTTTGAGGTGCGATATACCCCACGACTTTTACGAATTGCCAACGCGGTAAAGAACAGTACTATTTATCATAAATATCTGCAATTGCCCGAGGTATCGCGGAACAATGAAGAATTGATCTCTGCGTTAAAGGAGTTGGATATGAACGCCAACGTTAATTGGCCGTTAATGCACATGGGCTCGGCCCATAGATATTTGGCCAAGGAAGGCAAGGATGTAGAGGCCACGGGAGGGACAAATTGGAAAGAGTATTTGCCCCCTAGTTTTCAGAAAATAATATTTTTCCCAACTTTGTACTCAGATTATGAACTGGATACGTGGGGTAAACAATGGGTGGATCATATTTTTAACCCAGCAAACGTAGAATACAAGGAATAGAAATGCATAGAATTATTGGGGCAATGTTGACACTTATGGTTGTATTGGTGTCATGCAAAGAAACAAGAGAACCATTGGAAGAGGTGGCAACGGTTGAAACTATTGTGAAACCACCGGTCTTGCATTATGGTTTTGATCTTAAAGAATTTAAAGTAGTCCACGATACCGTTCGCAGAGGGGACAGTTTTGGGGAGCTAATGCTCAAAAACAAAGTGGACTATCCAAAGATTGCCACTATATCAGAAAATTTTAGGGACACCTTCGACGTGCGCAAAATACAGGTTGGTAAACCCTACGTTATCTTAAAATCGAAAGATACTTCGGAAGTGGCCGAAGTTTTTATATATCAGAACGATAAGATCAATTATACTGTTGTAGACCTTCGGGATACGGCTGTGGCCTACAAGAACAAAAAGGAGGTGACCTTAAGGGAAAGAGAGGTAGGTGGAGTTATAACCAGTAGTTTATCGGAAGCTATGGACAACTTGGGGGTAGATTACGGTGTTACCATCGGTCTATCAGAAATTTATGCGTGGACCATTGACTTTTTTAGACTGGAAAAAGGCGATAAATTTAAAGTGATTTTTGATGAACGCTATATCAACGATACGGTTTACGCGGGCCGTGGCCCCATAAAAGCGGCGCTTTTTGAACACAAAGGCCGTGAAGTCTATGCCTTCCCATACGTAGCGGATACGGTAAACAATATTTTGGATTATTACGATCAGGAAGCCAATAACTTAAGAAGCACTTTTTTAAGGGCGCCGATAAAATTTGGATATAGGCTTTCCTCAAGATATAACTTAAAGCGTAGAATCGCTTACTATGGTTATAAAGTTAGGCCCCATAAAGGAACAGATTATGCCGCACCGGTAGGTACGCCAATTGTGGCAACTGCCGACGGTACCGTAACGGAATCCACTCGAAGAGGGGGCAACGGAAAATATGTTAAAATAAAGCATAACGGGACCTATAGCACACAATACCTCCACATGAAAGCCCAAAAAGTAAAAAAGGGCGAGTTTGTCCGACAAGGCGATGTTATTGGATGGGTGGGCATGACCGGTAATACGGGTGGCCCCCATGTTTGTTATCGTTTTTGGAAAAATGGCAGACAGGTGGATCCCTTAAAAGAGAAACTTCCCGCGGCAGAACCTATAGCGGATTCGTTGCGTACGGATTATCTGGCACATATTTCACCATTAAAAGAACAATTGGATTGCATAGAATATGCCGATCCATCACCTTTCGAATCTGAAGAAACCCTAATATCATATAACCAGTAATGGCACTACCCACAATCAACCCTACTGCTACCAACGCCTGGAAAAAACTTCAACAGCATTATCAAGAAACCAAAGAAGTACATTTAAGGGAACTGTTTTCGGAAGAAGGACGTGGAAAAAAACTTTCCATTCAATGGAACGATTTTTTGGTGGACTATTCTAAAAATAGGATCTCCGATAAAACCTTGGAGTTGTTGTTGCAACTGGCCGAGGAAGTCGGTTTAAAAGATAGTTTAAAAAGTTATTTCCAAGGAGAGCTTATCAACCAGACCGAAGGGCGTGCCGTATTGCATACCGCTTTGCGGGCAAAAAAAGGCGAGGAGATTTATGTTGATGGAGTAAACATTGTAGATGAGGTTTTTGAGGTAAAGGATAAAATAAAATCCTTTTCCGATGCGGTAATTTCCGGTGAACGAAAAGGGCATACAGGTAAACCCTTTACAGATGTGGTGAACATTGGTATTGGAGGTTCGGATTTGGGGCCTGTAATGGTAACCGAGGCACTCAAGTTTTATCAAAACGACCTTAAGATCCATTTTGTAAGTAATGTGGATGGTGATTTGGTGCACGAAGTGTTAAAGGAACTTGATCCAGAGACCACACTATTTGTGATTGTATCCAAATCGTTTACCACTCAAGAAACCTTGAGCAACGCCCTGACCATAAAAAGATGGTTTCTACAAAACGCTAAGGAAAAAGACGTGGCCGATCATTTTGTTGCCGTGTCGACCAATCTGGAAAAGATACAAGAGTTCGGTATTGCCGATGAGAACGTATTTCCCATGTGGGATTGGGTCGGGGGCAGGTTTTCCCTTTGGAGTGCCGTAGGTTTGTCTATTGCCCTTTCCGTGGGTTACGAGAATTTTGAGCAGCTTTTAACCGGGGCCAACGAAATGGATGTTCATTTTAAGGAAACACCGTTCAAGGATAATATCCCCGTTGTGCTGGCACTGATCAGTGTTTGGTACAACAATTTTTATGGTGCGGAGACCGAAGCCGTTATTCCCTACACCCAATATCTTCACCGTTTTTCGGCATACTTGCAGCAAGGGATTATGGAAAGCAACGGAAAAAGTATGGATAGGTCGGGCAATCGGGTAGGTCACGAAACCGGCACAATAATATGGGGAGAACCGGGAACCAACTCACAACATGCTTTTTTCCAGCTGATACATCAAGGCACCAAACTGATTCCGACCGATTTTATCGGTTTCAAGAATTCGTTGCACGGTGATGTGGACCATCATAATAAATTAATGGCCAACTTTTTTGCGCAGACCGAAGCTCTGATGAACGGGAAAACATCGGATGAGGTTAAGCAAGAATTGGAGACGCAGGGTCTCTCGGGGGAAAAAGTCCAAGAACTGCTTCCTTTTAAAATATTTGAGGGCAATAAACCCACAAATACCATTTTAATAGATAAGCTTACGCCAAAAAGTTTGGGTGCCCTAGTGGCCCTGTACGAACACAAGATATTTGTACAAGGGGTAATTTGGAACATATTCAGTTATGATCAATGGGGTGTTGAATTGGGCAAGCAATTGGCAAAAAATATTTTATCCGACATAGAAAATTCAACAATCGGCAAACACGACAGCTCTACACTGAACCTTTTGCATTATTTTAAGGGGTAGATCGTCATCTTCTCAAATAGTTGTGAAAACCGTAAATAATTGTTTGTCAGGGATTTTTGTTTGTTAATTTAGTGTTAATTATATTTGATCGATTTTAACTTTGGCTTAATGGGTGTAATCCAAAAATGGATCACATTTGCAGGGCTAATAAAACACTTAAACACTGAATTAAATGAAAAGATTCTACTTGGCTATTGCGGCTATTTTTGTTTCAGCAATGGCATTTGCACAAGGAACTCTTACTGGAACGGTTGTCGACGGGGATTTAGGCGGACCGTTACCAGGAGCAACTGTAATGGTTAAAGGTACCAGGACAGGAACATCTACCGATTTCGACGGTAACTTTACTTTGGAAGTAAACCAAAGCTCGGGAACATTGATTGTATCTTATATAGGATTTGTTTCCAAATCAATTCCTTTCTCTTCTTCTGGTAGCTTAGGAACTATTTCGCTAATGCCCGATGCAGAAGAACTCGGTGAGGTTGTTGTTGTAGGTACCGGAATTATTGACCTTGCAACAGATAGACAGACTCCGATTGCAGTGTCTTCCGTGCCAATTAAAACAATTCAAGAAAAAATAGGTACGCAAGACGTTACCATGACCTTGGTAAACACACCATCTGTGTATGTATCTGGTCAGTCAGGAGGTTTTGGTGATACCGACATGAGGGTGAGAGGATTTGAGCAAGATAACACTGCTTTCCTTTTGAACGGTCAGCCAATTAACGGAATGGAAGACGGTAAAATGTACTGGTCCAACTGGTCAGGAATCAATGATATTGCTTCTGGTATCCAGATTCAAAGAGGTTTGGGATCTTCAAAATTGGCTATCTCCTCAGTAGGAGGTACCGTAAACTTTGTGACCAAGGCCACTGAGATGGACGAAGGTGGATTTGGTTATGCAACTGTTGCCAACAATAACTATATCAAAACATCTGCTGGATACAATACAGGTATTTCAGATAAAGGATGGGGTATGAGTGTTATGTTGTCTCACTGGCAAGGTGATGGTTACAACGAAGGTAACTTTGGAGAAGGACAAACGTATTTTATTTCTGTTGGTTACAGACCAAGTGCTTCACATAACTTCAACTTTTTGCTAACTGGTGCTCCTCAGTTCCACGATCAAAACTTTACCAAGCCAATTTCAGATTATTTGGAGTATGGTAGAAGATATAACAACAACTGGGGTACATACAATGGTCAATACTTGACCGAAAGAAGAAACTTTTATCACAAGCCTGTGGCCAACCTTAACTGGGACTGGACTATTAGCGAAACAGCTAACCTTTCCACAGTACTTTATGCCTCTTGGGGTAATGGAGGTGGAACAGGAAACCGTGGTGACCGTATCAGAACGGCCGAAGGGCGAATTGACTATGATGCAATCTACGCATTCAACCAAAGTGTGCCCAATGGTGAAGGAGGATATTTCGCCGCAGGAGGTGGTTATGTTACCCGTGCATCCATGAACTTGCACAACTGGTACGGATTGATTTCAAACTTTGAAAAACAGTTAAGTGATAATTTAACTTGGAATGTAGGTTTCGATTTAAGAACATACTACGGTAAACACTTTAGGGTAGTTTCAGATTTCCACGGATTGGATTCTTGGCAAGAGAACATTCGTCTGATCGACCAAAACAACAACCACGAATCTTATGGTACCTTTGGTACATACAAGCAGGTGATAGCTACTGAATCCTTCAGACCATCTGGATGGGCAGCTGCCTTTAATTCTTATCCTGAAGATCAAAAAATTGCTTATAGCAACGATGAGCGCATCTCTTACGGTGGATTGTTCACACAATTGGAATACGCTACGGACACATTCTCTACCTTCTTCCAAGGTTCTATTTCCAATCAGTACCACCAGAGATTTGATTTCTATCAATATGCTGATGAAGCTTTGATCAATGGGACGTCATCTCAATGGACAGGAGAGCCATTACCAGCAGATATTGAGCCAGGTACGGATTCTGAAAAAGTGAACAACTTCGGGTACAATGCCAAGGCAGGATTTAGCTACACGCCAACATCCCAACATAGTTTCTACGCAAACGCAGGATATTATAACCGTCAGCCATATCACGATAACATTTACTTGAACTTTACCAACCAAGTAAATCCATTGACCGAGAACGAGAAAATTCTTGGTTTGGAAGCTGGTTATGGTTTTTCAAGCGCTATGTTCTCTGCCAATATAAACTTGTACAGAACCTCTTGGAAAGACAGGGTGGTTACAAGCTCCGACGTTGTTGACGATGTAGTTACATTCGAAACAAACTTTGGGACAGAACAATTGCATACCGGTGCTGAATTGGATTTTAAATTTAGACCAATGCCAGGTCTTTCCATCAATGGATTTGCATCTATTGGAGACTGGAAATACCAAGGTAGTGCAGTAACACAAGTTACCGATGAGGAAAGAAATGTCCTAAGTACTGAAACTGTTGATTATGACGGTGGAAAAGTAGGTGGTGCGGCCCAAACTTCTGGTGGTCTTGGTTTCTCTTATAGAATTAACGATATGTTCGCTGTTGATTCTGACTGGAGATATTACGGAGATCTTTATTCCGATGTAGGTGCTGTTAAGGATAACTTGAAATTACCTGCATATAGCTTAATGGATGCCGGTGCAACTTTTAGTGTTCCTCTTGGCGCAAACAAAACAAAGCAATTGAAAATAAGAGCCAACGTTAATAACCTATTGAATCACATTTATATTTCTCGCTTAACAACAAATAATCCTGTTGAAGCTGGCGATGAAACTTATAAGGGTATCAACGTTTCCAACCAAGGTTACTTTGGATGGGGTAGAACTTGGAACGTTACTTTGCGTTACGATTTCTAATAAACTCTTTTCATAATATTAAAAGCCCCTTGTTTTGCAAGGGGCTTTTTTTATCTCCAAAATTCCGTATTTTTAGGAGCTCAAACTATACCTATGGAAATCATTAAAAACCTACACTCTTATTTGGCCTACGTGGTTTTGGCCGTTTTGGTAATCGCAGTGGTCAATGCCATTGCCGGCTGGTTGGGCAAAAAGGACTTTACTATGCAAAAGGACCTTCGTGTAAGCCTATTTGCACTAATACTGAGCCACATTCAGCTATTGGTCGGACTTTTATTGTACTTTACCTCAACAAACGGTCTTAAGGCCATACAGACCTTGGGTATGAGCGGGCTTAACGCTCCTGCGCGCTTATTGGCGGTAGAGCATCCGTTCATTAATATTATTGCATTGGTGTTGATTACTATGGGGTGGTCCCGTCACAAAAAGTTGATGGAAAGCGTTAGAAAGTTCAAAACCATATCCATTTTTTACGGATTGGGCCTATTGTTGATTTTGAGCCGTATCCCTTGGGGGCAGTGGTTTGCTTAAAAATGTTATGATGTCATTGCTAAAGTAGGAATCTACAAGGCATGTGAAATATTTTGTCACCTTGAGCACAGTCGAAAAGTGCTCAAAACATTCGGTTGTGGTTTATCCTGGGCGAAGCCGAAGGACACGATGTAACAGTTAACAGGAAATCCATCACCGTACCTCCTTCAACAAAAACAAATACGCAGGAAAGTGGTCGCTGTATCCAGCCGTGTAGGTGCCGCCAGAGTATGTGCGCCAAGGATAACCCTTGAACCTTCCTTTGTCGGTTCGGATGAATTCTGGCGCAAAGATACCAGCTTTCCAGAATGTGAGCCTAGTTCGGTCTTCGGTCACCAAATTGGATGTAAAAAACATTTGGTCGAACAAGTTCCATTTATCTCGATATGCTAAAGAGCCAACGCCTTTCTTAAACATGGCCTCCATCGGATTGTAAAGGCCCAAACTATCCAATTGGTCTTTTTTGACTTTTGTTTTCAGTATTTTTTTCAAACTGTCATCAATGGGGTCATCGTTTAGGTCTCCCATGGCAATAATTTTAGCATCCAAATCCAATTTTTGAATGGAATCTATGATGCGCTTATTGAGCAAGGCCGCCCGTACCCGAAACGGCTGGCTTTTGGCGGCACCACCCCTTCGGGAGGGCCAATGGTTCACAATAAAATAGACTTCTTCTTGATCCATGGTGCCGCCGACCACCAACTGATCACGGGTATATTCCCGTTCCCCCATGTCATCAAACAACAAAAGCCTATGACTTTTGAACGACGATGGAATAAAGGAAGCCTTTTTGTAAAGTAGGGCAACATCAATTCCACGTCCATCGGGCGAATCAAAATGAATGATGCCATAATCCTTTTCCCGCAAGTTGGGATGTTGCACCAAATCTTCAAGCACATCCAGATTTTCAACCTCGCAGAGACCAATAATATCCGGAGATGTTTTGGACGTCTCATAACCAATTTTGGAAATGACCTTGGATAGGTTTTCCACCTTTTTCAAGTAGCGCTCTTCTGTCCAGTTGTACCGTCCTTCCGGGGTGCGGTCGTCATCAAAAGTAAGGGAGTCGTTTACCGTATCGAACAGGTTTTCACAGTTGTAAAAAGCAATTGTTCTTAAGGTGTAAGCCTTGGACTTTTGTCCATACAGTGAGGTCGATATTAATACAAGTAGGCATATTAATAATCGCATTTTATTTTGATTTTGTAGCTAAAATATGTAGAATTGTTCGCTTTTCCGCAGTTTGTACAGCAATTACAACCCCTTTTTTCTTAATTAACCTACAATACGCTATGAGGCTAGCCATAGTAGTGGCCGTGCTTTGTTGTTGTGAATTGCTGTATGCACAACATAGTACTCGAATTACAGGACAATTAATGGAAAAGGGTTCGGATGTGCCCATTTCCAATGCTATAATTACATTGGAAAACACTTCACAAGAATTTGAGACAAACAAGAACGGAGCCTTTGAAATTACCTTGTCCAAATCCGGAGAGCAAATGCTCCGTATTTCCGCTTTGGATTTTATATCGAAGCGATTTTCGGTCTATTTGGAAGGAAACCCGATTGATTTAGGGCTGATTTATCTCGAACGGGATATTGCCCACGAGCAAACGGATAATTTGATTTCGCTTACCGATGGCGACCTGTCCGATGATGCTGAAACCGTTTCCACTTCCATGGGATTGTTGCAATCTACACGCGACATTTTCTTGAACCGTGCCGCTTTTGATTTTGGTCAAGCATTTTTTAAGGTACGAGGTTACGATTCCAGAAATGGACAAGTGCTAATTAATGGTATTCCAGTGAATAAATTTTTTGATGGGAGGCCGCAATGGAACAATTGGGGCGGACTTAATGATGCGGTACGAAATCAAGAATTTACCAATGGTCTAACATTCGATCCCTATACATTTGGGGGCATTTTGGGAAATACCAATATCAACACCCGGCCCTCTGTTATGCGTCCAGGCCTACGCTTATCTTCATCAGCTTCCAATCGTACCTATCGCGGTAGACTTATGACCACTTATAACTCAGGAGAAAAACCGAGGGGATTGGCTTATTCGGTATCCGTTTCGCGGCGGTGGGCCAAAGAGGGGTTTGTAGAAGGTACGTTGTACGATGCTTATTCAGTTTTTGGAGCAATAGAGTACCAGTTCAACCCACAAAATAGCATCACATTTACCTCAATTTTGGCACGTAACCGGCGCGGACGTTCTTCAGCCTTAACGGAGGAGGTTTTTGATTTGAGGGGCAACCAGTACAATCCGTATTGGGGAAAACAGGATGGAAAAATCAGGAATTCTAGGGAACGAGAGGTTTTTGAACCGTTATTTCTCTTGAACTATGCATTGGATAAGAATAAAATCGATTGGAATATTGGACTTGCCTATCAAACGGGGATCAATTCCAGAAGCAGACTTGGCTATTACAATGCGCCGAATCCCGACCCGACCTACTATCGCTATTTGCCCAGCTACCACATCAACAGTTCCATTGGAGCGGACTTTATAAATGCCAACTTGGCAAGAGAAGCCTTTTTGGAGAACCCGCAATTGGATTGGGGACAACTCTACACGGCTAACAGTAACAATGGAGAAAAAGCAGCTTACCTGCTTTATGATGATATTGCTCACAACACAACTATTTCTGCAGCCACTAGCTTCAATTATACATTGAGCGATTTCATTAAACTGGGATTTGGTGGAAATTTTAGATCCACATCATCAGAAAATTATGCAGAGATTCAAGATCTGTTGGGTGCCAGTTATCATGAGGATATGGATACCTTTTCCAGTACATTGAACCATGTCGATGGAGAATTACAGAAAACTGAAGGTGAAAAATTCAATTACCATTACAATTTAGATGCCTCGCAGTTGGAAGGATTTGCACAGGTGAAACTTAATGCCAAAAAGTGGAATGGATTTGCTTCCGCCTCGTAC
This sequence comes from Flagellimonas alginilytica, assembly GCF_042134605.1. Classification (GTDB taxonomy): domain Bacteria; phylum Bacteroidota; class Bacteroidia; order Flavobacteriales; family Flavobacteriaceae; genus Flagellimonas; species Flagellimonas alginolytica. The sequence continues at coordinate 1,245,988 of NZ_CP169638.1, read as the reverse complement.
TCCAATTTTAATGTGCAGCGTAACGGATTCTTTAAAAACGAGCGCTATTTGGAAAATTCCTTTGGAACGGGCGAGAAAATAGCATTTTCCAATTTGGCCTACAAAGGAGGATTTACCTATTTCTTAACGGGGAGGCATTGGTTTGCTGCAAATGCAGCCATGGTGGAACGGTCACCTATTGTTCAAAATATATTCATCAACCCAAGGGAAAACAACGAAATAGTTCCTGAGCTTCAGAAAGAGTTGGTAAGCAGTGTGGATTTGAGCTATTTTGTGCGCTTGCCACGCTTAACAGGACGAATCAGTGCGTTTTACACAAGATTCCAGCATACCACGGATATCAATTTCTTTTTTGTGGATTCAGGACTCGGTTCCGATTTTGTACAGGAGGTGATCACGGGATTGGATAGGCTACATAAAGGCATTGAGTTTGGCTTCGAGTACGAGGCATCATCTACGGTAAAATTGACCGCTGCCGGAAATTTGGGGCATTATGTGTACGCTAGCGACCCATCTGTCCAAATCAATTTTGATACTGCAGGTGCTGAGGAAGACCTGATAGCGCCAGAAGGAAATATTGACTTGGGCGTTGCCACCCTTAAAGACCTAAAATTGGCCCAGGGACCCCAGACGGCATTTGCGCTGGGAGTTTCCTACAGAGCTCCAAAGTATTGGTGGATAAGCGGAACCACCAATTTTCTCACCAATAATTACATCAATCTGTCTACAATTACCAGAACTGCAAGTTTTTTAATAGACCCGGAAACCGGTGAAACCTTTTCCGATGCTACGGAGGAAAATGTAGCCAAATTGCTAAAGCAAAATAAGCTTGATGATATCTATTTGCTCAATCTGGTCGGAGGTAAATCTTGGCTTATTGATGGAAAGTACATCAGCTTTTTTGCCAGCATCAACAATGTTTTTGATACAGTCTTCCGAACTGGCGGTTACGAACAGAGCCGGAACGGAAATTTTGGTCAGTTGAAACAAGACAATCAAAGCGGCTCTCCCTCTTTTGCACCCAAATATTGGTACAGTTACGGGAGGACCTATTTCTTGAACTTGGCCATTAGCTTTTAAATCCTACTTATGAAAAATGTACTGTTTAAAACCATTATTGTTATTGGATCAATGACTCTTTTATGTTGTGTTGATGGAAGGGAATTTGATGAAATTGGCAGTAATTGTGAGACCGATATGGCCGCCAACATCTCCTTTGAAGACTTGGATTCGTTGGTGCAAGAAGAGGTAGTCCAAATTCAAGAGGATTTGATTTTGGAAGGCTACGTGATTTCATCTGACCGGGCTGGGAACTTTTTCGGAGAGCTTTATCTGCAAGATGCATTGAGCAATCCGTCCAAAGGAATTCAATTGGAAATGGATTTGAGGGAATCGCATTTAAAATTCCCATTAGGGAGTAAAGTATATGTAAAATTAAAAGGTCTTTATTTGAGCAAAAAGGGCAACAATATTCGAATAGGCAGTGTTTTTTCTTCATTTGGAAACATTTCCATCGGGAGGATACCTTCTGGAAAAGTATTGGAGCACCTTTTTGTGTCGTGTGACGGTGGCGGAATTGTAGATCCTGTGGTCACAACCATTCCCGAAATGAACAGCCTGCCATCAAACATAGTAGTGCAATTGCAAAGTGTTGAATTTGCTGATGAAATTTTGGGGGAAACCTACATCATTGCAGAAGAAGAGACGGAACGAGGCATACAGGATTGTGAAGAAAATGAGATTATGCTCGTGAATAGTGGGTATGCCGACTTCCAAGCCGAATCTTTACCTGAAAATAACGGGACGCTTACAGCTATTTTGACAAAGGATGGAGATGTTCCGCAATTGTTTGTTCGCACCTTGGAAGATGTAAATTTTACCGAAGAGCGTTGCCCAGAAATTATTACAGAGTTCACCTCTGATCAAATATTTATTTCCGAATTGGCAGACCCGGACAATAATTCAAAAGCTCGGTTTGTAGAACTGTACAATTCCGCTTTGGAACCATTGGATTTAAACCTGTGGACACTCCGACGATACACTAACGATAATACAGAAGTTAGCTCCACTATTGATTTGTCGGGCGTTGTTATTGGTCCGGAAAGTACTTTGGTCATTTCGCCCAATGCGGAAGAATTTGAGCTGGTTTACGGCTTTGCACCAGACTTGGGCGTGTCCACCAATAGCCCGGCAGACTCCAATGGGGATGATAATCTGGAATTGGTTGATCCTTTTGGCGAGGTAATCGATGTGTTCGGAGTAATTGGAGAGGATGGAACAGGCACCGATCATGAGTTTGAAGATGGGCGTGCCGTTCGAAATTCTGATATTTTGTTGGGCAGTCCCATCTTCACCTTTGGTGAATGGACCATTTTTAACGATTCGGGAGATGCAGGAACCATTAAAACGCCCCAAAATGCCCCCGAGGATTTTTCCCCTGGGATTAGGGAGTAACTTATACCTAAATATAGGATTAAACACTTGTCAATTGATAAGGCTTTTCTGTCAACTCAAATGGGGTACTCGTCAATCGATCCTCGATGTACACATCCAATATCATTACCTTAAATTTAAAATACAGATGCATACCCCAATAAAATTAAAACTCTAAACTATGAGAACAACAAAAATGTATTGGGCTATTGCATGTAAGGCAATGGTAATTTCTTTATTGGTCTCCTGCCAAAAAGAGCAGGTAGAACCCGAAGATTCTTCGCAACAATTTAATTTAGAGGAAAGTGATACGTTACAAATGATCAAGCTTGGCAAAAAACTGGAAAATCCTTACTCAGTGGTAAATATGAGGAAAGCTTGGGAAAGTTTACAAGCAAAATCCAAAGTGTCAAAAGACGGTGAAATAAAAGCCACTCACCTATATGTAAAGTTCAAACCAAAAGACGAAGATGAGCTAGCTATACTCAAAACAGACTCCACTTTAGTATTGTATGATGTTCCTCTAGATCATGAAATGAGTGAAGAAGGAGAGTTTTACCATGACCCTGAACTTCCAATCGATCAACCTACCTATCAATATGCTTCCATTCCGGTTTCCCAGGAAATCCCAAAAGACGTAGAGTTCGAGATTTTGGAAGAGTTGTTTATTCCGGATGAGGAAATTGATTCAGATGGGGACGAGAAAAGTTCTTTTGCCTCTAAAGAGACAATATATCAACTTGTTGACGAATCATTGCATTTAACGGGAAATATGGATGAGGGAGAAATAGGGGGTTCAGCCACAGCAAAGAGCAAATGGAGACCCTCGGGAATCATAAGGGTGTATGATCATGTCACTCAATCTTATGTAGGTGTATCCGGGGTAAAAGTAAGGGCTCGTAGGTGGTTTACAACAAGAAGAGGGTTTACAGATAGCAAAGGTAGGTTTTCATGTAATGGTAGATTTAGAAGAAAAGCCAATTATAGTATTAAATGGGATAGGTATCAGTATAGTATCAGATCAGGTACTTTTGGCCAAGCAATTCTTAATGGCCCTAAAAAAAGGGGAGACTGGATTGTGAGATTGGGCAAATCGACCAGTAACGTAGTGGATGATAGGCAGCAATATTATGCTCTGATCCATCAAGGGGCGCATGATTACTATTATGGAGGTAGGTTTGGGTTGACTTCCCCACCACGGAACAGCTTTTTTCGTAGACAGTTGAAAATTGCAGCAAGACTTAAAAATGACAGATCATCATATGTAAAGGCGCGTAGAATATGGTTTGGCAGTGACATATCCTTGATGGAGTGGAGAACAAGATCCGACTTTGTCTATGGCACTATTGTGCATGAACTCGCCCATGCCGCTCATAGAGAAGTGGATAGGAGAGCTTATAATGCGGTGGTCTGGGACGCTTGGACTGGACCATGTACATCTCTAAACGGCTGTAATAATCCCGGGCCTACTGGGAAAAATCGAAGAAGGCTTTTGGAGACTTGGGCATCTACAGTGGAGATAGTTTTTGCTCTTCAGAGATATCAAAATAAATATAATTTAACAAACTATGATTATAAAAGAAACAAATACCAAAATCAAAGAATTGACTTTAATCTATATTATACCTCGGCGGGCTACGACATGATTGATAATGTGAACCAACAACAAACTTATGGTATTCATTATCCAAAAGACAGGGTGAAAGGATATTCCATAAAGCAACTGGAAGATGCTTTAAGGGGTGCCAGGTCATGGGAACAATGGCGAAACAATATTAGAAACAGGTATAATAATTCTTCAGAGCAATATTTAAATGAATTATTTAATAATTGGAAAGACTAAATTTAACTATGAAATATCTAAACATCGTACTGGCAATTCTATTTTTTGGCTGTGGTACAGATCGAGGCGAAGGAGATGTATACTATTATTCAATAACGAACAATAGCGGAAAACCAATAGTTATTAAAAGTTATCGTTCCGATTTTCCTGACTCTTCGCCCAAAATCACAAATCTTGAGATCAATGAAAAAATCGAGAAAGTTTTTAAAGACGGTTTACCACCAAGTGAATATAATTACAAAAATTTTCTAGATGGGAACGGATTAAATGATTCATTGGTTATAATATATGGAAATGAACGCATTGCAACATTTAAGGAACAATGCAATGAAAATAGCAGAAACCCTATTGATGTATGTATATATGGTGATTTGATAGAGGATTTTGTGTTCACTGAGGAAGATTACAATAATGCCACAGATTGCGGTGGCCCGTGCAACTGATAGTATAGCTTGGCCCCAAAACCCCTTTAGGGGTTGGGCTTTCAACCACATAGTAATGAAATGGAAAATAAAATCGTTTCTATTATTATATTCTTCTTGGGCCTAGCCCAACTCTCCGCTCAAGAATTGACGCCAAAACAACGCCAACGATTGGATAATTTGGGATTGGAATATACAGATTTGATTCAGCACAGTAAAGCCAATGAACAGCACATTTATGATATTTTGGAGATTGATCGTAAACGAAAGAAGAATCTAATTATGGGGGGTAGTTTTTCGGGGCTAGGTCTTTTGATGCTTACTGGAGGGATTTTAATCTTGTCTCAAGATGGTGATTGTGATGACACCCATATAAGTGAAAACACAGGTCACGTCATTGTTGGTGGAAGTCTAATTGCTTTAGGCACATTGGAGATTGGTATTTCATTACCATTATTTTCTTCATCCTTCAAAAAAAAGAAAAAAAGAGACAAAATGATTAAAGTTTTGGAGAAACAATATTCTGTTGGTATAGATAGATAAAAAAAGCCCCATTTATGGGGCTTTAAATATTAAATTCAAGATTTTAGAAAGCCGTATACTTAAATTTTTGTCCACCGACCGATGCATCTGCCATAAGACCGGCCTTCGGAAGTGCAAAAACGGCTACACCGTCTTTGTATTTGGCCTCAAAAGCAATTCCGGATTTTAGGGCCACAGCAGAAGTTTCTGCCGCAAACTGGAACTTCTCGGTTTTAAAACGTTGCAGGTCCACTTCGGTCTCAAAGAAAATAACTTCAATAATAGCCTGTCCACCAGCCTGTAGCCCGATATTCAATTTTTTAAGATTTGCCATGCCCACGGCATCACCGTCTTCATAGACCACACCATTGCCCGATGCCCCGCCAATAATAAATCCTCCTTTTCCAACATTAGGAAAAATAACGTAACCTGCGGATTCTTCAAAAAACTGGTCCAAAGCAGGACTGGTTTCCAATAGGGTTGTTTTGGCCCTCTCCGAATCGGCCATAATCTTTCTGTCCTTACTGTTCTGGGCTATGGCACTTGTTCCAATAAACATCAAGGCCACAACGATCACTGATTTTATTTTTTTCATATCTGTTGTTTTTTGTATTCAATTCAAAGGTAGAAAACGCGTAAGTCGTTTACAGGAAAGACTTTCACAATAATTGTTAAGAAAAGCATATGAGCTAAACTTTACATATAATGAATCAATAAGGATAGAGAACAGTTATGATTTAATAGTATTTTAATATCAAACGTCTATGATTAGAGATCTACTTTTTGTAATTTTAGTAATCCGAAAAACCTTTAAAAAACAATATCATCATGAGTAAAGAAATGGCTAATGGGGCAGATGCAAGTCAATGTCCTTTTTTAAGTGAAGTTGCCGGTGGAGGTACGCAGAATGAAGATTGGTGGCCTAATCGATTAAGGTTGGAACTTTTGAGCCAACACTCAGAAAAATCGAACCCACATGGAAAAGATTTTAATTACGCCGAAGAATTTAAGAAGCTGGACTATTCAGCTCTCAAAAAAGATCTAAAAGATCTTATGACCGATTCACAGGATTGGTGGCCTGCCGACTTTGGCAGTTATGCCGGTTTGTTTATTCGAATGGCATGGCATAGTGCCGGAACCTATAGAGTGCAAGATGGACGTGGAGGAGGAGGCCGAGGGCAACAAAGATTTGCTCCATTGAACTCCTGGCCCGACAACGTGAGTTTGGACAAGGCTCGACGCTTGTTATGGCCCATTAAACAAAAATACGGTCAGAAAATATCGTGGGCGGACCTTATGATATTAGCAGGGAACGTCGCCTTGGAATCCACAGGTTTCCGCACCTTTGGTTTTGCCGGAGGTCGAGAAGATGTATGGGAACCGGACCAAGATGTATACTGGGGGAACGAAACTGAATGGTTGGCATTGAGTGATGCCCCGAACAGCCGCTACCAACATAATAAAGAGGAGCGAGAAATAGAGAATCCATTGGCCGCAGTACAAATGGGATTGATCTACGTAAATCCAGAAGGTCCGGATGGCAATCCCGATCCAGTAGCTGCCGCACACGACATCCGAGAGACGTTTGAGCGAATGGCAATGAACGACGAAGAGACCGTGGCATTGATTGCCGGTGGGCATACCATAGGTAAAACACACGGTAATGGTGATGGCGCAAAAGTGGATATGGATGCAGACCCAGAAGCAGCAGATTTGGCATCGCAAGGCTTTGGCTGGGAAAATAAGAACGGTTCAGGAAAAGGTCCAGACGCCTTTACTTCTGGGTTGGAAGTAATTTGGACATCTACCCCTGTACAGTGGAGCAACGATTTCTTCAAATTCTTGTTCGAGTATGATTGGGAACTGACCAAAAGCCCTGCCGGTGCTCACCAATGGGTAGCGGCAAATGCCGAGGCCATTATTCCTGATCCTTTTGGAGGCCCCAATAGAAAACCCACTATGTTGACAACGGACCTGTCCTTGCGTTTTGATCCTGCATATGAGAAGATTTCACGAAAATTCTACAACGACCCACAGGCCTTTGCCGAGGCTTATGCTCGAGCGTGGTTTAAACTGACACACCGAGATATGGGACCGGTTTCCCGATACCTTGGACCAGAAGTGCCCAAGGAAGAATTGATTTGGCAAGACCCAATTCCCGCTGTGGACTATGCTTTGGTCGATGATGCCGATGTGGCATTGTTGAAATCGAAGATATTGGATTCCGATCTCTCAGTATCCGATTTGGTCTATACGGCTTGGTCATCGGCAGCTACTTTTCGAGGAGGTGATAAACGTGGGGGAGCCAACGGCGCCCGCATCAATTTGGAACCTATGAAAAGCTGGGAAGTAAACAAAGGAACCGATAAAACCATACGGGTTTTGGAGGGAATCAAAGATGAATTCAACAAGAATGCAGGTGGCGGAAAAAAAATCTCACTTGCAGATATGATCGTCTTGGGGGGTAGTGCCGCTATAGAAAAAGCAGCCGAGGACGCTGGTGTTTCTACCAAAGTACCGTTTACTCCAGGTCGTAACGATGCAAAACAAGAGCAGACCGAAATAGAATCAGTGGACTTTTTGAACACGCCTTATGATGGATTTAGAAACTATGTGGTGGATGGGGTTAAAGTTCCCGCAGAACATTTATTGGTGGACAAAGCTCAATTGTTGACACTTACCGTACCGGAAATGACCGCCCTTGTTGGAGGTTTGCGCGTACTTGGAGCCAATTTTGATGGGTCGAGACACGGGGTTTTTACCGAGAATATTGGAGTGTTGAGCAACGATTTCTTTGTGAATCTTCTCGATATGTCTACGGAATGGAAAGCTGCCAACGAAGAAAAATCATTATACGAGGGCGTTGACCGAAAAACCGGTGAGTTTAAATGGTCGGGTACCCGTGTGGATTTGGTATTTGGATCAAACTCCATTTTGCGAGCAATAGCAGAGGTTTATGCCGAGTCCGGGTCAAAAACAAAATTCATAAAAGATTTTGTGGCTGCATGGACAAAGGTGATGAACTTAGACCGATTTGATTTGAATTAAAACATAATAAACAGAAAAAGAAAATCAATTTCAATACTGCCATGACCCATACGGTTGTGGCAGTTTTTTTATAACTTTCAGCATGACTAAAAATAGAAAGGAAGAACTCTTCAACCATATAAGAAATGGAAATCTCCAAGGAGTGGAAGGCCTATTGCAGACCGATCCAGTACTCTTGGAAACACAAGATCAACGTGGATCAACACCATTGCTTTTGGCTGCGTATTATGGACATAGCGATATTGTTCGGTCCTTGCTGAACAAAGGGGCCAAAGTCGATGCTTTGGACGGTTCCGGAAACACCGCTCTAATGGGAGTTTGCTTTAAAGGATATACAGGTATTGCAGAAACTCTGATCAATGCAGGGGCCAGTGTAAATGTAAAGAATGCGATGGGAGCTACCTGTCTAATTTATGCGGTTACCTTTAACCGGAAAGATATGGCGGAACTATTGCTTAAAAATGGCGCAGATGCCACAGTAAAGGATGCTAGGGGTAAATCAGCCATGGATCATGTGGTGGAACAAGGAATCACCGAAATGCAGGAACTCCTAAAAAAATATTAGATGTATCCCACATTGAACCTCGCATTGATCCAAACCTATCTGCATTGGGAAAAACCCGAAGCCAATAGAAAAATGTTCGAGGATAAAATAGCAGGTATTTCGCATGATGTGGATTTGATCGTACTACCAGAAATGTTCACTACCGGGTTTACCATGAATCCGGATGTCATAGTAAAGGAAGAAAGCGAAATTACTGTACAATGGATGCATACTATTGCTCAAAACACTAATGCGGCGGTTATGGGAAGCATTGTGTATCGGGAAGAAGATGCATTTTACAACCGTTTGTTCTTTGTTTCCCCAGATCAGGAAATGTACACCTATAATAAAAGGCACACATTTACCTTGGCGGGAGAAAATGAGGTTTATAAAGCGGGAAACCAAAAATTGATGTTTGAGTACAAAGGATTTAAAATATGTCCTATGATATGTTATGATCTTCGGTTTCCTGTTTGGGCAAGGAACACCGAAAACTACGATATACTCATTTATGTTGCAAACTGGCCAAAAAAGAGAATTAATGCCTGGGATACACTTTTAAAGGCAAGAGCCATAGAGAATATGTCCTATAGTATCGGGGTCAATCGGAGCGGAATCGATGAGTTGGGTTTTGAATATCCTGGACATTCGGCAATTTATAACGTACTCGGCGAACCGTTGGTATTCTCGAGAAATGAAGAAATTCTTTATGCCAAACTGCATAAGGAACACATTGAAAATACAAGAAATAAATTAAAATTTTTGGAAGACAGGGACACTTTTAATTTGATAAAATAAAAGTTTCTTCTTTTTCCCAATTAGCTCTGATCTCAATAGTTCCGGGATAATAACTTACTCTTTCCGGTTGGATTTTTTTAAGAAAATTCCCCGTATCCATTTTGCCATTGCCATTCTCATCTAAAATTACTCTGGCAACATAATTTCCAGGTTGCAAGTTGTTGAACTCAAAAATTTGTGATTCGCGCGCCAAAATCTCACGCTGAATTTCTCCTTTTTCGTTGGTGAGCTGAACAATTACAGGATAGTTTACGTCTCCTCCCAGTACCATGCGCAGATTTCCATAATCGGCAAAACTACCGGTAGAAAGGTTATATGAGAGGGTGTCGTTCTGTATCCCGAAGAAATCGGTGATGGCCCCGGGCAACAATGTAAACGTATAATTTTGATTGGGTTCTGTTTCAAAATCAAAATCAATTTTGTTTTTTATGGTGTCCAAAGCGGCACTGTACGGGGCAGGAATAGAATCGCTTACATTTAGGGAGACTTGTGTGGTGTCCAGAGTAACCAAGGGCGTATTGGCCAAAATGCTAAAAGTATCCTCGAAATTAATTTTCCCGTTTACCGAAGTAGAAAGTTTTAACGAATCTATGGCGAGGTCGCGCATTTTTACCGTAAAGGTGTCGATAACCTCGACCTTGTCGTTTTTTACCAGAAAAACAATGGAATCCAACTCGGTCGGTGTCAGCCAAAAATTTAAAGTATCCTTGTCCCGCTCTTTCAAAATAGTTGTGCTCACGGAATCGGGAAGAGCAGTAATAGTACTGATATCCATATCCGTTTGATTGCCTTGATACCCGAATATTATTTTGTTCTTGGCCACCAAACTGGGTACCGAAGCTTTATAATTTAATTCTTCCTTAAATAGGTTTAGCAAATAGATTGAATCGGTCGGAATAGTAATGGTATCCTCGATAAACCCAATTTTGTCCTGGGCCTGATCGAACATATTGTTCTTGTTTACATCTTTTAAACCAAAAAGCGCATATTTTCCGGCCTTTAGGTTTCTTAATTCAAAGAGCGGCAAACTATCCCCGGTGTTGGTAATGTACAAAGGGGGCTCTTTGTAAATAGTGGAATCGGTATAGGTACTGTCCATTTCGTAGAGGACAACACTGATAAATTCATCGGCTTTTCTGTTTACGGCATCTTTTACCGCTCCGGATAAGGTCAAGGAATCAATATAGTCCCCTGTAGAGAACACGTAGCTCAAAAAACTATTGGGGTTTCCTTCGTTATTGTCTTGGATACTTTGCCCAAAATTGATGGTGTACGTCGTATTTTCACGAAGTGTGTCCTTTATGGTAACCTCTATAAACTTGCTGGGGGTGCCTTGGGGCTTTATCTCCGCAGCATGTTTAAATGGAGGAGATACCACTAATTGATTCTGTACATCTTGAAGCTTGATCAATTCATCAAAATAAAGTCGAATTTTCTTTGCCTTGAAATTAGTGCTAAAATTCTCTGGTTCCGTACGGGTAAGTTTAGGTGGGGTTACATCTTTTGGACCGCCGCTCGGAGAACCACGTTTGGCACATTGCCAAAGTGCCAAGGTCATAAAAGCAAAGAAAAGGAGTCCGAACAGTTTTTTTAAGTGCACCATGCCTAAAATAATGTGCAACAAAGAAACAACTTATTTAAAAACTGGTGTGTCTCATTAATAAATTTTAACCCTCAGGAACAACAGCAATACTCAATACCGAAATTTCCATACCCGGTTGTTGGAGAAGAGTTTGGGCACAGGATTCTATTGTGGCCCCTGTAGTGATCACATCGTCGACCAGCAATATTTGTTTATAGGTGTACTTTTTGGACGAATCTAGGCGAAAGGCATCCTTGGAACTTTCCCAGCGCCACTGCCTGCCTTTTTTGGTCTGTGTTTTTGTGTTTTTTACCTTGATCAACCAATCATCGCAGTAAACAACACCAAGTCGATCTGCAATTGTTCGGGCAAATAGCGCAACTTGGTTGTACCCGCGCTTTTTAAGTTTTTTGTTATGTAAGGGAACAGGGATCACAACCTCAATATCATCAAGTTCTTCCTGTAGCTGTAAAAGCGAGCCGCACCAATCCCCAAAAAAACCACCAATTTGTTCTTGGTTTTTATACTTGAGCCAATGCAGTAAATTTTTTATAGGTCCATTTTTTGAGAAAAATACGAACGAAGCAGCCTTTTTTATGGGAACTCTACCATAAAATATGCGGTCCACTTCATTTTCTTCCAGATAGTTATGATCGGTGAGTGGCACATCATGTCGACAAACTGCACACAAAATATGCTCTTCGGTAAATAATTGCGCATTACATCCAAAACATGCCCTTGGCAATAGGATGGTGTTAATCTCGTTTATTATCTTAGCCAACCTTTTTGGTGTCAAAACTTATATATGTTTTAGAGCAGATTGTCAACCCCATGAACTCCCAAGATAACAATTTCAATTACAAAATTATTTTTGCCGCTCTGGTAGCGGTAATCGTGGGGATTCTAATAGCCTTTTATTACAGTTACGCTCAGTCCAAGAACCAAATGATTTATTTAGAAGAAGAAAAGTCACTTTTGGTAAAGGATTTGACGTTGATGCGGGCCGAGGTGGATCGTTTGTCCGGTTTAAACGAGGTTAACGAAATCGAGCTCCAAACCTCGCGCTTTAGGGTTCAGCAACTTTTGGATTCTGTGGGACGCTTAAATTTTAGCATTACCAAATTAAAGGAAACCCGAAAAGAGCTAAGAAAGTTGGAGCTACGTTTTGACAGCCTCAAGCTCAAGAATAATTTTCTTAGGTACAACAATAGCTTGTTGGTCAGTAAGTACGACGAGACCATAAAGCAATTGGAAGAACTCCGTGGCAGGGCAAGTAGCATGCAACAAACCGAATCCCTGCTCAGGGAAACCAATAAAGAGCTAACCCGGGAACTCCGAATAAAAAGCTATTTAAAGCTGCAAGATGCAGAAGGTAGCGGATTTAGGTTAAGGGCAGGAAGACCTATCAAAACCAATAAGGCTTCCGTAATCGAAAAATTACGTGGTTGCGTTACCATTCTGAGCGATGCAAGTTCCAGAGGCGATATTAAAGTACTCTACCTTCAATTTTTGGACCCCAACATGAGGGTTGTCGAGGACAACGCGAATACCATTTCGGTAAGTGGGAATACCTATAGTAAAAAGGTGGAAATCGTATATACCGGAAAAGAGATCAGTATCTGTGATGCCATTACCGTTCCGGAAGGTTCTTTGGAAGAGGGAATTTACACACTTAATGTATTTGAGGACGAAAGATTGTTGGCTTCCACCGAATTTCAGTTGAAATAGCTTATTTCTTTTTGGGTAAAATTCTATTTTTGCCCAATGGCAAATCAAGAAGACGTTTTTAAGAAGGTAATCTCACACGCAAAGGAATATGGGTACGTATTCCAATCCAGTGAAATTTATGATGGACTTAGTGCTGTTTACGACTACGGTCAGAACGGTGCGGAGCTAAAAAAGAATATTCGCGAATATTGGTGGAAAGCCATGGTGCAGCTCAATGAGAACATTGTGGGCATCGATGCTGCCATATTTATGCACCCTACCACTTGGAAAGCCTCGGGCCACGTGGATGCCTTCAACGATCCGTTGATTGATAATAAAGATTCCAAAAAAAGATATCGTGCCGATGTCCTTATCGAGGACTATGTCGCCAAAATAGAGGCCAAAATCGAGAAAGAAGTGACCAAGGCCGCCAAACGATTTGGCGATAGCTTTGACAAAGAACAATTCCTTGCCACCAACAATCGAGTTTTGGGCTATCAAGAAAAAGCCGATTCCATTTTAAAAAGAATGGGTCAGTCTTTGGAAAAGGAAGATTTGGCCGATGTAAAAGCACTGATCGAAGAGCTCGAAATTGCCTGTCCATTGTCCGGATCTAAAAATTGGACGGATGTAAAGCAGTTCAATTTGATGTTCGGAACCAAGTTGGGCGCTTCTGCCGATAGCGCGATGGATCTGTACCTTCGTCCAGAAACTGCACAAGGAATCTTTGTCAATTTTTTGAACGTACAGAAAACTGGAAGAATGAAAATTCCGTTCGGGATAGCCCAAACAGGAAAAGCTTTCCGTAACGAGATCGTAGCGCGTCAGTTTATTTTCCGGATGAGGGAATTCGAACAGATGGAAATGCAGTTCTTTATAAAACCGGGCACCCAAATGGAGTGGTACGAAGCTTGGAAGGAAAAACGGATGAAATGGCACCTCTCCCTAGGCATGGGAGAAGACAATTATCGTTTCCACGACCACGAAAAATTGGCACACTACGCAGATGCCGCGGCCGATATCGAGTTCAAGTTCCCATTCGGATTCAAGGAATTGGAGGGAATCCATTCCCGTACCGATTTTGATTTGGGGAAGCATGAAGAATATTCAGGTAAAAAACTACAATATTTCGACCACGAAGAAAACCAGAGCTACACTCCATATGTGTTGGAAACTTCCATAGGGTTGGATCGTATGTTCTTGGCGGTCTTCTCCAACTCCTTGCAAGAGGAGGAGTTGGAAAACGGGTCCACACGTACGGTACTTAAAATTCCGGCCGTTCTGGCCCCGAACAAGGTCGCCGTACTCCCATTATTGAAAAGGGATGGACTTCCCGAAGTCGCCCAGAAATTGGTGGACGAATTGAAATGGGATTTCAATGTGGATTATGACGAAAAGGATGCCGTAGGCCGTCGCTACCGTCGCCAAGATGCGGCAGGAACACCGTTTTGTGTTACCGTTGATCATCAAACATTGGAAGATGATACGGTAACCATCCGTCACAGGGACACCATGGAGCAAAACCGTGTAAAACTTTCGGAGGTGAAAGAAATCATTTCCAAAGAGGTGGATATGCGTTATTGGTTGCAGAAAATCTAAGGATTAGAACAAACCGGTAATTTCACCATCATCGTTAATATCCATTCCTTCGGAAGCTGGATGAGCGGGCAAACCGGGCATTCGCATAATATTTCCGGTAATCGGGATCAAGAAACCTGCACCAACGGCAATTTCTATTTCCCGCACCGTAATGATAAAGTCTTTTGGTCTGCCCAATAGTTTGGGATTATCCGATAAAGACTTTTGTGTTTTTGCTATGCAAACGGGTAGCCGATCCAATCCAAGATCAGAAATTTTTCTGAGGTCGGCTTTGGCTTTGGCCGTGTAATCCACATACTCGGCACCGTAAATTTCGGTGGCAATGGTGGCGATTTTATCTTTTACACTGGATTTCCAATTATATAATGGTGCAAAATTAGAATCGTTGGACTCTACAATATCGATTACTGCTTTGGCCAATTCTTCTGCACCTTCACCGCCTTTGGCCCAAACATTCGCAACGGCTACGCGAATTCCTTTGGAATTGGCCAATTCTTTGATCACGGCAATCTCCTCATCTGTGTCGGATACAAACTTATTTATGGATATAACAGGGATTACCTTGAACTTGGCTATGTTCTCCAAGTGTTTTTCCAAATTCGGAAGTCCTTTTTTTAAAGCTTCCACATTGGGTTCTGTCAAGGTTTTTAAATCTGCTCCCCCATGATATTTTAGCGCGCGAATAGTTGTAGTGAGCACTACGGCTTTTGGTGTTAAGCCGGCACTCTGGCATTTAATATCGAAGAATTTTTCGGCACCAAGGTCAAAACCAAATCCAGCTTCGGTCACCGTGTAATTGGAATGCGACATGCCCATTAAAGTGGCGATCACAGAATTGGTGCCTTGAGCAATGTTCGCAAAAGGCCCACCGTGAATAATGGCGGGATTTCCCTCTATAGTCTGAACCAAGTTGGGTTTTATGGCATCTTTTAATAAAGCAGCCATGGCGCCTTCTGCCTTCAAATCTTTGGCGTAGATCGGCTTTTTGTCGAAGGTGTAGCCCACAAAAATATTGCCCAAGCGTTTTTTTAGGTCGCTAAGGCTTTCGGCCAAGCAGAGGATGGCCATAATTTCGGAAGCAGCGGTAATATCAAAACCTGTTTCGCGGGGTACACCAGAAGTTGTACCGCCCAAGCCTACAATAATGTGCCGGAGGGAACGATCGTTCATGTCCATAACCCTTTTCCAACCTATGGTCCTGGGGTCCAATCGTACAGAGTTGGTCTTACTTTGAATATTGTTGTCGATAACTGCCGATAATAGGTTGTGCGCTTTTTCAATGGCTGCAAAATCACCGGTAAAATGTAGGTTGATGTCCTCCATGGGCAAAACTTGGGAATAACCGCCCCCAGTTGCGCCTCCTTTTATGCCAAAAACAGGACCTAAAGAAGGCTCCCGTAGAACCACGGTCGTTTTTTTGCCCAAGCGGTTCAAGCCTTCGGAAAGCCCAATGGACATAGTGGTTTTTCCCTCGCCCGCAGGAGTCGGGGAAATGGCCGAAACCAAAATAAGGTTACTGTTTTGGGCTTTGGTCCTATTAATGGCCTTTAGAGGTAGTTTGGCCTTGTATTTCCCGAACATTTCAATTTCATCGGAGTCGATCCCAAATTTTTCTGCAATGGTAGCTATGTGTTTCAATGAAACACCTTTGGCGATTTGTAAATCGGTCATAGTGTGGTTTTTATGTGCAAGGGAAACCTATATGGGTTCCAATATTGATATACAAGATACTATTATTGGAGGATTAAAACTATGGTATTTATTGCCCAAGTGGGTTATTCCACTCTTCGTCCCTCGGTGGTAAAGGATAGCCCTTGTTGCCCGGATGTGGAAATCATCACTCCTTCAAAATAAGGTTCGTGGGAATCGGGCTTAATCGACCATTGAAAAAGAAAATTGGCCCCGGTACCACCGGATTGATCTTTCTCATCGATCACGATTTCTACCGTTTCCATTGGCTTTATGTAGATGGGCTGATCAAAATAAGTCCGGATAAGATTGCCTTTGGTATCAAAATATTCCGCTTTAGTGATATAAATGGTGTCGGTCAGGTTGGTGTTCCGCATACTGATGGTACTGGTAAGGTTGTGTGTCCGGTGCTCGGTCTCACTATAAATTTCGGAATACACGGAGAGGTAGGAAGTGCCGTTCAATAAAGAATCTTTAGCGGATATAGAAGCAATACGGTTGTTCCAATTAACGGGGTCGATTGAGCTCACGTCTTTTTTTGCCTGCTCGTTGCAAGAAAAAAATAGAAGCAATAGTAAAAACGGAACAAGTTTCCTCATTATTTAATTGCAGATTGGAAAACTAAGATAAGGATTCTATACTATTTGTTGTTGCCTTCATCCTTTTTAGTCTAACTGAATTTTGTTGTTGGGATTAATTCCAATGATCTTTTTATGTATTCTTGATCGGTATCCAGAAATCTTCTTCGGAATCTGGATGTTCTCCTTTGTATTTACTCCCCATTACTGCAAAGTGGGGCCTATGATCGATAGTGAATCCAGAAGTTGGGAACCACTCGCCATAAATGTACTTGAATATTTCCATGACTTCACTGGTTTTTCCTCTGTAGTGAAACACAGCGTATTCTCCCGAAGGGATGGTTAGCACATCCATGCTTTCCGGGATTTCATCAAAATCCGATACGGCAACGGCCGCCCACTTTTCAAACTCCATAGTTGGGTCAAAATGCTGAAAGTATTCCGGACCTGGATAGATTTCAACGGAATATAGATCTTCACTTGCCAAGTTTTTTATTTCCTTTTTTCTTGGGGAGAAGCTTTGCCAAAGTTCCCTGGTCTTATCGCTGACCAAAGATGTTGTCGTTTTTTGGCCAATCAAAAATGTGGTCGGCACAGTTTCGATTCTAGGTGTCATGCATCAAATATTAAAAAACATAGCTTAATTGTATCCCTCCAAATAAATTCCGACCATTTCCCGGGTAAAAGTATCTTGGTTGCGACCCGCCAAAACCAACCGCATTGATCAATACAGATTGGGCATAATTGGTGTCAAAAATATTGTTGACACCTGCGTTCAGTCCCAAACTGATGTTCTGTGAAAGTGAAGTGCGGAATCCCAACTTCATATGGAATACGTTAAAGGAATCGCTGTTAATCGTATTGGCATCCGTTAAAGGAATTTCGTCTACAAACTGATGGGTAAGATGGAGCAGCAATCCATTCGAATGGCGAAAATCGATACCTGAACTTAAGCGATTTTTAGGGACTCCCGTGAGCGGATTTCCAGAATAATCGTTGTCGTTGTCCACAAAATCCAAAAAACTATGATCGTTCAAAGTATAGCTGAGATAAGGAGAAAAGGTGAGGGACCGAGACAGTTTGCCTTGATACTGCAGGTCCAGTTCCAACCCTTGATGGCGGGTCTCTCCCGCATTTCTGCCAATATATTGGTCTTCACCTACACGTTGGGCCACCAAAAGGTTTTTTACGTTCATTCGATATAGGACAATGTTGGCCGTAAGTCTCTTTTCAAACAGCGACAACTCACTTCCCAACTCATAACTTATACCTGTTTCTTGTGCAATATCCGGGTTGATGACGCCTTCGGGAGTCAATGTTTCTTCCAAACTGGGATTGGAAAAACCCCGACTAATGTTCGCATAGATCTTTCCATTTTTTAATTGGTAGTTGAGTCCAAGGTTTGGAAGTAAAATAGCATCAAAATCACGCTCTGCCGATGCGTTTTCTGCTTCTTGGTTGAACAAATCCCTATAGTCGTAATGGGTTTTGTTCAAGTTGAGACCGGCCTGTACCAAAAATGCAGAGGTAATGGGATAGGTAAGCGTTCCAAAAAGGTTAAATTGTCGACGGAATTCTATATTGTCATTAAGTTGAGTTCCCTGTAAACTACCATTGCCATTGTTTTCCTCATATAAATTTTGATACGTGCCCCAGTGGTATTCATCTTTATAGAATTCACTCCCAAAAGTAAATTGAACCTTGCCAAGATCGCCTTCAAAAACGGTTCTAAAACCAAACCCATTGGTAAAATCATCCAAAATATTGAATGGCCTTGGTTCGTAATGGTCCAAATAGGAATAAAAAATACTGGTTGTGTTCTGAAGCTGCTGTGAAAATCGATACGTATGCGAGAGACCCGTTAAAACATATTTGTTAGCTTCATATCCTTTTGCGGCCAGCCAGTTTGATGCAGCACGGGTAGGGTCCTCATCAAAAACCGTTTGGTTAATGGAGCTTGGAATATGGGCCGTGTAATCAATATAGTTCATTAAAAAGGACAAACTACTGTTTCTTCCCGTTCGGAATTGTGTGTTCAGTAAAAATCCATCACGTTCAAATTCATTGTTCTGACGAAACCCATCGGTTTCCAAATGATTATAGCTTAAACTTAGTTTAAGACCATCTTCTGCATGCGAAAATGTTAGGTTGTCCTTTACCATGTTATACGAGCCGACCGAAAACGTATTGGTCAATTGCGTCTTATTTTCAATGGACGCTTTGGTGTCCAAAATAAAAGCTCCACCAAGATTGGAGCCGTACGCAGTACCTTTAGGTCCTTTTATGATCTCTATGGCACCCAGGTTTTCAAAGTCGAAAGCTTCAATGGTAGAAGAGCCGGTACCATTGGTTACAGGGATTCCATTAAAGTACATGCGTAGTTTATTGGTTCCGTATGGTGTCCTTGCTCCAATGCCCCGAACTGTTATGCGGTTGGTGTTGATGGCTCCCGATAAAATATAAACGCCCGAAATCTGATTGATGGCAGAAGGGATGTCCGTGGGGTTGAAACGCTCAAAGGTTTGACCGTCAATTTTTGAAGAAGGAGTGATTCCCGTGGCTTTTTTTGGAACGGCGTTCTGGACTAGAATAATTTCATCCAATTGGGTTATGGAGTCTTTTGGGGAAATCTGGCCCAGTAAAAGTAAGGGCAGTGATACACATAATAGGGAAACAAAGACTCTCATTGGAAACAAATGTTGGTAGAGGTTATTTTTTTAGTTTGATGGTTTTACCCGTTTTTGCACTTTTGCGTGCAGCATCCAATATTTCCACTACGGTCATATTGTTTTCGAGCGCGTTTAGATTATTTGGGTTTAACTCAACGGAACCGCGCACCACAGCAACCAAAAGTGAAAATGGGTCGTTGTAGGGATAAGGTCTTTCTTCTAAGATTGAGATTTCTTCTTGGTAGCCATCATAACCTTCTGCAGTTCTTACCCGAAGTGTATTTCTGTTATCTGCATAAATAGCACCTGTTAAGCCATAAAGTTCCATATCCTTTCTGCCTATGGGCCAATTCCAAGAAGGTTGTAATACCGCTTGGCAGTCGTCATAAGTAAGAATTATAACGGCATCATCATCTACTTCGGGATTGTTTTCCGCCTGTAATTGTTGGGTAACAGCGGTAACGGTATTTGGTTTTTTGCCTTGTAATAGCCACGTCATAAGATTTGCCCCGTAACAGCCAAAATCGGTGAGGGCACCACCGCCATTGAGCACGGGATCTTGGAGCCACTCCAGAAATTCTTCGTTAATCCCAATTTTTACGGGTCCGCGATGACCATCGCGGACAACGACTTTTTTAAGGTCTCCAATTTCGCCATTGTCCAAGAGGGTTTTTGCTTTATGGTTGGTCGGGTACCAAGTGGTTTCGTAATTGGTGAGCAGATGTATACGGTGTTCTTGTGCAAGCGCTTTCATTTTTTTGGCATGTCGCATATTTACCGCCAATGGTTTTTCTACCATAACATGGATTCCTTTTGGTGCACAGGTCTGAACTACTTCCAAATGATCGAATATGTTGCCAAATGCGGTTACTGCCTGTGGTTGGGTGGCGGCAATCATTTCTTCTAGGCTGTTGTACACCAAATCCATGGAAAACCCGTGTTGATCGGCATATTGTTGGGCAAGCTTACGATTTGGCTCTGCAATGCCCACAATTTTGATGTCGCCAATGGCATCGCGGCCCAAAATCGAATGAACATGGGTATGCGTAAGTCCTGCGATTCCAATTTTAAGCGGTTCGGACTGACTGAACAATTGTACGATTGCAAGGAAGAAACATAATAAAAAAAATGATGCTGATCTTACCATAAGAATAACAGAATTATTAGAGTTGTAAAAATAGGGACTAATGATCAAGTTCTTTCAATATGGTGTCGGTATCCTTTATCGTTGCGAACTCATCTTTAAGGTTGGCCAGTTCTGCGTGGAAAATAACATCAGCAGCGTATGTGTTGCCATCGTGTCCTATTTTATCGAAGGCAGCGGTCGCATCGGAAACCAAAATAACGTTAAAACCTAAATTCGACGCCATTCTTACCGAGGTGGAAATGCAATGTTCTATCGTTAGACCCGCTATCACTAAATTAGTGATGTGCTCTGTTCTTAATCGAGCCTCCAGTTCAGTGCCAATAAAAGCACTGTTCACCGTTTTCTCAAAAATCGGTTCATTGATTATAGGTTCCACGGCCGGATGAAAAGAGTTACTTACTTTACTTGGGTGCAAAGGGGAACCAAGGTCGGTGGAATTATGTTTTACATGGAAGATGGGCCATTGTTTTTTCCTGAAGAACGTTAATAACCTTCCGCAATTTTCCTCGGCATCCATATTGTTTCTTTCTGTGCCGTAAAACCCGATTTCTTGTAGTCCGCGTTGGACATCGATTAGAACAAGTGCTGTCATGAGGAAGCTTTTTGGCTTAAAAGTAAACGAAAAGATCAAAAAAAGGGACATCAATTCATTCCATTGATAGATTCATAGGTAAATTCAATTTTAAGGAGCCGTTCACAATAGCTATTTTTGAACAAAATTGAGTATATGAAAATTGTATCCTACAATGTAAACGGTATTCGGGCAGCGCTTAAAAAAGGATTTGTGGAATGGTTGGAAACGGTGAGCCCTGACGTGGTTTGCCTGCAGGAGACCAAGGCCATGGAGGAGCAATTGGATACTACTGTTTTTAAAGAGGCAGGATATTCCCATAATTATTGGTTCAGCGCCCAAAAAAAAGGATATAGTGGCGTGGCTTTACTTTGTAAAGAGGAGCCGGACCATGTGGAATTTGGTACGGGTATCGACTACATGGATCATGAAGGAAGAAATATCCGAGCCGACTACGGAGACCTTTCCATAATGAGCATGTACTTGCCATCCGGCACCAATATGGATCGCCTGGATTTTAAATTGACGTATATGGACGATTTTCAGAAATATGCAGATGAGCTTCGGAAAGAACGTCCCAATTTAATTGTGTTGGGAGACTATAATATTTGTCATGAAGCTATAGATATTCATGATCCTGTCCGAAACAAAAACGTATCGGGATTCTTGCCTGTGGAACGCGAATGGATCGGCAATTTTATGAAAAGTGGCTTTATTGACAGTTTTAGGCATTTCAATAAGGAACCCGATAATTACACCTGGTGGAGTTACCGCGCCAATGCCAGGGCCAACAACAAAGGCTGGCGTTTGGATTATGGCATGGTGGCCGATCCTTTGGAAGATCGGTTAAAGCGTTCTGTGATCTTGTCCGAAGCCAAACATAGTGATCACTGCCCCATTTTATTGGAGGTTGAAAAATAATGCTATTCTAAAGGTAGAAAGTAAGATGGTTGGGTTTGAGAGCCCCAATCGTTAACCGTCCTAATTTGTAAAAAATGAAGTATACCAGAATCCCGCATACCGATATCCGAATCAGCAAAATTTGCTTGGGCACCATGACCTGGGGGCGCCAAAACAATGAAGAGGAAGCGCAGGAGCAAATGGACTATGCCCTAGACCAAGGCGTTAACTTTTTTGATACGGCAGAATTATATCCCGTTCCGGCCAAAAAGGAATTATATGCCGTTACAGAAGAATTGATCGGGAATTGGTTCAAAAAAACTGGGAATCGGGATAGGGTGGTCTTGGCTTCAAAAATTGCAGGACCGGGGCAGGTCGCAAACCATATTCGAAGTACCGGGTTCAGTAAAGAAGCTTTGGTTGGTGCGGTAGAAGGAAGCCTAAGGCGATTACAGACCGATTATATTGACCTGTTCCAACTCCATTGGCCAGAAAGGAATACCAATTATTTTGGTCAAAGAGGTTACAATGCCCATGCTGTTGATGTTTGGGACGACAACATACACCAAGTTTTGGAGACCCTACGAGATTTGATTGCCGAAGGTAAGATTAGGCACGTAGGATTGTCCAACGAAACCCCTTGGGGCACCATGCGCTATTTGGAGGAGAGCAAAGTCCACCAAGGATTGCCCCGAATGCGCACCATTCAGAACCCGTATAGCCTCCTTAACCGACTTTTTGAAGTAGGTCTTTCCGAAATTTCGATGAGGGAACAAATTGGTTTAATGGCGTACTCTCCTCTTGGATTTGGGGTGCTGAGCGGTAAATACCTTACCGAAATCCCACCTAGAAAAGCACGGATAACATTATTCCCAAACTATAGTCGCTATAGTGGAGAAACTGCTACACAGGCCACACAAAAATATGCTGACTTGGCCAAGGCACACAATCTTAGCCTCGCTCAAATGGCCTTGGCATTTGTAAATACCCGACCATTTTTAACGAGCAATATCATTGGTGCTACCACTATGGAACAACTCAAGGAAAACATCGCCAGTATCGATGTGGACCTTTCCGATGAGGTATTGGATGGCATTGAGGAAATACACAGCGCCATTCCAAACCCTGCTCCTTGATCAACCAAAGAGATGAGCAACGACGTCCTCGATCTTGGATACTTTTTGAATCTGTATGCCGGATTGTTTTAGGCCTATTTTGTTGTTTTTGGAGACAAATATTTTGGAAAAGCCCAATTTTTCGGCTTCGAGAATGCGCTGATCTACTCGTTGCACTGGCCTAATTTCTCCCGCAAGTCCGACTTCTGCTGCAAAACAAACGCCTTTTTCTATGGCGATATCGGAATTGCTGGATAGGATGGCGGCCATAACAGCCAGGTCAATGGCAGGATCATCCACGGATATTCCCCCAGTGATGTTTAAAAAAACATCTTTTGCCCCTAACTTAAAACCTGCGCGTTTTTCCAAAACGGCCAATAGCATGTTCAATCGTTTGGCGTTGAAACCTGTAGCGGAACGTTGTGGTGTTCCGTAGACCGCTGTGCTAACCAAGGCCTGAATTTCTATCAACAAGGGTCGCATACCTTCCACCGTGGCCGCTATTGCCGTACCACTAAGATCTTCGTCGCTCTTGGAAATCAAAACCTCAGAAGGATTGTTTACTTCACGCAGGCCGCTTCCTTGCATTTCGTAAATGCCCAGTTCGGCAGTGGAACCAAAGCGGTTTTTAAGAGAACGGAGAATGCGATATACATAATTGCGGTCTCCTTCAAACTGAAGAACGGTATCCACCATATGTTCCAAAATCTTGGGGCCTGCAATGGTGCCATCTTTGTTGATATGCCCTACCAAAATAACAGGAGTATGACTTTCCTTGGCAAATTTGATCAGTTCCGCGGTGCATTCCCGGATTTGGGAAATGCTCCCCGCAGCGGATTCGATATAATCCGTGTGCAGGGTCTGAATAGAGTCGATGACCACTAAATCGGGCTCAATAGAGGCAATCTGTTGGAATATATTTTGTGTTTTGGTCTCGGTAAGGATGTAGCAATTCTCGCTCTTAGGTTGAATACGGTCTGCTCGCATTTTAATTTGTCTTTGACTCTCCTCCCCCGACACATAAAGTATTTTATAGGGCAGTTTTAGCGCAATCTGAAGCAACAAGGTACTTTTTCCAATACCGGGTTCCCCCCCTAATAAGGTTAAAGACCCTGGTACCAATCCACCGCCCAACACGCGGTTGAACTCTTGGTCTTTGGTGTCCAAGCGGAGTTCCTTTTCCTGTGTTATTTCGGAAACACGAAGCGGCTTATTGGAGGTGTTGGCGGGCCGATCTGTTTTCCACCCTTTTTTGTCCTCTTTTTGGACAACTTCTTCTACAATGGTGTTCCATTCCTTGCAAGAGGAACATTGCCCGATCCATTTTGGGAATTGAGCTCCACAGTTTTGACAAAAAAATGCTGTTTTGGTCTTGGCCATTCAAAATAAAATGAGGAGCCTAAAGATATGGAATTGCGAATTGGATTCTTGGATTTTCGGAGCAATAGATTCTTGGAGTTGTATGATCGAGTACTCCAAGTGGTCAATACCCAATAAATCCAATAACCCAATAATCGATCAATTTAGTACCCAAAGTCTGCTTTCAGAGCATCTATCTTGTCCAGAGCCAAATCTTTGGTCAAAAAGTCGATTTCTTCCATTTGAAACGCCTTTTCAAATGCTTTAAATGCCTTTTTTGGCTCACCGATGAACTCATAGTGTTCTGCTTCAAAATAAAACCCCATCATGGTTTCTGGGAATTCTTTTTTGCATAGATCGGCCAATGGCTTTAAGGAATCGTAGTCTTGTTTTTTTAAGCAAGCGGCATAAATGGCCATAATATCGTTGAGTTCCACTTGTTTTTCAAACCCAAATAGATCTTCAATGGTGTTGTATCGGTTTTCCAAGTAGTCAAATACGGGCTCTTCGGAAGTAACAATCTCAGTTTTGTATTCCTCGGGGGTTATTGGTCTATATATTTTGAATACGTTATCGAATGCTTTGCTGATCCCGTAAGCTGCGATGGATTCGTGATCAGCCTCCTCGTATTCATCAAAAAAATAGTGCAACGATTCTTTTTTTATGGAATTGATGCTGTGGTTCATTTGCAGTATGCGCTGTCTGTCGTCCGATGGCGCCTTTTCTACAATTAGATTATAAAAAATAGTTTGGTCCAATGCGGACAAACGCTCGGGGACACGATTCTCCATTTCGGTTGCCAGTACCGGTGAGATACTCACAAAAGAGTTAAAGAATGAATTGTCCTTGAACAAATAAAAGTTGCCAAAATTCGCAGTGATATCGTACCCCACGAACATTTTAAAGGGGGCAATTTTATATGTAGTGGCCATGTAGGGAATTAATTCCGTTCCCAAAAACTCATAGAACATTTTACCTTTTTCGGTCGGTAATCCTGAGGCTTCATCATAATCGCAATCTTCCCATCTTAGATCGTTTTCTGCTTGGTGGATTCCAACCACGATGGCCTCGGGCATGCGGTCCAATCGACTTTGGAATTTAACGTTGGCAACAACCAAATCAAAAAGGTAGTCGGCATCGAGAACCACGATCAACGGATATGATTTTTCTTCGGTATAGTCTTCAGGAAAATAGTAGGAGACATCCCTTCGTTCTTGAAGTTTGAAGGATTCGAAAATCTCCTTTGTCACTTGAGCGCTTAGGTTAAAACAAGTGAAGCCTATCAATAGAAATAGACATTTTTTCATTGGTTAAGATTTAGGCGGCTGGGGCTTACCGATTTCTATTCAATAACGGTAATACAACAAAGGATATTGTGCCGAAAACAACCACCATAATAGTTTGGGCGATCCACATGATCCAGCCAAAGGCATCACCAGAAACAGAACTTATTCCATAAATGCCCAATGCGGCACTAACGGCGATAGGGTACAGGCCTATTCCGCCATTGGTTGTGGACATGGCGAAGGCTCCCGCGACAAAAGCGACCAATAGTTCGCCCAAGGATAACGGGATGGTTTCTTCCACAGTATATTTAATGACCCAGAACATGCCAAAATAGGCGGTCCAGATAAAAAGAGTATGAAGGATAAACGGCCATTTGTTCTTCATTTTAAAAACACTGAGCACTCCATCCTGCAGGCCGGATAGAAACTCTTTTAGCTTAAGGGCCAAAGGGGATTTTGATTTGCGAATTATGTACGACCCCAGGAACAGCCCTATTATACCTGCTAACAAAATAGTGATAGCGCCTACGAAATTGACTCCTTTTTCTTCTAAAAACCCAAGGATAAAATCGGTTTGGAGCACCAGAGTAACTAGAATGATGGTCAAGAGCATCAATAAATCGACTACTCTTTCAGTAACGATTGTACCGAAACCTTTTTCAAATGGAACTTTTTCGTAGGTGGTAAGTGCTGTTGCCCTCAATATTTCTCCTGAACGTGGTATTCCCAAGTTGGCAAAATAGGATATGAGGACAATAAATATGGTATTTGAGGTTTTTGGCCTGTAACCCATGGGTTCCAAGAGATATTTCCAGCGAATGGCACGGGAAATATGGCTCAGTATGCCTATAATTACGGAGATTACCACCCAGAATGGGCTTGCATTGGAAATGTAATGGATAATTTGATTGCGTTCTTCCGGTGTGGTGGAGTTGTAGGAGTACCAAACCAAGAAAAGCCCAAATCCAATGGGTACAAATATCTTAAGGAATTTTTTTAGGGATTTGCCCAAAATTTATTGGAGTAGATTGTTTTCCTCGTTCGGGAACACCAATGCTGGATTAAATGTTTTTGCTTCTTCGATATCCATCCAAGCGTAGGTAATTAGGATCAATACGTCGCCGACCGCCACTTTTCGGGCAGCGGCACCGTTCAATGTCAACTCACCGGAACCTCTTGGTCCGGGAATGGCATAAGTTTCCAATCGTTCGCCGTTGTTATTGTTCACGATCTGCACTTTCTCGCCTCTAATAATATTGGCGGCATCCATAAGATCTTCATCAATGGTAATGCTTCCTATATAATTTAGGTCTGCCCCGGTAACTTTTACTCGGTGAATTTTAGATTTTACGACTTCTACTTGCATGGTGCAAAAATATCAATTCAATCTTAGATTATCAATTAGGCGAACGCCATCCGCATAAACGGCAATGAACGCCCTATATTTTTGGTTGTCCTGAATTTTTAAAGCGGGTGTCAATGTGTTTTCATCGGCTATTTCAAAATACTCCAAATCGAACAAGGGTTGTTTTTCAAATTCAGAAGTGACCCAATCCGTAATATCTTTAACACTTTTCGTGCCAATTTTAGCTTTGGCAGTCTGTAAGGTTTTGTAAATGAAACTGGCCTGTTCGCGGGTTTCTTTAGAGAGCCTTTCGTTTCGGGAACTCATGGCAAGTCCATGGGGTTCCCTCTCAATGGCACATCCTACTATGGTATATGGGAGGTCTTTTGTTTCGGCCATTTTTCGGATTATCTGTAATTGCTGAAAATCTTTTTCTCCAAAATAGGCTTTGTTAGGTTCGGCAGTTCGCAGCAAAAGCTCCACAATAGTGCCGACACCGTCAAAATGTCCTGTTCTAAATTCGCCTTCCATTACTTTGTCCAACCCATCGAACTCGTAAGATTCGGATTTAAGGTTTCCGGCATAAATCTCATCTACCGTTGGTGCAAAAACAACTATGTTTTCAGATACTTCTTTTAAAAGGCTTACATCTTTTTGGAAAGTTCTCGGATATTTTTCCAAATCATCCTTTTTGTCGAATTGGGTGGGATTTACGAAAATGCTGACTATCACAAAATCATTTTCGGCCAAGGCTTTTTTTACCAACGAAATATGACCGGAGTGCAATGCGCCCATAGTGGGGACAAGACCAATGGTGCGGTCTTTTCTGCGCTCCTCCAAACTAAAGGCATTGAGTTCTTTTTTACGGTCGAAAATCTTCATATACAGGTACAAAAGGGTGCAAAAATACTACAAATACAGCTAATCAGCATAATTTTTGTACTTTTGCAGCTATGTTTTTCAGATAAACAAAAGAAAGCGTTTATGAATGGTAAAAAGGTATTGTTTGTATCTTCTGAATTAGTTCCCTACCTCCCAGAGAATCCTGTTTCCTTAATGTCTTACGAAGCACCTAGAATGGTGAACAGTAATGGTGGGCAAATACGGATATTTATGCCAAGGTATGGAAATATTAACGAAAGAAGGCATCAATTACATGAGGTAATACGTTTATCGGGGATGAACCTGGTGATCAACGACATGGATATGCCCTTGATCATTAAGGTGGCCTCCATACCAAAAGAACGGATTCAGGTCTACTTTATTGATAACGATGAGTATTTTAAAAGAAAGGCAACATTTGCAGATGCCGATGGGAATTTGTTCCCGGATAACGACGAACGCGCCATCTTTTTTGCCAAAGGTGTTGTGGAAACCGTAAAAAAATTGAACTGGTCTCCAGATATTATCCACGTTCATGGATGGATGGCCTCTATGGTGCCACTTTACCTCAGAAAATATTATGCTGATGAACCCTTGTTCGCCGATAGTAGAATTGTTACTTCCGTTTACGGCAAGGATTTTGAAGGTGAGCTGGATGCCGAAATGATCAACAAAATAGCTTTCGATGGTATTGATAAAGAGGAAGTTTCCGTTCTTGCCAAGCCCGAGTATAATAATTTGTTAAAGGTTGCCGTAGATCATTCCGATGCCGTTATTTTAGCCGCGGAGGATTTGTCCGAGGATTTAAAAAACCACATAGATAATCTTTCCGTACCAGTATTGCCTTATGTCCCGCTTCAAGAAGCAGAGGAGGCATACACAAATTTCTATAATACAGAGGTTCTAAAATAGTTTGAATGAGATTTTCCAAGATTACCAAAGTTGCGACACTTGTTGGAACTTTGTTTTTGCTGATCGCTTCGTGTGATGATGAAATAGACACCATTGGCGAAGGTGTTGTTGCAGGAGAACCCTTCAGTACGGGTAAAGTAGAGTACGATGTTTTTGCCTTTAATAAAGGCATAACTGCCGTGCAGACCAATAAATTGCCTTTGTACCAACTGGGTACATTCAATGACCCTGTATATGGACAAAGAAAAGCCAGCATAATTTCCCAACTTGCATTGTCCGCCGAAGCCCCAACCTTTGGAGACCTGAGGCAAGAGGTGGAGGATACGGCCGACTCGGACGATAATGCCACAACGGTAGAGGAAAACGAAACCGTGAAAGAAGTGTTTTTGACCATACCTTTTCAAACAGCCCCCTCGCCGGATTCTGATGGTGATGGTATTCCGGATGAACTGGAAAGTGGCGAGGATGCGGAAGACCCAAATTCTGATTACGATGGCGATGGTGTCACCGATAACCAGGAAAGAATCATTGGCTCCAATCCGTACGACCCAAACGAAGATGGCACCGCCGAAGGATTTGTTGCCAATATTTATCCCAATAGGTTTGATTTGGACAGTATATATGGCGATAGGACCCAAACTTTTGAATTGACAGTTTCCAAATCTAATTACTTCTTGCGCGATTTGGACCCGAATTCTAATTTTGAAGAAGCCCAGGAATATTACTCCAATCAGGATTTTTCGGCTTTTATTGGCGAAGAATTGTCAATCGAAGGTCAAAAAACGGTAACCATTGACGATATCGAAACCTTGGTTTTTGCCGAAGATGACCCCGATACGGCAGATGTAGATGAATCACAAACAGTTGTAGAGAGTAGAATTGCCCCAGGCATTCGAATTCCCCTAAACCCGGATTTTTTTCAACAGAACATTTTGGATAAAGAAGGTCAGCCTGAGTTGTTGAGGCAATCCAATTTTAGAAATTTTATAAGAGGTATCCACTTAGCGGGGTCCGATATGGAGCAACTTATGTTCTTGTTGGATTTGACCCAAGCCAACATCACTATTACCTACGAGTATAACGATTATGATGCCGAGACTGAGGAAGTTGTGGTCGCTGAGAAAGATTTTACACTTCGTCTGTTGGTAGCCAATACCAATGGTCAGATTACTGGAAATGCGGTTAACGTGTTCGAAAACGACATGCTTCCTTCACAAATTGAGAGCGCATTGAATTCCGAAGAGAATGCTTCTCGAATTTATGTAAAAGGAGGGGCCACTCTTGCCGAGGTTCGTTTGTTCGATGAAGTGGAAAACGGAGGCGCTACGATCATCAATGAAATCAAGCAGAACAATTGGATCATTAACGAGGCAAATTTGGTGTTCTACGTGGATCGCGAGACATTGGGAACTTCCGTGGTCGAACCGCCAAGGCTTTATCTGTACAACGCAGAAACCAATCTGCCTTTGTACAATATTGCCAACGAGGATGTAACGCCGAATTCTGGACCAAATTCGTTGCGATATTTTGCGAGCCACGACGGAGTGTTGCAGTCCAGCAACAATCAAGGTGTAAAATACACGGTTCGTATTACGGAGCACATCAATAATATAATCGTTAGGGATTCTGTAAACGCTAAATTGGGCTTGACCTTAACCCCGAACATTGCTTTAACCGCGGTTCAAGAAGCGCTCGGGAGCGACATGCAAGAGATAGATTATCCGGTTGGTGCCGCAATGAGCCCATTGGGAACTATACTTTATGGAAGTAATGTTGCACCAGAAGAAGAAGACCGAAAGCTAAAGCTTGAAATCTACTACACTAAGGCCAACTAACCTTGTATTTATCGTAGTTTTTTAAACGTTTGTCGTTTTAAAGAACCAGAACGGTATATTTTAACGTATACATTTTAAATTTGAGGACCAATCCCCCAGATGGTTATTAATTAAAAAAAATCTTATGTGTGGAATAGTCGGTTATATAGGTCATAGAGATGCCTATCCAATTATAATCAAAGGGTTACAGCGACTCGAATATAGAGGGTACGACAGTGCCGGTGTTTCTCTTTTCGATGGAGAAGACATCCATTTGGCCAAAACCAAGGGCAAAGTAGAGGATTTAAAAAACAAGGCGGAGACCACGATACCTCTAAAAGGTAAGTTGGGCTTGGGCCATACAAGATGGGCTACACACGGCGTGCCGAACGATGTAAACTCGCATCCCCATTATTCAAATTCTGGCGACTTGGTGATTATACACAATGGAATCATAGAAAACTACGAGTCCATTAAACAGGCTTTGATAAAAAGAGGGTATTCTTTTGAATCCGATACGGATACCGAAGTGCTCATCAATCTAATAGAAGAAGTTAAGAAAAAAGAAGGGGTTAAGCTGGGCAAAGCAGTGCAGATAGCATTGAATCAGGTTGTTGGAGCTTATGCCATTGCTGTTTTCGACAAGAACAAACCAGATGAGATCGTAGTGGCCAAGTTGGGAAGTCCACTTGCCATCGGCATAGGAGAGAACGAGTATTTTATTGCTTCGGATGCTTCACCATTTATAGAATTTACGAACAATGCCGTTTATTTGGAAGACGAAGAAATGGCCATTGTGCGTATCGGAAAGGAAATCAAACTCCGAAAAATAAAGGATGATGCCATTGCCTATCCCAATATTATGGAGTTGCAGCTCAATCTTGAAGAGATTGAGAAAGGAGGATACGATCACTTTATGCTCAAAGAAATTTATGAGCAGCCCAAGGCTATTATGGATACCTACAGAGGTCGTTTGTTGGCCGATAAGGGCATCATAAAAATGGCGGGGATCGATCAAAACCTTGAAAAATTCTTGAATGCAAACAGAATTATAATAGTTGCGTGCGGTACATCATGGCATGCAGGTCTGGTGGCCGAGTATATTTTTGAGGACATGGCACGAATTCCTGTGGAGGTCGAATACGCTTCGGAATTTAGGTACAGGAATCCCGTGATAACCGAAAACGATGTCCTTATTGCCATATCGCAGTCAGGTGAAACAGCCGATACGTTGGCAGCTATTAAATTGGCCAAAGAAAAAGGAGCTTTTGTGTTTGGTGTGTGCAACGTTGTAGGGTCTTCCATAGCAAGAGAAACACATGCCGGTGCCTACACCCATGCCGGACCGGAAATCGGGGTGGCATCGACCAAGGCGTTTACGACCCAAATTACGGTGTTGAGTTTGATCGCATTAAAACTGGCACAGGAAAAAGGAACACTTTCCCAGTCTAAATTTCATGAATATTTAACTGAATTGGAAGCGGTGCCCGCCAAAGTGGAAAAGGCCTTGTTGTCCAACCCCTTGGTAGAGGAAATTTCCGAAACGTACAAAGATTCGGCCAACTGCTTGTATTTGGGCAGGGGGTACAATTTTCCGGTAGCCTTGGAAGGAGCGCTTAAGCTAAAAGAAATCAGTTACATTCATGCAGAAGGTTATCCGGCAGCAGAAATGAAGCACGGCCCAATCGCTTTGATCGATGAACAAATGCCCGTAGTGGTTATAGCTACCAAAAAGGGACATTACGAAAAAGTGGTCAGCAATATTCAGGAAATCAAATCCAGAAAAGGAAGGATCATTGCTATTGTAACAGAAGGAGATCAATCGGTAAAGGAGCTGGCAGATCATGTCATCGAAGTGCCGGAGACATCGGAAAGTCTCTCCCCTCTGCTCACAACAATCCCATTGCAATTGTTATCCTATCATATTGCGGTAATGAGGGGCTGTAACGTAGATCAGCCAAGAAATTTGGCCAAATCGGTAACGGTAGAATAAATTTTTAAAACATATTTTTAGGAGAAAGGAGCCGATATGGGCTCCTTTTTTTGTTGAAAACGTAGATATGGATACTTTTTTTTGCCAAAAAAGTATTATGCATGCATAATTTTTTTCAAATTTGTATAATTGGAATAAAAAAAAATGTATCTTCCCATTTGATACAAACAAGCACATAAACTAAATTAACTCTAATCCATAGCAAATGAAAAAACTTATGTTTGTTTCCCTAATGCTGCTTGGTTTGGCCACCTACGGTCAAACTACGGTTCAGGGAAAAGTAGTTGATGAAAACAATGAACCCATACCAGGCGCCAACGTGGTTTTGGTGGGCAAAGCAGAAGGAACCACTACGGACTTTGATGGAAACTTTACATTTAATACTTCGGAAACACCCCCGTTCAAACTTCAATTTTCGAGTATAGGATTTTCAGATTTTACCACCGATGTAACATCTAACAACCAAACACTTTCCATTACGCTTTCGGCAGCCAATACAATGTTGGACGAAATCGTTATTTCTGCCTCGAGGACCCCGGAACGTATCTTCGAATCGCCGGTATCCGTAGAAAGATTCGGTCTAAAGGAAATTAAGAATACCACGGCAGAGTCGTTTTATGGGGGTCTCCAAAATTTAAAAGGGGTGGATATAAACACGAACAGTTTAACGTTCCAGTCCATTAACACCAGAGGTTTTGCCACTTTTGCCAATAACAGGTTTTTGCAATTGGTGGATGGCATGGACAATACAGCTCCCGGGCTCAACTTTGTTCTTGGTAACTTAGTGGGTATGTCCGAGTTGGATGTGCAAAGTGTAGAAATCCTTCCAGGGGCCTCTTCCGCACTTTATGGTGCAGGTGCCTTTAACGGTATTCTGTTTATGAGAAGTAAAAATCCTTTCGATTTTCAAGGAATCAGTGCTTATGCCAAGGCAGGGGTAACTACCCAAGATGCCGCCGGCAGTAATTTTTATAAGGATTTTGGAGTGCGTGCCGCCCACGCTTTTAGCGACAAGCTTGCGATAAAGGCGAACCTTTCGGTACTAACGGGCGAAGATTGGCATGCCAATAGTCGCGTAGATTTAAACAACCCAGGGGCCGATCGTTCCAATCCAGCTTACGACGGATTGAACGTTTATGGTGATGAGGTTTCTACCTTGTTGGATTTTGATGCCGCAGCTGGTTTCCCAACAGGAACGGTTGGAACTGCTTTGATATCAAGAACAGGGTATGATGAGGCGGATTTGGCCGACTACGGGGCAGAAAGTATAAAATCTGATTTTGCGTTGCACTACAGGCCGTTTGCGGATGATCTTGAAATAATTTTGAACAGTAGAATAGGTAGGGGGACAACCATCTATCAAGGGGCAAACCGTTACGCAGTATCAGGCTTTACCATGCAGCAGCATAAGTTGGAGATCAAAAACGACAACTTCTTTATCCGAGGATATATCGTATCCGAGAACTCCGGGGATGCGTACGACACGCGTTTTGCGGCAATCAATGTGAATAGGGCTTGGAAATCCGATACTCAATGGTTTACAGATTATGCCGGGGCTTATATTCCTACTTATCTAGGAGGGATTCAAGGAGCAGGACTTACTCCTGAACAGGCTTCGGCCCAAGCACATATTGCTGGTAGGCAAGCTGCCGACCAAGGGCGATTAATTCCAGGCACACCTGCGTTCCAAAGTGCTTTTAATACAGTTGTAAATGATGGTGACTTGACGACCGGTGCCAAGTTTATCGATAAGACCAAATTCCGTCACGTAAATGGTAACTATAACCTGGCTCATTTAATTGATGATTGGGCAGATGTTCAAATAGGAGGTTCGTTTAGGGAATATGAACTGAACTCCAACGGAACCATTTTTACCGATATCGATGGACCCATTAAGTACAACGAATATGGTGCTTATCTTCAAGTGCAAAAGAAGTTTTTGGACGATCGTCTAAAATTCACAGGGTCTGCACGTTACGATAAAAATGAGTTTTTTGATGGTTTCCTTTCACCAAGGGTTTCTTTTGCCTACACGTTGGGAGAGGAGCGTAACCATAACCTTAGGGTTTCCGTGCAACAAGGTTTTAGAAATCCGACAACACAGGATTTGTTTATTGGTTTAAATGCGGGTCGTGCCATTTTGGTAGGTTCTGCACCAGCTAATTTGGATAGGGATGTGCGTACCTTTAATATAAGTCAAAAAGCTCAAGATGATTTGGGTCAACCAGCTACCGTAGAAATTGTTGGTCGGGCAGCCTACGAAAACGCTTATTCAACTAGCTCATTGCAAGCAGGTGCTCCTGAGGCAGTTAATACGCCGCTTGTTAAGCCTGAAGAAATTACTGCTTACGAAGCAGGTTATCGGGGACAAGTGGGCAGGTTTACCATTGATTTAAGCGGATATTACAATAGCTATTCCGATTTCTTGGCCAACACAACTACAGCTGTACCTTTTTATGGCGAAGCAGGTGATGGTGGTCTTTCCCTCTTGGCTATACAGAATGGAGATTACCAAGTATATCAAACATATACCAACTCAGAGGCCGATATAAATTCTTATGGCGCTACTCTTGGGGTAGATACCAAAATAGGAAACTTTGATCTTGGCGTAAACTATACATTCGCTGAATTGGATATAGATGAAGGGAAATATCCTGACTTAAGAACAAACTTTAACACTCCAAAGCATAAGGTGAAAGCTTCATTTGGAAATTCGGAGTTGTTCAAAAACTTTGGATTCAATGTAAACTACAGGTGGAGCGATAGCTATTTCTGGGAAGCATCATTTGCCGATGGTGATATTCCTGCGTTTACCGTACTGGATGCACAGCTCAATTATTCCGTACCATCTCTAAAATCTGTCTTTAAAGTAGGTGGTTCCAATATTTTGGGAGATGAATATTACACGGCGATCGGTACTGGTTTTGTAGGTTCTATATATTATCTGTCCTGGACCATAAACCCTTAAACCGCAGTAAAAAAGAAAAAGTAAAGGCGTTGGGTTTTCCAACGCCTTTTTTCTTTAAAAAAAACTGAAAATCAGTTTCTGAATAAGAATGTAAAAGCATATCTTTGCAGCCGAAAAAATAGCGGTTATTTTCCGCGTATTCAATTATAAATAAACATACTAATGTCTAAAGTAACAGGTAAGGTTGCCCAAATTATAGGCCCGGTCATTGATGTTGAGTTTGAATCAGGGGTAGAGATCCCAAGAATTTATGACTCCCTTGAAATTGCAAAAGCTGATGGCTCAAGATTGGTTTTGGAAGTACAATCACACATTGGTGAGAATACAGTAAGGACCATTTCTATGGACTCTACCGATGGATTGAGCAGAGGTGTAGAGGTAGTAGCTACCGGAAATCCAATCCAAATGCCAATCGGTGAAGATGTTTACGGACGTCTTTTCAATGTGATCGGTGATGCCATCGATGGTTTGGAGGAACTGCCTAAAACTGGAGACAATGGACTTCCAATTCACAGGGAAGCACCAAAATTTGAAGACCTTTCCACTTCCACAGAAGTACTTTTCACAGGTATCAAGGTTATCGACCTTATCGAGCCTTACGCAAAAGGTGGTAAGATTGGATTGTTCGGTGGTGCCGGGGTAGGTAAAACCGTATTGATCCAGGAGTTGATCAACAACATTGCAAAAGGTCACGGTGGTTTGTCTGTGTTCGCAGGTGTTGGAGAGCGTACTCGTGAAGGAAACGATTTGCTTCGTGAGATGTTGGAGTCCGGTATTATAAAATACGGAGACGATTTCTTGCACTCCATGGAAGAAGGAGGATGGGATTTGTCCAAAGTGGACAAAGCCGCAATGAAGGAGTCCAAAGCAACTTTCGTGTTCGGTCAGATGAACGAACCACCAGGAGCACGTGCTCGTGTGGCATTGTCTGGATTGACGATTGCTGAATATTTCCGTGATGGGTCGGGAGAAGGACAAGGTAAGGACGTTCTTTTCTTCGTAGATAACATTTTCCGTTTCACCCAAGCAGGTTCAGAGGTGTCCGCACTTTTAGGTCGTATGCCATCTGCGGTAGGTTACCAGCCAACATTGGCAACAGAGATGGGTGCCATGCAGGAAAGGATTACATCAACCAAAAGAGGTTCCATTACATCTGTACAGGCGGTTTACGTTCCTGCGGATGACTTGACGGATCCTGCACCAGCTACAACATTTGCTCACTTGGATGCAACAACCGTACTATCCCGTAAAATTGCCGAGTTGGGTATTTATCCTGCTGTGGATCCCTTGGATTCCACTTCTAGGATCTTGACTCCAGAGATTTTGGGTAAAGAGCACTACGATTGTGCACAGCGTGTAAAAGAGTTGTTGCAACGTTATAAAGAGCTTCAGGATATTATTGCCATCTTGGGTATGGAAGAACTTTCTGAAGAAGATAAATTGGCCGTAGGTAGAGCTAGACGTGTGCAACGTTTCTTATCTCAGCCTTTCCACGTAGCTGAGCAGTTTACAGGTATTCCAGGGGTATTGGTTGATATTAAAGAGACCATCAAAGGATTTAATATGATCATGGACGGTGAATTGGATCACCTACCGGAATCTGCTTTCAACCTTAAAGGAACCATCGAGGAAGCTATCGAGGCTGGAGAGAAAATGTTGGCGGAAGCCTAAAAAAAGATTTCAGATGCTAGTATTGAGTAGTTAGATTTCTTTTTACTCATATCTCAATACTCACATCTAATATCTCAATACTAATAAATATGTATTTAGAAATAGTATCACCCGAAGCTACTTTATTCTCAGGAGACGTAACCTCGGTTACCGTACCAGGAGTAAATGGAGAGTTCCAGATGTTGGAGAACCACGCACCTATCGTGTCCCTATTACAAGCTGGAAATGTAAAAGTGAAAGGTAACATCACCATTGATGAGGATTTTGCCGATAAGTTTTCCAAAGGAAACAATGGGGAAACAGTTTTGGCAATATCGAGTGGTACCGTGGAGATGAAGGACAATAAAGTAATCGTCCTAGCCGATTAAAATAAATGAATTCATTCGCAAAAAAAGCCGCTCTTTAGAGCGGCTTTTTTTATTATAACTTAATGGTAAGCCATTCCTTTCTTTGCTCAAGCATTTTTTTTGATGGTTGTTGCTCTTTATCCTCCATCAAACTAAATATATAATCCGGACTTGGGGTCAAAACCATTTCTGTAGTTTTTTCCTCTCCGTACCTCGCGAATGTTACCAGTAAAGGCTCTCCTATACTGAAATGGTCTAGGTAATCCTCAAAAGATTGGTCTTCGGAAAAGGGTTTATCATTTATACTAAGAACTACATCCCCATTGTCTAGACCGGCTTGGTAGGCAGGACTGCCAATTTTTGTGTTTCTGAGAATTTTATAGCCGGATCTATCGGGCAACATGGAAACATATGCACCAAAATAGGGATAGGTTTCGGGTTGCTCCAATACAACGCCAACGGACTCCATAAGTTTTTTATAGTCGGGCATTTCACTTTTATAGATGTAATTATTGAAGAAATCGTCACCAAAAGTATTTCCTGCGTATTTTTTTAAGGCATCATGTAGGTTTTGAATGGTATATGGAATTTCGGGTTTGCCATATTTTTTCCAGATCGACTTCATATAATCATCCAAGTTCAATCCTTTTTCGCGTAGAGATAGATCTAATGCCAAACCCAAAACACTACCGTAGGAGTAGTAAGAAATAAACATGTTTTCGCGGTTTACCGGATCTACGGAGGTGGCTGCGTCCACAAAAGGGGCTTGGAAGCTCATTTCAATAGGGTTGAAAAATTGCCGTGCGGGAGAGTTCCAAACATAATTGAACGTTCCGGCCAAACCTTCCACATATACTGCGGGCGTTATTAAACCGGCTCTACAAAGAATCAAATTGGTATAATAACTGGTAAACCCTTCAGCAAACCAAAGTGCACCGCTCATATTGGCTTCTTCAAAGTCAAAAGGTTCCAAAGCTTTAGGACGTATACGCTCCACGTTCCAAGCGTGAAAAAACTCGTGGGATACTGTTCCAATGTTGCGCTCCATTCCACCGTTGGCCAAACTGCGCGTGCTTGTTAAAATGGTGGAGTTCCTATGCTCCATGCCATCACCAGAGGCATTTGGGATATAGCAGGCCAAAAAGGTGTAGCTTCCGTAGTCAAAATCGGGCAATTCGCCATAAACTTCTTTCTCCGCCAAGACTATTTTCTTTATCTTTTCAAAATACTCATCGGCTTCTTCTTCCGTGCCATTGTGATGCAATGCAAGACTGATGGTCTTTCCATCCAATTTAAACGAGCGAAGCATATAATTGCTGATTTCCGCAGGGCTGTCCATAAAATAATAAAGGTCTGGTGCCGAGTAGGTAGTTCCCGAAACCAATGGAAGTTGCGTAGCGACCTTCCAACCTAAGTCTTCACGGACATTAAAAGTTACCTCGATGCGTCGGTCCTCCAATGTTGGGGCGAACATAAAAGTCGCAGGGATATTCAGGTGGGCATGTGTTTCGTCCACTTGGGAGTAAGTGCCGCCCCCTCTATTGGCAAACAAAACGTATTTTATGTTGATGGTTCCGTCGTGTCCGCTAACTTTCCAAGCATAGGGGTTAGGTCTGGTAACCGTCAAAGCGTTTCCTTTACCGTCCGTGGCTTTAAAGCCATATACGTTTTTGGCAAATTCATGTAGGGCATACCGCCCGGGAGAAGTCCTGCTCATCCGGAACTCAACGGTGTCCGAAGTTAAATCGGGAAAAGAGGCTTCAATAATTGCTTCATGATGTTCGGCGTTCTCGAAAGAAATTTGATAGGTATTGGTCTGTGCGTTTAGTAATAGAACCGAGAATAGCAATAAAAAAGAAAGTGTAATTTTCATTTTTGGTAAAGGTTTAAGATTGACTAAGATACAGTTTAATCAACGTAAGTACTACATTTGTGGAGTGGCTAATTTTTCCCAATAATTTTATATGGATCATCATATCAAAAGAAGACCAGCATTACAATTATTCAGTAAATCGACAGAAGCATGAAAACAGAATTTTACACATTGGGAACCTTTGAATTTCCTGCCGATGCCGTAGTAATCAAAGGAAAGTTGGAAGCAGAGGGGATTCCTGTTTTTTTGAGGGACGAAGCTACCATTAATTCTGACCCTCTGATAAGTGCCGCTCTGGGCGGGGTTAAGCTTCAGGTATATTCGAGCGATAGGGAACGGGCCAAGGAAATTTTTGATGATATCCGGAGTTACGCTACCGATAGGTTGGGAAACCCAGTGGTCTGTCCCAATTGTAAAGCTGCCAAATCAGAAATTTATTACTCTAGAAGCAATGTTTTCTATAAGCTGTTTCCATTTTTTGAACCCAGAAAGTACCAATGCATGCAGTGCAACTTTATTACGAGGCCTGCTCGCTGAGCATTGGTGAATGGAATTATTCTAAGCGTTTATAAATTAGGCCTCTGCCAACAGTAGCTTCCAAATTGTAATAATCTTCTAGATAAGCATCTATGTAGGTGTTGTATTCGACCAATTTCTTGTCGAATATCTTTTTTCCTTTTCTGGCCACCAAAGTTTTAGGCCGGACAACCTCCATAATATATCGGAGTTCTTGCATTCCAGTGTTTCTGGGATTTTCCATAAACGGAAACATTTCTTCGCGGGTTATATTACTTGGGTGGGTCGCTGCTTTTGTGGGGGGTTCCGTGTTCAACAGCCAATACCCTATGTGATATTCCGTAAAAAAAATGTTCTCGGCATCCAAATTATGATCATTTATGTATTGGGGCACTTCTATACCTTCACCATTAAAAAAAGTGCCCTTTTCTATTTTGTTGGAAATAATATTCCCATACTCCAAATACGATTCCATTGGGGTTAAGATCAGCAAGATGGCAATTAGGGGCCTATATTTTTTTTGAATAGTTGGAAGTTTGGAGAAGGCAATACCCAAAAGGATCAAAATAAAGGGATATAATTGGATCAAATAATGCCCGTTCACTTTTCCAGCCTGAACAAAGGACAATAAAATGGACAGGGTAATTACAATCAAAAGTTGGATTTTTGTATCCTTCCAGTCTATTATTTTAAGAACTGAAAGGGTGATTAAAAGTCCCAAAACCACCAATACAAACGGCAATGTTTTTAAGGTGGAATGTAGTTTTCCTCCAGAATAGGCCAATGGTGCCTCAATTATAGATTGCCAGCACACATGAATTTCGTTCTGGAAATAATAGGGCAATATTGTAAGAATACCGATAAGCACCGCCCCAATCATCATACATGATAATTGCCGGATCCGTAGGGACAATTGTTTTGTTTTTTGTCCCTCCCATATTAAAAACAATCCCAAAAATACGGCAGGATACACCATGTTCAACTTGGATAGTACGGAAAGGGAAATTAGGCCCCCGATGGCCAGATAGGAAACCCAACTCTCTTTGCGAAAAAGAAGATAAACACCCATTACAAAGAACAGAATACTGATATGTTCGGACATTACACCTTGAAGACTACCGAACAAGCTTTGAAAAAAAACACAGAAAACTGCTGTCCAAAAAGCAACTTTTCTAGAAGTAATGTTTGTCGCTATACCGTAGGTGAACAAGGCTGTAAGGGCAACAAGTAAGGAACCAAACAAGCGTATTGCGATAAAGCTCTTACCAAAAAGCTTTATGATCAGGGCAAAGTATAAAAATGTAATGGGAGGCTTAAGGTCCCAAAGACGGGTGTACGGCAAATGACCATCGACCCACGATTGGCCCATTAAGATAAAAGTACTCTCGTCGCGATCTATATAATCCCTAAAAAAGAAGGGGAACCGAATACATATGGCCAATAGCGCCAAAATAAAAAAGACGGTTTTCCAGTCTAAGCTATGATACCTTAAAGAAACATTTTTTTGAAGCACGATGGAGTTGAGCAATTGGGCCATTGGTTATCTTCTGTGCAATATATATAAATTTGGATGGTTTGATAGTTTCTTTGCATTTGAAAAATTATTGAAAAGTAATTTGTAACAAAATTTGATTTGTAACTACATATAATTGGAAAGTAGAACAGATCATGTTTTTGAAGCTTCAGGCCCTCTTGGCCCCGAAATATTTGTTTTTTATTCTTGAACACCTTGGGCCTGTCCGATTGCGTTCGAAACTTACGAAGCATTTCCTAAAAAGAATGAAACGTTATGGTAAACGCTGCGAGATATCGTAAAAATGCAGAGTCCATATTACCTTCCGCTGGATAACTTTGATCCTACCAAAATATCGATTCAAAGTAGTATCTTAACACCTATAACCAACTTTAAATTTTAATACCATGGAAAATTGGTTTGCAGCTTTGACTGTGTTTGAGAAAGTCTATTGGATTGTTGCCATTGCTGGTTCGGCAATCCTTTTGGTCCTTGTAATAACAACCTTGATCGGAGGCGATGTAGATGATCTGGGGGATGTGGATACAGACATTGAGGCGGATACTGGAATTGATTTTCAATTTCTATCCTTTAAAAACTTAATGGGCTTCTTTACCATTTTCGGTTGGTCTGGAATTGCCTGTATTGATAATGGGGTGTCCACCGGACTCACAGTCTTCATTTCTGTGGTGTGCGGATTATTAATGATGCTTGCCATGGCTTCCCTATTCTACTATTTGGCAAAATTACAGAGCAGTGGCACGCTAAAACTCTCCAATGCGGTAAATCAAATAGGAGAAGTGTACCTAACCATTGGAGCTAATCGAACTCGAATCGGCAAAGTTTCCGTAAATGTTCAGGGGACACTGCGCGAACTACAAGCTTTGACCGATGAAGACCAAGACCTGGTACAGGGCAATGTGGTAAAAGTACATGAGGTAACAGACACTGGGATTTTGATCGTTAATCTTTTAAATAAATAAAACTACTATGCTAACACTACC
This sequence comes from Flagellimonas alginilytica, assembly GCF_042134605.1. Lineage (GTDB taxonomy): Bacteria > Bacteroidota > Bacteroidia > Flavobacteriales > Flavobacteriaceae > Flagellimonas > Flagellimonas alginolytica. The sequence goes on along the minus strand of NZ_CP169638.1, from coordinate 1,203,338 downwards.
ATTACAAATGGGCGGAGGGGCTACCTTACTGGCCATAGGCTTCGCCATCCTCTTTTTCTTTATTATTATAGTCTCTTTTATAAGGCGTTATAAAAGATGTCCATCTGACCGTATTCTTGTAGTCTACGGAAAAGTAGGTACAGGTAATTCTGCAAAATGTATTCATGGTGGGGCCGCATTTGTATGGCCGGTAATCCAAGACTATGAATTCTTGGATTTAACACCAATTTCTATCGAAGTTGATCTTACCAATGCACTAAGTCGACAGAATATCCGGGTTAATGTGCCTTCTCGGTTTACTATTGGTATTTCTACAGAGCCGGGAATTATGCAAAATGCCGCTGAACGGCTTTTAGGACTTGGTATGCAAGAAGTTCAGGAATTGGCCAAGGAAATCATATTTGGTCAATTGCGATTGGTCGTTGCTTCCATGGATATTGAAGAAATCAATGCCGACAGGGATAAATTTCTGACCAATATTTCTCAAAGTGTTGAATCGGAACTGAAGAAGGTTGGGTTAAAACTTATCAACGTTAATATCACCGATATTGTAGACGAGTCTGGCTACATTGAAGCGTTGGGTAAAGAAGCCGCCGCACATGCCATAAATGCGGCAAGGAAATCCGTAGCAGAAAAGAACAGGGATGGTTCTATTGGTGAGGCCAATGCCAAACAAGATGAGCGTACCCAGGTAGCTGCGGCCAATGCCAAAGCGGTAGAAGGGGAAAACGTTGCTAAAATTGATGTTGCCAATTCAGATTCCTTACGAAGACAGCGCGAAGCAGAAGCGGAACGCACAGCGATCGCAGCAGAAAAGGTACAGGCGGCAAAAGCATTGGAAGAGTCTTATGCGGCAGAGAAAGATGCGGAAATGGCTAGGGCAGAGCGCGAAAGAAGCTCCCAAATGGCAGATATTGTCGTACCAGCACAAATAGACAAACAAAAGGTAGAAATTGAAGCGGAAGCTGAGGCCGAAATGATTCGTAGAAGAGCAAAAGGAGAGGCAGATGCAATACTTTTTAAAGCCCAGGCAGAGGCCAAGGGTATATTTGAGGTACTTACCAAACAAGCAGAAGGTCTGGACAAAATCGTTCAGGCAGCAGGAGACAACCCAAAGGATGCAGTACTTTTATTAATTGCGGACAAACTTCCGGAACTTGTTGAAAAACAAGCCGAGGCCATTAAAAATATCAAGATAGATAAGGTAACTGTTTGGGATTCTGGCAATAGTGAAGACGGTAAAAACTCAACAGCAAACTTTATTTCGGGCATGTACAAATCTGTACCGCCTTTGCAAGAAATGTTCAACATGGCAGGGATGGAATTGCCAGAATATTTAAAAGGAAAAGATAAGGTTGCCGGGAAAAACTCTAAAGAGGACTTGGACAAGCCCGAATCTTTAGAAGATGCATAAAACAGACAAACCATTTAAAGAGACCATTTTTATATGGTCTCTTTTTGTTTTATGCAGCTACTACCTGCAGATAAGCTTGTTTTAATTTTTCCATTACGATTTTGAGTTCTTCCTCGTTTAGATGTCCATACCCAAAACGAATGGCACAGGTAGCCTTATTTTGATAGAGGATGGTTTTTGGTACAAATAAATCCAGTTTTTCAGCTTCTTCGGCAAGCTTAATTAAGGATATCGGAGTTTTAAAGCGCAACCACACAGCTAATCCTCCAGAAGGTGTTCGCCAGTCAAGGATATTGGCAAAGTGCTGCTTTAATAAAACGCTTAAAGTATCTCTACGTTGCTTGTAAGTGACTATATTTTTTTTCTTGAGCCGGTATATTTCGCCTTCGGATATCAATTCGGAAAGCATTTGTTCCTGTATTAAATCTCCTTGGGCATCCAATAATTGAAGGTAGTTTTTGGCTTCGGTTATCACCTGTTCTGGCGCAACAACAAACCCAGTATGAAAACTCGGAAATAAAGACTGACCTAGTTTGCCCAAATAAATAATGTTTCCATAGGCATCTGAACTTGCCATCGGCAACATGGAACTTCCTTCAAATTGAAAATCATGGTCATAATCGTCCTCAATTACAGCAAAACCATGAATTTTGGCCAATTCTAACAATTGCAACCTTCTTTTGGTGCTTAAGGTTATTGTTGTGGGATAGTCCCTGTTGGAGCAAACATAGATGCAACGAATGTTCTCATGTAAATAATGTTCCATTATATGGCCAATATCCAAGCCTTCATCATCTACGGGCACTGTTTTTATTTTTGCCCCTGCCTGTTGAAATATCATGTTGGCCACATAATTGCTCAGTTGACCTACCAGTACCAAATCGCCCGGATTAATTAGCACCTGCGAAACAATATATAAGCTCATTTCCGTGCTTCGTGTATTTAATAAATGGGTTGGCTCAATATGAAATCCTCGAGTGGCATTTAAGTAATTACACAGTTGCGTGCTAAAAATGGAAGGGGCAAAAGCACTTGTTCTGTTCCATTTGTTGATCAACGGTTTTCGTTTCATTGCCGCACTGTACCACCTGGAAAATTGATGCACCGGATGCAGTCTTAAATCGGGCTTACCATCGCTTAAAGCATATTTAGCGGTAGTCTCTTCTTTTGTTGAAGAAAGATTAAAGGATTGTTGGAACGGGAACCCGGGGGCTTTTGGATATTCGTATGCCCGATTGATGTGCTGTGTGCTTGCCTTGATTTTTACCTTGGAATTTTCCGGGACCACGACAAAGGTTCCTCTATTGGGTATAATGTTTACCCATCCCTGCGAAGCTAATTCATCGTAAATGGCCACAGCCGTATTCCGATGAACGCCCAATAACTCACTTAACCCTCGTGTCCCAGGTAACTTGCTGCCTTTTTCTAAATAGCCTCTTTGTATCGCGTTCATAATTTGTTGGGCCACTTGCACATATACAGGCTGAACCAAGGATTTATCTATCGATACCAGCTGATTCAATAATTCAAAAACCGGACTATTCATTGTTTTAAAACTGGACTAGTTTAATCGTCCGGAAAGTTAGGACTTTTGCAGCATTAATTGAACAACTTTCAACCGAGGTTATAAATTCCAATTATGAAGAAATCAATTTTATTTTCCGCGATTTTACTTACGGGTGCTTCTCAGGTACAGGCACAGCAAGATGATGCTGTTGTAAAAGTGGATTCGTTGAGCGAAGTTGTAGTGACCGCAAATCGTATCGATCTTCCTTTCAAAGAAAATTCAAGAACCATAAACATAGTTACCTCTAGTGATATAAAGAACAGTGCTGCAGTTAATGTTGCGGATTTATTACAACAAGTTGCGGGCGTAGATATTAGGAGGCGCGGCACCGGGGGTAGCCAAGCCGACTTGTACATAAGAGGAGGCGGCTTTGACCAGACCTTATTATTGATTGATGGTGTAAAAATGGACGATGCACAAACCGGTCACCATACCATGAATGCTGCATTGCCATTGGAGGTAATAGAAAGAATTGAAATTATAAAAGGACCTGCGGCACGCGTTTTTGGTCAAAATGCATTTGCAGGCGCAATAAATATCATTACCAAAAAGAATTTGAACAATTCGGTGTCCTTAAATGTAGAGGCAGGTTCTTTTGGACAATTGAATGGTAGCGTAACGGCTGGCGTGGAAAAGGAAAACTCATCCCATATCATACATGTGGGCAGGATAACGTCCGAAGGTTATAGAAATAACTCGGATTATGATAATGGCAATTACTATTTAAAAAGTATTTTCAATAAAAATGCACAGCCTATAGAAATGACAGCTACATTTATGGAGCGTAATTTTGGGGCCGAGAATTTTTATACCACCAATCCTACCTTTAATGAGTATGAAGAAACTCAAAACAGCCTATTGGCGTTTTCTACCACTTTTAACAACAAGAAGCTTAAAATACAACCAAGAATTTACTGGAAACGTAATCAAGATTTATTTTTATTAAGAAGAAACGAACCGAGTTTTTATAGGAACATGCATATTTCCAATAAAATTGGAGTGGAAACCAATGCATCCTACCTCTCTAAACTGGGAATTACAGGTTTTGGGGTAGAGTTTTCCAAAATTTATTTAAGAAGTAACAACCTTGGTAATAGAGATCGTTTTATGTCCAATGTGTTTTTAGAGCACCGCTTTAGTGTTGCGGACAATAAGTTGGATATTACACCAGGTGTAGCACTCACCTACTTTTCAGATTTTAAGTTTAAAGCATTTCCCGGATTGGATATAGGGTATAGCCTAACAAACAATTTTAAAGTATATGGAAACATAGGTTATACATACCGCGTTCCTACCTATACCGATTTGTTCTATAACGACCCTGTTACTAGTGGAAACGCAGATTTGGAACCAGAGGAAGCTTTTGCACAAGAATTAGGCTTAAAGTATACCACAATCAAGTTTAACGCTAGTGTCGCTGTTTTTAACAGAGATGCGGATAATCTTATAGATTATATCAGAAACGATATTTCTGAAGACGTATTTACAGCTACTAATATTACAGAGGTAAATACCAAAGGTCTGGAGTTGGATGCCGCCTATAATTTTATGTTCAAAGATTTTGTTCAGACACTGAATGTAGGCTACGCTTTTTTGGATGATAATATTCTGGATCAGAATGAAGCATTATCGCGATATTCTTTGAACACTTTAAAACATCAATACACCACACGCCTAAGTACGCAATTGTTCAAGAATGTACGTCAGAATATAGTTTATAAGTACGCAGAACGTACTACGGGACAAACCTATAATGTTTGGGATGCCTCTTTGGCCGTTAAAGTAAATCAGGCTGAGCTTACCATAACGGCTAGCAATATTTTCGATGCAGATTACATAGAGTCGGGTTTTGTGCCCATGCCGCCGAGCAACGTGCTTTTCGGTCTGCGTTATAGTTTTAGATAGGCACTCCAATCTGTGTTGTAATATCGCACATGAGTAGGACGGAATGTAGTAGGAACAAAGGTCGCCCCCGAAAGCGTGGTCAAGTATTGAAGCTAAAGCGAGGCATGGGAAAAACAATTTCAAAAAGTTGGATTGGAGACCATTCAAATCCTTTTCTTAATTTAGTGGTTTCAAATTCATTGAAATCTTGAAGCTGAATCTTGAACAGATACCTCGGGAAAAAACCCTTTCCAAGAAAGAGTTTGTCCAAAAATATTTCAAGCCCCAGAAGCCAGTAGTCATTGAGCGCTTTATTGAGGATTGGCCTGCATATTCCAAATGGAGCTTGGACTATGTAAAAGAGGTGGCAGGGGACAAGGAAGTGCCATTGTACGATGATCGCCCAGTAAAACACGACGAAGGATTCAATGAGCCGCACGCTAAAATGAAGATGTCCGATTATGTAGATTTACTAAAAAGTGGTCCAACAAAATACCGAATTTTTCTTTGGAACGTGCTCAAAGAGGTTCCGGTACTTCAAAAAGACTTTTACTACCCGGACTTTGGTTTGCGTTTAATGAAAGGGTTGCCCATGCTATTTTTTGGCGGGGAGGATTCACATACTTTTATGCATTATGACATAGATCTTGCCAATATCTTTCACTTTCATTTTGAAGGGAAAAAGCAGTGCATTCTTTTTTCGCAATCCGAGACCAAATACCTCTATAAAATCCCGCATTCCTTGATTACCAGGGAGGATATTGATTTTGCCGATCCAGATTTAGAAAAATGGCCCGCCCTGCAACATGCAAAAGGGCACATAACAGAGTTGGAACATGGTAATGTCCTTTACATCCCGGAAGGATATTGGCATCATATGAAATATATAACGCCCGGATTTTCAATGAGCTTGAGGGCGGTTGCCAGAAAACCCAGGAATTTTGGCCAAGCGGTCTACAATATTTTTGTAATGAGGCATTTTGATAACCTTATGCGAAAATTCAAAGGACAAAAATGGATAGACTGGAAGAACGAGAAGGCCGTGGAGCGAACACAAAAGCTATTGCTCCAAAAATAAAAGCTACTTGATCAGCTCGTTGGTTTTTTCGTAGACCAAATGGCTCTCCCATCCACGGTAGAGTAAATAATCTGCCAATTTCTTCTTTTTTTTAAAGCTATTGGTTTCCTTGATCTGGTCTAATCTTTTTCTGGCCAGCTCATCCAAGGTCCTTAAATAATCTTCATCGGAGATTTCGGCCAGGGCGCTCTTTATGTTGTAGGCAGAAATGTCCCTATACTTTAACTCATTTTTTATACGGTTTGCCCCCCACTTTTTAATATTGAACTTTCCACGTGCAAATGCCTTTGCAAAACGTTCCTCGTTCAAAAAGTTTTCCTGTATCAAATGCCCAATAATTTGATCTATGGCCTCAGGGATCATGTTCATATTTTTTAGTTTTTCCGTTACCTCTTTGTGGCATCGTTCCTGGTAGGCACAGTAGCGTTCCATTTTTTGGGTTGCTTCTTGGATGGAGTAAAACTTCTGTCCGGAAAATTGTGATCTCATAGATTGCCTATTTGGAAACAACAATGTCCTTATCCGAAAAAGTAAGGATGGTTTTTCCATTTGTTGTGGTCCTTTCTGGATTGCCCTCGGTTGCCATATAATCTGCCTCGGGCAATACGAGCCTTATTTTCCAATCGCCACGAGTCTGTTGAATCTTGATTTTGCTGCCAGAGTACCAAATCGAAACAGTATTGTCCCCTACTTTTACATTTTCCAAAGATGCTTCGCGCCATTCCGTTGGCATCTGTGGTTCAATAACAATGGTTTTTTTATGCGCCATAGGTTGAATTCCAAAAAATTGATTTACAATGGGAACAGCAAAGGCATAAATATTCCAAGCTTGGGTCATCATTCCGTAATCCGGGGAAACTTCGTAGATACTTCCCGGTAGCGCATAGCTAAAAGTGCGGGACATTCTCTGTAAATAGTCCAAAGCTCGATCTGGACGACCATAATTGTTCTCGGCAATGGCCTGTACCCCTGTTGGGAGTGTCATTACCGCACCGGTATAGGAAAATACCTTGCTACCTTCAAAGGAACCATCGTCCTCGCCTGCGCTTTCATCACGATCGATCCCTGTTACAAAAACTCCAAATGGATTAGTAAATTTTGTGGCATTGTCCAAGGCCAAAATCGCTTTGGTGGAATCTGCAATTCCCATTTCCATGGGAGTGTTCACCACCCAGTTATGATAAAGCACAAAAGGCCTGGGTGTATCGGAAGGGTTGCTCAAAATTTGTTGTTTGGTGGCCTCCAGCTCTTCAATGGCCCAAGGTTTGTTCAAAGTGTCCGCCCTTACCAAGGCATCTTCTATTAAATGAAGGGCTTGGTCATCGGTTCCAATAAAATCCGCATAAGAATTAAACGTCTCCGACCAAAACTGTTCGTTGATCTTTGTCTTTAGCTCATCTGCCAAATTTTGATATTTTTTGGCCAATTCCGAATTGCCCAATTCTTCGGCTATCAGGGCAGCATCGGCAAAAGCTCGTTGGGTGTAAGAGGCAACATCGATCATTTCACTGTCAAGTCCATGGATTTCCATCATTCCAAAGCCATCGGGAAAAAGGTTGTTGTTGTCGTCGTTTTCTTCCAATAGCCAATTCAACCCCTTTTTTATGGTCGTAAAATACCTGGTCAAAAATTCTTTGTCGCCGTTCCATTTGTATATTTCCCATATCAACGATGTGAACTGGGGAGTTTCATTAATATTACCTTTATTAAAAACTACTCCGTTGGTGGACATTTCATGAAGAATCCTACCGTTGGTGTTAACGGCCATGGAAACACTGTCCAAAAGTTCTATGGTCTGTTCAACTACTTTATCCTGTCCAATGGCCATGTAGCCTTTTAGGGCATATTCGCTATCGACCCCAAAATACCAGGGGTAATCCGGTATACCGGCCCCAATCCCTGTTCCTATTTCTGGAATTGTGCGCACCAACCAATCACAATTGTACTTTAACCACTTAAAGGTTTCTTGTAAGTGTTTGTCAGGAATAGTCAGCTTGGACTGATTTGCAAGCGCTTCGTAGCGGGATTTCTTTTCTTGAAACAAGTCTTTGCGTTGGCTCAGTATGGTTTTGTATTGATCTAGTGCAATTTCTTCGGAAGTATAAGAGCCAGCTACGGCAAAGTTGATAACCTGCTCGGATTTAGAAGGTACTTGAACGGTATAGGTTAAAGAATGGGAAGTACCGTTGGGTTGTTTTGCACTTTTGATTTCCTGTGTTGCAATTGGGGCTTGATCCGACCCAAAAACATTGTGCCATGGATTTAAACTGTCTTTTACCAACCAGTGATTTTCTTTTAAAACCCCATAGTCTTTGGTGTCCAACATTTTGGATTGTTCTCCTAGCCATGTGGGTCTTAAATTGGTGTGCCCAGTGAATTTTAATTGTCCTTCTACATTTTTGGAACTATTGTTTATTATGATGAACTGTATCGAAATGCCTTGAATGTTATCGGGTACAAACTGAACTCGCTCAATTACAAGGGTATCGTCTTCAAGTTCAAAAATGTGTTTGTTGGCAAAGGGGTAGTTCACAAATTCCGAAGCCTTGTTGAGTAAATATGTGTTTGCGTTCACAGTTAGTTCTGCATCAAAGCCATCCATAAGTTTAATGGGGTGGTTCCATATTCCACCCATTTCGCCCTTTATATGCCAACCCAAAGGCGGGAAGGTACCATCTTGATGTCCGACCATGTAAACTCTGTTCCCGGCCGTAACAAAAGGAGAGGACAAATATTCGCTGTTCCCCGAAATACTGGGGGACTCTTTCAATATGTCGGAAAGTAACGGTTCAGATTTGGGGGTACAGGCCAAAATCAATAAGGAGCAAAGCAAGGGGATTCTAATTTTCATAATAATTGTGCTTGTCTTTCAAAAATAAAGCTTTGAACGGAAATGTATAAAAGCAAAAAAGCGACCCCAAAAATATGGAGTCGCTTTGTATTATGCTCGTATTGTTTTACCGTCTTTATCCTTAAAACGATATTCGAGATACGTGTAAGCATCCCTAGGTTGGATCTTTATCCATTTTTTATAGGTTTTGAACCATTTGGAACGGATAGATGGGAACCCTTTGGTAAGGTAAGCTGCAATAAACGGATGGATATTAAGAACAATTCCATTGTTTTTTTGCTTTTGTTTTAGGATTCTTTCCAAGTCCGCTTGGATCTTATCGATCAACACAATGGGAGCTTCTACTTCGGCTCCCGCCAGGTTCGGGTTTTCCTCGCTGGTTTTTATATTCATTTCCGGACGCACTCTTTGTCTTGTAATTTGAACAAGTCCAAATTTACTCGGGGGCAAAATTTTGTGTTTGGCCCGATCGTCCTTCATTTCTTCCCTAAGGTGATCGTACAGTTTTCTGCGGTGATCGCCTTTGGTCATATCAATAAAATCCACAACGATGATTCCACCCATGTCCCGCAATCGTAATTGTCTTGCAATTTCGGTAGCGGCCAATAGGTTTACCTCTAATGCTGTATCCTCTTGGTTTTTTGCCTTGTTGGAGCGGTTACCACTGTTTACGTCTATAACGTGCAGCGCTTCCGTATGCTCAATTACAAGATAAGCCCCTCGGCTCATGGATGCAGTTCGGCCAAACGAGGTTTTTATTTGGCGTTCAATACCAAATTTTTCAAAAATGGGTGCCGAACCGGTGTATTGCTTTACAATGGATTCTTTTTCTGGCGCGATTTCGTGCACATAATCCTTGATTTGGTTGTAAAGCGTTTCATCATCAACATGGATTCCGGTAAAGGAATCGTTGAATACATCCCTAAGGATGGAGGAGGCCCTGTTCAATTCCACCAATACTTTGGATGGATGGGGCGCTCTTTGCAATTTCTTGCACATTGCTACCCATTTGGATAACAAGTTCTGGAGATCTTTGTCCAGTTCTGCAACCTTTTTGCCTTCTGCTACGGTACGGATAATTACACCAAATCCTTTGGGTTTTATACTTTTTACAAGTCTAATAAGTCGGTCCTTTTCTTCTTTGCTCGCTATCTTTTGGGATACCGAAACTCTATCTGAAAAAGGCACCATTACCAAGTATCGCCCAGCGATAGAAAGCTCGGAGCTTATTCTTGGTCCCTTGGTGGAGATGGGTTCTTTTACAATTTGTACGAGTAGCGACTGATTGGCTTTTAATACATCGTTGATGCTGCCATTCTTGTCAATATCTTTTTCAAATGGAAAATCTTTTAGGGTGTAGTCCTTTAACTTCCCTGTTTTAGCTTTTTTGATAAATTTCAACATGGAAGACAGTTGCGGTCCGAGGTCATGGTAGTGCAGGAACGCATCTTTTTCATAACCTACGTTAACGAAAGCCGCATTAAGGCCCGTTACGGGTTTTCTAATCTTGGCTAGGAAAATATCCCCTACGGAAAAGTTGTTGTTGTCTTCTTCTTTGTGTAATTCTACTAATTTTCCATCCTTTAATAAGGCAAAATCGACTGCTTCCGGCGTAGATCTTACTATTAATTCTCTATTCACCTGAATCGATTTTAATTTATCCCACATGAATTTTGGGACAAATGATTAAACAATATATGGAATCGGTTATTTTTCGAACCGATTGAAATTCGTTTTTGGAATCTCTATGTCAAAGAACGTAATTGGGTAAAACGAAAAAGTAGTTGAAACAACTACTTTTTCTTGTGTCGGTTAGCTCTTCTGCGCTTCTTGCGCTTGTGCGTGGCTACCTTATGTCTTTTTCTTTTTTTTCCACTCGGCATATGGCTCTTGCTTTTGAGTTGTTAATTATATTATTTTACTTGTACATTGGTCTTTACGCCCTCCACAAATACTTTGGCCGGCTTAAAAGCAGGAATATTGTGTGCAGGAATTTTTATGGTAGTGTTCTTGGAAATATTCCTACCTGTTTTTTCCGCTCTGGTCTTGATGATAAAGCTACCAAAACCTCTTAAATAAACATTGTCTCCATTCTCTAAAGATGATTTAACCTCCTCCATAAAGGATTCAACTGTCGCTTGCACGTCTCCTTTTTCAATACCTAGTTTTTCTGAGATCCTAGTTACAATATCTGCTTTCGTCATTTCGTCTTATTAATTTTCTAATTTTTTTCGGCTTGCAAATATAAACATTATAATTAATCTTTCCCTTTAACCCTTTAATTTTAAGTATATAAACTGATACATTTGACCTTTATTACTTTCTTTGATGAGTTTTGCCCAAAAAATCCTGAATTGGTACCATGAAAATCAGAGAGATCTGCCATGGAGAAGAACACGTGACCCATATAAGGTTTGGTTATCGGAAATTATACTCCAACAGACTCGCGTTGTGCAAGGTATGCCCTATTATTTGCGATTTGTTGATGCTTTCCCAACGGTTCAAGATCTTGCCAAAGCACCCGAAGAACAAGTGTTGAAACTATGGCAGGGGCTAGGATACTATTCCCGAGCGCGAAACCTGCATGCCACAGCAAAAATAGTGGCGAACAATTTTGATGGCCAATTTCCCAATACATATAAGGAGTTAAAATCGTTAAAAGGGGTTGGCGATTACACCGCAAGTGCCATTGCATCTTTTTGTTTTGATGCTCCGGAACCGGTTGTGGACGGAAATGTATATCGTGTATTGTCCCGATATTTTGGTGTAGATATACCTATTAATAGTACCAAGGGCATCAATTACTTTAAGGAATTGGCCCGAGAGGTAATGGATTCGGGGAACATTAGGGATTACAATCAAGGTATAATGGAATTTGGAGCCGTGCAATGCGCCCCCAAAAAACCCTACTGTTTACTCTGCCCTTTACAAGAAAGTTGTGTAGCAGTCAAAGATGGAAAAGTGAGTGAGCTACCTCTAAAACTGAACAAGACCAAGGTAAAGAACCGCTATTTTAATTATGTAATTCCCATCGATCCAGAAAATAATACCATCTTGGAGCAAAGAACAGCAAAGGGTATTTGGCAAAATCTGTATCAGTTTCCCCTTGTAGAGTCCGATAAGAACCTTAAGGCGGAGGAACTAAAACTTTTAATCCAAGGTAATGGCCAATTGCCGGAATATGAGTCCTTATCCTTATATAATAATGAAACCATTGTGCACAAATTGTCCCATCAACATTTGCACACAAAATTTTGGATCCTAAAAACTTCCTATATCTTAGAGGAGGGAACGCCCTGGAAAAAGATAGGCGGGTTTCCTGTACCAGTTTTAATAGCTGATTTCATCAAGACATTTAAAATTTAGTACTTTTGATTAATTAAAGAAATATGAGCGGAACATTAAACAAAGTAATGCTGATCGGGCATTTGGGGGACGAAGTCAAAGTACACTACTTTGAAGGAGGCAATTGTATCGGCAGATTTCCCTTGGCCACCAACGAGACCTATACCAACAGGCAAACGGGCGAAAGGGTTACCAATACGGATTGGCACAACATTGTGGTACGGAACAAGGCTGCTGAAATTTGTGAAAAATACCTGAGCAAAGGCGATAAAGTATATGTGGAGGGCCGTTTAAAAAACAGACAATGGCAGGGTGAGGACGGAAATACCCGATACACTACCGAAGTACACGTACAGGATTTTACCTTTTTAACGACCAAAAAGGAAAGCTTGTCCGCCGGACAAGGAGGAACGGTGAATGCACAGACATCCCCGTCGTCTTCGAACTACCAAGAACCATCCAAGCAGGAAAGACCTTCGGCGCCTATTCAAAATTCAGAAGAAGAGGATGACGACCTACCATTCTAAGAACTAAAGATTAAAAAAGCAATATTAAATTGGATCCCGAGCCCCATAGTTTGGCAATTTATCTTACCACTTTTAGTGGAATATTCACCTTAAAAATTGTTGTGCTGGTACTGCTATTGGCATGCTCCGCATTAATTTCGGCCGCAGAAGTGGCACTTTTTGGTCTCTCGCAGACCAATTTGAACGAAATGCAGGAAAACGATTCCCAACGAGGCAAACTTGTTGTACAATTGTTGGACAAGCCCAAAAAGTTGCTGGCCACCATACTGATCACCAACAATGCCATCAATATTGGAATTGTTCTACTATTTAGTTCCATTGGCGATACCATTTTTGAAGGAATCGAAGGAACCTTGCGCTTTTTATTGGAAGTGGTAGTGGCCACTTTCTTAATATTAATGTTCGGTGAGATCTTGCCCAAAATCTACGCGAACCGCAATCGTGTTCAGTTTTCCCATTTTATGGCCATTCCCCTAAAAGGACTCAATTATATATTTACCCCTTTAAGTTCCCCAATGCGGTCGATTACATTATACATGGAAGATAAGTTGGGAAAGAAAAAATCCAATTTAAGCATTAATCACCTATCGCAAGCGCTCGAACTGGCCTCCGAGGGGGATACCACCAAAGAAGAACAGAAAATATTGGAAGGCATCGTAACTTTTGGCAATACCGATACCAAGCAGGTAATGCGACCGCGGATAGATATTTTTGCCGTCAACGAGAAAATGAAATTCCCTGAGGTAATCGAGGAGATAAAGAAAAACGGCTATTCTAGAATTCCGGTATTTTCGGAAAATATGGACAATGTTTTGGGTGTACTTTACGTGAAAGACCTTTTGCCTTATATCGATAGAAAAACCTTTAACTGGATGTCCTTGATACGAGAGCCTTACTTTGTCCCGGAAAACAAAAAATTGGACGATTTGTTGCTAGAGTTTCAGGAAAAAAAGAACCATTTGGCCGTGGTCGTGGACGAATATGGCGGCACCTCTGGAATTGTTACCTTGGAAGATATAATAGAGGAGATCGTTGGGGATATCAGTGATGAGTTCGACGACGAAGATCTGGTATTCTCCAAATTGGACGACCATAATTATGTTTTCGATGGCAAAACGGCCTTAAAGGATTTCTATCGGGTCGTAAAAATTGAAGAAGAAGAGGAGTTCGAGAGCAAGAAAGGAGAATCCGAGACCATAGCGGGATTTGTGTTGGAAATATCGGGCAGTTTTCCCAAGATCGGAGAAAAAGTTATGTTCAAGGACTACCGCTTTATTGTGGAGAGCATGGACAAGAAAAGATTAAAACGAATAAAAGTTACATTGCCACATGAAACATAAAATTTTGATTTTAGTTATGGTAGCCTCCCTATTTTTAAGCTGTAAGGATGATGTGTTGCCAAAGCCCAAGGCCATGTTGCATTTGGATTATCCAACCGCCCAATACACAATTACCGATGCCGACTGTGTATACACCTTTAATAAGAACACACTTTCCAATATAAAAGAAAACAAGGATTGTTCTTTGGTTCTGGACTATCCTATTATGAACGGGTCTATATATTTAACGTACAAGCCTGTGCGGGGTAACCTGGATACCTTATTGGTAGATGCACAAAAATTGTCGTACGAACATGTGGTCAAGGCCGACAATATTGTTGAGCAACCTTTTATCAATGCCGAGAAAAAAGTCTATGGGATGTTTTATGAAGTAAGCGGCAATGCCGCATCGCAATCCCAGTTTTATGTAACGGACAGTATTAACCACTTTGTAACCGGATCCCTGTATTTTTACGCAAAACCCAATTACGATTCCATTTTACCGGCCGCTATATATCTACAGAACGATATCAGGAAAATTATGGAAAGTCTGGAATGGAAAAACTGATTATTGCACAGTATCCTTGGCAAGCAGTGCCTGCGCGCGCTCAATGCTGCCATTGATCTTGTCCTTCACCACTTTTACCTTTTCCTCTTCTTCGTCCAGCCACTGTTGCTTTTCTTCGGAAAGCTCTTTTCCTTCCAATATTTCTTCGTGGTCAAACCTGTCCCCAAAATCCTTCATCCAGTCCATCATGGCCCTATTGGCTTCTTGTAGATCCTTCATGGCTACTTCGTAATTCTGTCCCATTTCGGTGGAATCCACTTTTGGCTTTATTTCGCCAACAAGCTTTCCTATGGTGCTCATCTTAGGCATTACCTCGTCATGGATGGCCATTACCTTTTTCATTTGGGAGGACTCTTCCGTCGATTTTTTTTCCTCTTTACAGGAAAAACTCAAGAATAGGACAGAGCAAATTAAAATGGCTTGGAATTTTTTCATTGTGTACAAATTTTGCACAAAAATAACCATACCACAAACACTATCATACAATTCGCAATCATTAAATCCGGTAAGATGATTTTTGTCATAAAAAACAATAGGGACTACGAATATATTTGCTTTCAAATTCATGTTTTTGCGAAGAATTGTTTCCATATTCAATTTTAGAACAGTTTATACGGGCTTGTTCATCAGCTTAATACTGATGAGCAATCTTCGTTTTTCTTCCATGTATGTGTATTACAGTTTGGATAGGGAAGGTTTTGTAGAACAACTTTGCGAAAACAAGGATGTGCCCGAATTGAACTGTGATGGAAAATGTGTTTTGGCACAAATGCTCAACGCACAAACCGAAGACGACGAGCCCTTTCCACAAATTGGTTGGGAGGAGGTTTTGGTGTTTTATATGGAATTGCCTAAAGTTTTTCTTTTCCGTAGTGATGAAAACGGTCTAAACGTATTTTATCACAAGGATCACTACACATATAGTTTTACCGATACCCCATTAGAACCACCAAGGGTTTAAGGTTTTTTTCTGAAAATGGTCTGTAGCCTGGACCATGAATGTTAAATCTTAAACAATAATCAAAATGAATAAAAGTATACTGGCAAAACTATGTGTTTTGCTTATGGGTACCGGTGTGCTGTACGCGCAACAGTCTACCGAACAAGATACCTTGACCAAAGAGCCGGTGCAATTGGACGAAGTACTGGTAGAAGGAAAGAGAAAGACGGACCCTGTTTTTTCTACCTTTAAAAGTGAACCGGCGCGAAAAATTGTGCAATCCAAAAATGTAGCCGATCTATTTAAGGACATTAATGGCTTTGGGTTGATCAAACGGGGAAATTATGCAATAGACCCATCGTTTCGTGCTTCCCAATACGAGCAATTGAATGTCCAGTTCAATGGCGGCACCAAAGTTATGCATGCCTGCCCCAACCGAATGGACCCCATAACCACCCATGTAATCCCCGAGGAGATTGAACGCGTAGAAGTTGTAAAAGGGCCGTATACCTTTAGGTATGGTCCAACTTTTGGTGGAATTGTAAACTTGGTGACCCAAGAGGTGGAAAAGCAGGCAAAAGGTTACCATGGTACCGTTAATTTTGGTGGGGAGAACAATGGAAACGCCCTTACAAGTTTCGCTAATTTAAAATATGTTGGAGAGCAGTTCGATGTAAACCTGAACTTTGGGTATCGTGATTTTGGAAATTACGAAGATGGGGATGGCAACGAAATACCATCATCATTCAGAAGTACGGATTATGGAGTGCAAGTAGGCTTTAATCCAACGGAAAACCAAAGATTGCAAGTTGGTTTTAGACAATCCTTCGGAAGGGATGTGCTGCATGCCGGTCTGCCCATGGATACCGAAATAGACGATAGCAACGTACTTTCGGTAGATTATAAATTGGACAATATTTCCGATGGATTAAAAACCTTGAACGCTAAGGTGTACCGTTCCAAGGTAGATCATGTAATGACCAACGAACTGAGACCTAGCTTTATGATGACAGAGGCAGTTTCGGAAGTGGATGCGACTACAATTGGTGGCAGGGTCGAATTGGAATGGCGCCCCGGTTCAGATATAAAGCTCTACACGGGATTGGATGCATTCTCCGTAGGAAGAACGGGTGAAAGAACCCGTTTGGTGAAAAGGAACATGATGACGGGAGATCCACTGCCCGCTCCCATGGAGTTTGTGGATGGTGTTTGGCAAGATTCCCAAATAGATGATTACGGATTGTTCGTAGAGGCAAAATATCCGTTATCCACCAAGCTTTTGCTCAACGTCGGGGCAAGGTACGATATGGTTCGTTCCAAATCCGATGACCCTTCCGATGATTTTATCGCAGAATATCCCGATTTGGATACTCGAACCGAGCACAATATAAGTACAACAGCCTCCTTCAAATATATGGTGTCTTCGGATGTCTTGTTAGAGTTGGCATTTGGTAGAGGTATGCGATCAGCGAACATGATCGAGAGGTATATCAACCACTTTACTGTGGGGCAGGACCCATTCGAATATGTGGGAAATCCCAATCTGGATGCCGAGGTAAATAATCAATTTGAGCTGGGGATCAAAGCAAAATCAGACTTTGAGAATTACTTTTTTAACCGTTTGGACTATGGAGCGTCGGTTTATTATTCCATTTACGACAACTATATTGTTCCGGTAATTGACCCAACTTTGGACAAAAAATATATGCCAATGGCAGAACCGACCGAAGTTAAACGGTTCGTGAATTTGGAAGATGCATACAAAACAGGATTCGAAGTTTATGGAGAGTTGGCATTTTTGGAGGACTTTAGCTTTAAAACAGAGTTGTCCTATGTTTATGCAAAAAACAAGGATTTGAATGAATCCCTGCCGTTGACCCCACCTCTAGTGACACGTTTTAACTTTAATTTTGAAAAAGAGAAAATATGGGCCAAGGCCACTTATACGCTTACTTCGGAACAGTCGGACATTGCACTGTCTTTTGGAGAGCAGGCCACAGATGGTTATGGTGTTGTGGATTTAAGTTTTGGTGCAAGACCATTCAAACATTTTACAGTGGGAGTAGCTGCATCCAACATTTTTGATGCGACCTACAACAACCACTTGAACTTCTCTTTTGTGAACCAAGCTGATTTTGGTCGGGTGCCCATTAACGACCCAGGAAGAAATCTATCCGCATTTGTTCAATATAAATTTTAAGAGCAAAAGTGCTATCGATTAAAAAAGGCGCCCAAAAAGGGCGCCTTTTTAATGGAATCAAAGTATATCTTATTTAAAGTCAGTGGCTTCTACACCCTCGTTAACTTTGATTTCTTTTACAATAAACTCCATATTTTGAGGTCCCATACTTTGTATTAACTTGAACGGGAATTTAATGCCGGATACTTCCTGGTAATCATCGAATCCAATGGTGCTGGTTACTTGTTGTCCTTGTACTTCCTGTGTATTGGTTTCTTGTACCTTTAGTCCAGTTTCCACATCATAAAATGCTGTTTTGTTATCGCTTATTTTTAGCTTGTATGCTTTGGAATCACCAACAGGCTCCACACCTTCCAAGGTAACATCGCCGGCGGCCAAATAGTTGAGCTCCGGGAATGCTGCGGCTTCTTCCTTTATCTTTGCGATTTCTTCGGGTGAAAGGTCTTTACGCTGGCCTTGAACTACCATATAGCCCGAATCTCCGTCCAAAACCTGTTTTTGCATGGAATTGCCCTGCATTTTTACATCTTGCATAAACTGATCTTTGGTAGTCTTTTTCATTTCCAGCTCCAACTTCATACCTTGCATTTCAGCTTCAGCAATCATGGAATATGAGTTAACGCCTTCTAATTTGGATTTACCGCCAACAGCCTTTATATAGTTTGTCAAAACAGTATTGGCATCCATGCCCTCTGGAATACCAGCAGTGTAATCTGGCTTAGCTGTTTTATTGGCATATTTGTCGTAGTATAGCACGGGTACGGTTTTTCCATTAAAAGTCACCTTTTCCAAGTTTTCCAAAACATCGCTGCCCTTGCCAGTAACCACTATGCGGGCATTTGAAGTAGTAAAGTGCTTTTGCGCGGCCTTTTGTACATCTTCTTTGGTAATGGCATCCAATCGTTCCAAGTAAGTTTTATAAAAATCTTGTGGAAGGTCTTGTGTTTCAATATTCAAGGCATATTGTGCTACCGTTTCCGGTTTTTCCAAGGCCATTACAAAGCTACCTGCATATTTTGCCTTGGCGTTGGCCAACTCTTGATCCGAAACCGGCTCGGAAGTTATAGTTTGGATTTCTTTCAATATTTCCACAACTGAGCTATCGGTAACCATATTTCGAACCTGTGCAAAGGCATCAAATCTCATAGGGCTGTATTTGTTTGCCCTGATGCCAGAATAGGCACCATAGGTGTATCCTTTGTCCTCTCTTAAGTTTTGAAACAATCTGGACTGCATTCCGCCTCCTAAAATTCTGTTGGCCAAAAGAGCGTCCAGGTAGTCTTCATCCTTCATTGTTAAGTGGGTAAGGTTCTCCACGGCTACCTCGGATTGTACGGCGTTGGGCACATCAACAAAGTTGATCTGGGTGTATTGTACATCTTTGGGGTCGGAATAGGTGAAAGATGGCGGTGCGGCTTTGGACCATGGGGTAAAGGCCTTTGTAACCAATTCCTTTACCGTATCGAACTCAACATCGCCGATCACTACCAGATAGGCATTGGCGGGCACAAAATAGGACCTGTAAAATTGCTCCACATCTATCAGGGAAACATTGTTTACGGTCTCTTCCGTCATAAATTCACCATACGGGTGGTTTTTACCGTAGGCCAAAGCGGCCTGAACTCTTTCTGCAATCGCTGAAACATCTTTTTCTTCCGATTTGATGCCAGTGATAATTTTCTCTTTTTCCTTATCAAACTCCTCTTGGGTAAAATTCGGGTTTAGCGCGGCATCGGCCATTAACTCTAGAATTCTTGGAAAATATTTGGATAGTGAACTTGCAAAGGCACTTTGGTCCCCAATAAAAATGTTGGCGCCCAAAAAGTCAACTTCTTCATAAAACTCATCTTTTGGAATATTTTTGGAGCCTTTGCCCAGTAAACTCCCGGTAAGGGCGGACACGCCTGCTTTATCCCCTTCCATAATAGGAGGGTTGTCTATGGATAATTGGATGCGTACCCTGGGCAATTTATGATTTTCGACCACAAGCACTTTTAGCCCATTTTTAAGTTCGAAACGCGCAGGCTCTTTTAAGTTGATTTTTGGAGCAGGGCCAGGTTTTGGCTGTGTGCTCCTGTCTATTTGCGTGTAAGCGGCTGTCATAAACAAGGACAGCACGGTTAAAACTAAATACTTTTTCATTTTAATTAGCGTCTTTTTGTTCTGGTAAATACTCCAATTCAACACGTTGGTTCACCTTTAAATATTTTTTGGCCACCTCCATAATTTCTTCTCGGGTAATGGAACGGTAAATATCTATTTCTGTATTGATGAGGTTTGTGTCGTCCTTCAACATGTAATTTTCGGCCAATGAATTGGCGATTCCCTCCACACTGCTGTTCGCGTTTACAAATTGATTTTCGAACTTGTTCTGAAGTTTTTGATAATCCTTTTCGGAAATCAATTCCATTTGAAGCTTAAGGATTTCTTCATCAATTTCTTTTTTGATATCCTGGATGGAATTGTCCCCTACCGGAAGGCCACCAACAATGTAGGAGCTATAATCCTCCGCATCGATCGGAACGGAAAGAATCTGTAGGGCCATTTTTTTCTCGTCCACCAATTTTTTATAAAGTTTAGAGCTTTCACCGCTGCTCAAATAGGTAGAGATCATATTGATTACATAAGCCTCTCTCTGTCCCTGGCCAGGTGTTCGGTACGCCAATAAAATGGCCGGTATTTGGATATTGGGATCGTGGTATTTGGCAAAGATAGTTTTTGTGATTGGCTCTTCTTTTATATTTGGTCTTGGTATCTCCGCACCTCTTGGGATGGGCCCAAAATAATCCTCGATCATTTTTTTGGTCTCAGCTATCTCAAAATCACCGGCAACTACCAAAACTCCATTATTGGGCACATAATATGTTTGATTGAATTTTTTAAAATCCTCCAAGGTGGCGCTCGCCAAATGATCTAGCGAACCGATTACCCCCCATCGGTAAGGGTGATCCTTGTAAAGATTTTTTAAAATTTGCTCAAAAAAAGCGCCGTACGGAGCATTGTCCGTTCTCAGTCTTCTTTCTTCTTGGACCACCTCTTTTTGGGTATCCACGCCCACCTGACCTATAATTGGGTGCATTAGACGCTCAGATTCCAACCAAAGGCCTACTTCCAAACTATTCGAAGGAAATACTTCATAATAATAGGTGCGATCTAAAAAAGTGTTGGCATTGGCCCTTCCGCCATTTGCTGAAACAATTTGATCCCATTCGCCCCGTTCAATGTTTTTGGTCCCTTCAAAAAGAAGATGTTCAAAAAAATGAGCAAATCCTGTTTTGTCGGGATCTTCATCCTTAGATCCCACATGGTACATTACCGATGTAGTGACCACCGGGGCGCCATTGTCCTGATGAAGGATCACATGCAGCCCATTGTCCAAATCATACTCCTCGAACACCACCTCCTGGGCAGAGATCAGTGCTACGGCAAAGAGCATAGTAAATGCTGTAAACAAATGTTTTTTCATTGTAATAGTTAGTATTAAAATATTTGATGTTGCTACGAGGTTGGTATCCATTTTAACTTGGATGTTACGATAAATATAAAATAATTTTATCGGGCATAAGGAGTTTATATAGGTCTTTGGGTTCAAAAATGTGGGATATTTCACAAACATTCAGTAAATTATACAATGAATCCAAAAAGAAATCACATGAAAAATTTAACTCTTCCTATTCGATTTGGGATAGTTACCAGCGCTGTGCTGATAGCGTATTTTTTGATTTTGGCCTTAATGGGTAAACATACCAATGTGTTCTATAGTCTTTTTAATGGGATAATTACCGGATTTGGCATCTATGAGACCATCAAGTATACCAAGATTAAACAGGGAAAAGGCTTTAGTTACGGCAAAGGATTTACAGCAGGTATAACCACTGGATTTGTTGCTACTCTGTTGTTTACCATATTCTTCGCGTTTTATGCAACGGAACTGGACAGTGTATTTTTGGATAATCTTTCGACCGCTTGGGCCAGTGATTATCAAAATTTTCAAGGAATTGTCTTTTTTACCGTTGCCATTATGGGGTTTGCCACGACCTTGGTTTTGACACTTTCTTTTATGCAACTTTTTAAGACGAGTAATAACTCTAAAAAAATTATGGGCTAAATCCATTAAGAATACTTGTGGATTAAGGATTTAGCAGTATATTTGCACCCGCTTATTTTAATAAAGCGAAGTAATTTTAATCTAATTAACGCATTATGTACGCAATTGTAGAGATGGCAGGGCAGCAATTTAAAGTTGCAAAAGACCAGAAAGTGTACGTTCACCGTTTGCAAGAAGAAGAAGGTAAAAAAGTTACTTTCGATAAAGTACTTCTTTTGGAAGATGGTGGTAACGTAACCATTGGCGCCCCGGTCATAGAAGGTGCGGCTGTAGAAGCCAAAGTGGTTAAACACCTTAAAGGAGATAAGGTAATCGTTTTCAAAAAGAAAAGACGTAAAGGTTACCGCAAGAAAAACGGTCACAGACAATATTTGACCGAGATTGTTGTTGAAGGCATTGTAGCTAAAGGTGCTAAAAAAGCAGCCCCAGTTAAGGCCAAAGCTGAAGCAAAACCTGCAGCTGAACCTAAAAAGGCAGAAGCAAAAGCAGCAGCTCCCAAAAAAGAAGCTCCAAAAGCAACAGAGGATTTAAGTTCCAAAACTGTTGCTGAATTGAGAGAATTGGCAAAAGCACAAGATATCACCGGTTACTCTTCTATGAAGAAAGCCGAGCTTATCGAAGCATTAAGTAAATAAGACACGAACTAAAATTTATATATCATGGCTCACAAGAAAGGTGTAGGTAGTTCAAAAAACGGTAGAGAATCAGAATCGAAACGTCTTGGCGTTAAGATTTTTGGTGGTCAGGCAGCTGTAGCTGGTAACATTATTGTAAGACAACGTGGTACCAAGCACAACCCTGGTGATAATGTTTACGCAGGAAAAGACCATACCTTGCATGCCAAGGTTGATGGTATTGTAAAGTTTGAGAAAAAGTCAGGTGGTAAATCTTTTGTTTCCATCGAGCCTTTCCAAGCTTAAGACAAAGACTTATATAATTTTAAAAGGCTCCACTTTAGTGGAGCCTTTTTGTTTTGCGTTACTTTTAAAGGTTTTATAACCTAGCCGTAATATTCTTTTTAGCCCGATTGATTTACTTGTAGGTTTATTTCAAACGCAAGTGGTGGGCAATCAAAATAGGGTATTTTTTATTTTCTTTTGGATAGGTTGTTGCCTATTTCCATATACTGGCCCTGCCCAAGCCACTGCTGAAAACCAGATAGCCTATTTTCCGCTCAAAGAACAGTTGGATAATGTCAAACAGTATCCAGAAAACTATAAAGAAATAGCCGAGGCCTATTTAAAACTAGGTGAATACTACCATTCTTTAGGTCTCTTTTCCGAAGCTACCGAACAATACAATCTGGCATTAAATCAATTGGGTACCGCCTTAAACGACCCACTGTTCATTACGCTGAACAATAACATAGGTCGAGTGTATCTGGCACTCAATAAATTTGAATTGGCCGAACAGTATTTTACCGAATCCATGAAATCGGCCCGAGAACTTAAATATGATGCCGGGTTGGCTTCATCTTTGGGCTTGTTGGGAGCAAGTCACGAAAAACAATCGGAGTACCCAGAAGCTTTAGAGGACCAATTCCAAAGTCTTTCACTTTTTCAAAAATTGAAAGACTCAACAGGAATCGCACTCACCAATGAAAATATTGGGAGTATCTACGAGGACCTCGAGGAATACGACAAGGCATATCTGTACTTTAAAAAGGCCTATACTTTTTTCAAAGGCAGTTTTTCAATCGAAGAATCCAATGTTCTAAATAATTTAGGGGATGTTTTCAGGAAAACTAAGGATTACACCAAAGCTCTTGAGTTTACCGTTAAATCATTGAATTTAGCTGAAGAAATCAACGATTTACATCAGCTGGAAAGCGCCCACAAAGATTTGTCCAAAACCTATGCTTTGATGGGGGACTATGAAAAAGCCCATTCCCATTTATTGTCGGCGTCGGAATTCAACAACCAAATGATCACTTCCCAAAACAGTGACCAGTTGAACGTGCTTCAAACCATTTTCGAGACCAATAAAAAAGAAGCTGAAATTGAATTGCTGAAAGAACAAGGAAAAGTAAGCAGGGCGAATCAAAATGTTCTTTGGGTGGCATTGTTTGCCATTGCAGCTATTCTCACCATTTTATATTTCTATTTGGGAAGAAAAAAAGAAGCAAAAATCAAACTGCAGGAATATAAACAACGCATGCTTAAAGCAGAGTTGGAGAAAAAAGCGATAGAGGAGAAAAATTTGCAACGTGAGGTGCAACTCAAAACCTCTTCCTTGTCCAGATACAGTTTACACCTTTCCCAAAAGAACAAAATCCTGTTGGATCTTTCCTCAACCTTGACCAATATCGCATCCCGAAAAAACATGAACACTTCGGAAAAGATTAAAACCTTGGTCAAGGAAATAGATCACAATCTTCAGGAAGAGAACGAATGGGATGAGTTCATGTCCTTTTTCAAGGAAATCCATCCGGAATTCATTAAAAAATTGTCTTCACTTTCCGAAAATAGCTTGTCTCCGGCCGAGCTCCGATTGGGCATGTTGTTACGCTTGAACTTATCATCAAAAGAGATTGCCTCCATTTTAAGGGTAACCCCAGATAGTGTTCGTGTGGCGCGCTATCGTCTGAGAAAAAAATTGCCGATAGATCAAAAAGAGGAATTGGTAAACTTTATGGTTGACCTTTAGTCACTTTTTGCTTCAACTCTTTACAAAAAGTTAATCGCATGTAAACAAACTGTAATTGTTGCCTTGATGTTTATAGCCATTTTTCGATTTGTTTCCCTTTTGTTCTCTTTTAGTTTAAATCATAAAGAGTTGATATACATAGTTTTGGGTGACTAAGTAATGTAATTCAAATTTCAACTGATGAACCTAACAAAACTCTTTTATGTAACGCTGTTTTTAGTGCTCGGTACAGCATTTGGGCAAGCACAATCAGGAAACATCCAAGGAACCATTACCGATGAAAACGGTATTTATGTTCCTGGAGCCAATGTTTATATTCAATCCATTTCCAAAGGAGCAATATCCAATTTTGATGGAAAATTTACTCTTGTTGGCATTCCTGAGGGATCCTATACACTTTCCATTACCTATATGGGATACACCGATGTGGAACAAGAAGTTGCAGTAACAGCAGGTCGAACAACTGCCGTTAATATTGTATTGAACCCTTCCAATGTAGAGCTGGATGAAGTTCAGGTAAGTGCTTACGGATTGAGTGGTCAGTCCAAAGCTTTGAATACCCAAAGAACAAATATGAACATTACCAATGTGGTGTCAACCGACCAAATTGGTAAATTTCCAGATGCCAATATCGGTGATGCCGTAAAACGTATTCCCGGTATCACCATGCAAGTAGACCAAGGGGAAGCAAGGAACATTATTGTTCGTGGTCTTTCTCCACAATTAAACTCAGTTACCTTAAATGGTAGTAGAATTCCTTCTGCGGAGTCCGACAACAGAAATATTCAGATGGACCTTATTCCTTCTGACATGATTCAGACCATCGAAGTGAACAAGGCCGTAACCCCAGATATGGACGGTGACGCTTTGGGTGGTTCTGTAAACTTGGTAACCAGAACTGCGCCTCAAGGATTCAGACTTTCTGCGACTGCGGGATCTGGTGTAAACTTTATCACCGATAAACGAATTTGGAACGGATCTATTTTGGTGGGTGACCGTACCAACGATGGTAAATTTGGTTACATGTTCTCTGCAACCATCAACGACAATGATTTTGGTTCCGACAACATTGAGGCCGAATGGAGCGACGAGTTCGAATACAATACCGGATTGGAAGACGAAGAGGGAGAGCCTATTTTGGAAGAAGTTGATGTGGATCCTTACACCAATGTAACCGAACAAAGAACGTATTTGGTACAAAGGGTGAGAAGAAGCTTTTCCGCCAATTTTGATTATCAGATCAATGCAGCCAATAATATCTACCTAAAAACCATGTACAATTGGAGGGATGATCGTGAAAATAGATTTGCCTTCGCACAAGAAATTTTGGATGGAGAGGATATTGAAGCAGGGGATTTTACCATTACCAATGGAGTCCCGACCCGATTTCCGATTGAAGCAGTTCGCGAATCCAAAGGGGGTATCGCTGGAGGACGTAACAAAAACAGACGATTGGAAGACCAGCGTATGCAAAACTACACACTGGGTGGAGACCATTTGTTCGGCTCATTAAAAGTGGATTGGATGGCAGCTTACGCGAAAGCCTCCGAAGAGCGTTTGAACGAACGATACGCAGCCTATGCTGCGGAGTACATTGTTAATAATGACAATAGTAACCCAAAGTACCCAATAATGACTGCATCCGACCCAAGTGATTTCAATAATATGGACAACTTTGAGTTTGATGAGATCACCAACGAAAACCAATATACTGAGGAAGAGGACATAAACTTCTTTGTGAATTTTGAATTGCCGGCGGATCTGTTTGGTAATGGAGGTACGATCAAATTTGGTGGTAGAGGTCGTTTTAAAACAAAAATGCGCGACAACGACTTTTATGAATATGATTTGGAAGATCTGTATCCTACTTTGGGAGCTGTTCCTGTTAAAAACTACACTGATCCGGATTTCTTGGCTGGAGAAAAATACCAAGCAGGTACTTTTGCCAGTGAAGAATGGTTGGGCACTTTGGATTTGAACACAACAAATGGTGAAGCTTTGCCAGATGAATACCTTCCAGGAAATTTTGAAGTAAAGGAAAATGTTTTGGCCGCTTACGCCATGTTCAACCAAAAGCTGACCGACAAGTTGAGTGTTTTGGCCGGTCTTCGTGTGGAAAACACAAAACTCGAATCGGATGGAAACAGGGTGGTGTATATTGAAGAAGATGAAGATGCAGGAATAGAAGAGGGAATCGAGGTAGAGCCTGTTTCTGATGAGAACTCCTATACCAACTTTTTGCCTGGACTTCACTTTAAGTACGATTTGAACAATAACACTATCCTACGCTTTGCTTGGACCAATACGCTGGCACGTCCAAACTACGTGGATTTAATTCCTAGATCGGAGATTGTTAACGAGGATGAAGAGGTTATCGTTGGAAACCCTGAGTTGGACCCGACCACTTCCATGAACTTCGACTTAAATGCAGAGCACTATTTTGAAAGTGTAGGTATTATTTCAGGTGGATTGTTCTATAAAAGAATCAACGATTTCATCTATACCTTTATCACAGAAGCAGAAGATGATTCATTTGGTTCAGGAACAACAGGGTATGATGTTTTTCAACCTTTAAATGGGGATTCAGCATCTATTTTCGGTGCGGAGGTATCTTTCCAAAGACAATTGGATTTCTTGCCAGGTTTTGCTAGAAACTTTAGCATCTACTTGAACTATACGTATTTGTCTTCGAGCGCGAATGGTATCCGTAACGAAGATGGGGACGAGCGTACCGATTTGGATCTGCCAAACACAGCACCAAACATGTTCAACGGGTCGTTGGGTTATGCCGATAAGAGATTCAGTGCAAGACTTTCAGCCAACTTCTCCGATTCTTATATCGATGAGATTGGTGGAAATGCTTTTGAGGACAGATATTACGATACGCAGTTCTTCTTGGATTTCAACGCCAGTTATGCCATCACCAATAACTTGAGGATCTATACCGATGTGAACAATATCACCAATCAACCATTACGTTATTTCCAAAGTGTAAAGGAAAGAACACAACAAGCTGAATTTTACAGTATAAGATTCACTTTTGGCTTGAAGTACGATTTGTTCAAAAAATAAAATCAGGTAGTATATTTTATATACTAAGTCAAAACAAGTGCCTGCCCAACGGGTGGGTGCTTGTGCCTTACTGACCTAAAGATTAATTGAAGATTATGATTAAAAAATATATCCCAATAATAATGGTGTTGGCCGCAATTTCCTGTAAAGAACAAGGAAGTAAATTGCCTGCCATTGCACCAGATGTTATTACTGAAAAAACACCGAACGATACAGACGACCCAGCCATTTGGATAAATCCAGAGGATGCGTCAAAAAGTATTGTGTTCGGTACGGATAAAGAAACAAATGGTGGCATCTATGCTTTCGATTTGAACGGAAAAATCATCAAAGAAAAGTCCATTACAGGGATTCAACGTCCCAATAATGTGGATTTGGAATATGGTTTTCCATTGAACGATTCGGTCGCTGTTGATGTGATTGCCTTCACCGAAAGGGAAAAGCAACAAATTCGTTTGTTTTCCGTGCCCGATATGAAGCCGTTGGATGATGGTGGTTTTCCCGTTTTTGAAGACGAGGCCAACATCGAAAACCGTTTGGCTATGGGCATCAGCCTGTACAAATCCCCAAAAGATTCATCGGTTTATGCCATTGTTGGAAGAAAAATTGGCCCTAGCGGCTCCTATTTATATCAATATAAATTGGAATCGGACAGTACTGGGGTTTCTGCCAACTTGGTTCGCAAATTTGGAAGCTTTACTGGTGGAAAAGAAATTGAAGCCATTGCTGTGGACAACGAATTGGGCTACGTATATTATTCCGATGAAGGTGAATGTGTTAAGAAATATTATGCAGAACCTAGTATGGGTAATGAAGAGTTGGCCTGTTTTGGAGGCGAACACTTTTTAGAGGATATAGAAGGAATTGCCATTGCCAGATATCCAAATGGGGAAGGGTATATCATTGTTTCGGACCAACAACGTGGTCAGTTCAATATTTTCTCGAGAAAAGATAACAGTTTCATCAAAGCAGTGAATCTGTCCACCACGGAAACCGATGGTTGTGATGTGGTGACAGTTCCGTTGAACAATACGTTCCCTAACGGACTTTTTGTAGCCATGAACGATGAAAAGGACTTCTATTTTTATGATTTGAACAAAGCCTTGGACTTAAAATAAATCCTAGAATTTGAGTTTCCTTTTTCGAGCGGTAATTTCCCAAGCATCAACTTTTTTACCGTTTTCGATTACCGAAACTTCATCATGAAGATTAATAGTGGGGCAAATATGATACGGGATGCCATAAAGGATATCACCGACCTTAAATTTGCTCCACTCTTCCACTTTGATCACCCCGTGCTCTTCACTTTGTGAAAGTAACTCGTAATTGTCCAGGTTAAGGAACTTTACCCGTTTGTTGATCGGGTTCTCCGCAGCCACCGATTTATGTCCTAGATCTACTGTAATTATGCCTTTCGTAGGTTTGGAAATAATTCGTGTGACCAAAATAGCGGCTGGTTTAAAATTTTGTTCGCTCAGCTTATCCCCATAGCCCCAATCCCAAAGAACACAGGTGCCCGGGCTCGTAATTCGCGTTTCTTCCAACAGGTGGGAGGTGAAAGATGGAGTTCCACCACAAATAATTTTGGCCAAAGGGTAATCAGGTTTCAGAGCCTCAAGATAAGTTTCAACATCCTTTACACCTTTCTCTATTTTTTCTTTTCTAACAGTAAAATCCACATCCCTTAAATGTCCATCGTAGGCATGTAGCCCTTTAAAGGAAAGAGATTTGCATATTTTTAGATAATCCATCAATTCATCCAACCCCGGGCCTATTTCTATCCCAGAGCGGTCCATGCCATTATTAATGTCAATATAAATACTGATACAGGCCTCTTTCTCCCGAGCTTTCGAATTCAATAGCTCTGCACTGTCTATATTGTCCACAATGGTGGAAAAGGCAGTGTTGGGAAAATGGTTGGACAAACTAAGGAAACGGTCCACCTTGGGCCCAACAAGCTGATGTGCGATCAAAACAGATGTAGCTCCGGCCTCTGCTGCTATTTCCGCTTCAGGTATTGTGGATGCCTTAAAGTTGGATATGCCGGCTGCCAACATTTGCTCCAGTACCTTGGGCATTTTGTTGGTTTTAATGTGCGGCATCAACCGATTCGTGTCACCATCGATCAAATCGACCATCTCGTTAATATTGTGCTTTAAATTTTCTAAGTAGAGCGCTATGGATGGAGAATCCACAGTTTCAATATTTTTAATAACGTACCAATCCCTGTCCATATATCCAGATTTATGGGATTAAAGGTAACAATCACAATGGGATGAACGGTAATTTTATTTGTTTGATTCAGAGATTGGATTGGATAAGCGAATGGATTTCTTTTTGTAGCTTTAAGAACATTAACTATAAATCTTAAATCATGAAAAAAGCAGTTATTTCATTACTATTGGCTTGTTCTATTTTGTTTACCAGTTGTTTAGGGTCGTTCAGTGCGTTCAATAACCTAAAAGATTGGAACCAAGGGCTGACCGACAGCAAGTTCTTGGACAACTTGATTTTTTGGGGATTGAACATTGTTCCGGTTTACGGATTGTTCTTTCTTGGCGATGCAATCATATTTAATGTGATAGAGTTTTGGTCCGGCTCCAACCCAATTGCCATGAAGGACGGCGAGTCGGAAACCCAGATGGTGGAACACGATGGCAATACTTTTGAGATGATCGCCACCAAAAACAGGATTCAGGTAACTGTGGTGGAAGGGCCAAAAAAAGGAAAGAAAATAGATTTGGTCTACAAGCCCGACGAAAAATCATGGAATGCCATTAGGCCAAATGGAGAAATTATAAAGCTATCTTCATTTGAAGAAGGTTTCTATATTGTTCACATGCCCAACGGTGAGAAAGTAAAAATAGACCCTATGAGCACTAGAGAAGAAGGGTTGGCGTTGCTTAAAGAAAAGGATACCTATTATTATAACGAAACCCTTTTGGCCGAATAAAAAATATTGAATAATAAAAAAACCCATGGTGTTTGCCATGGGTTTTTTTAAATCATTTTGTTTCTTAGTATCTGTAGTATTCGGGTTTAAACGGCCCTTCTACTTTTACTCCAATATAATCGGCCTGCTCTTTATTGAGTTCGGTTAGCTCTGCCCCCAATCGGGATAAATGCAACTTGGCCACTTTTTCATCCAAATGTTTGGGTAGCATATACACTTCGTTGGCATATTTGTCACTGTGTTTCCAAAGTTCAATCTGCGCCAAGGTCTGGTTGGTGAAAGAGTTGCTCATTACAAAACTTGGGTGGCCGGTGGCACAACCAAGGTTTACCAATCTACCTTCGGCCAATACGATCACATCTTTACCTTCAAGGGTATATTTATCTACCTGTGGTTTTATTTCGTCTTTGGTATTGCCGTAGTTTGCGTTCAACCAGGCCATATCAATTTCATTATCAAAATGACCGATGTTACAAACAATGGCTTTGTCCTTCATGGCCCTGAAGTGTTCTTCTCGGATAATGTCCTTGTTACCGGTAGTGGTAATTACAATATCCGCGTTGGGCACCACGTTTTCCAATCGCTTTACCTCAAAACCGTCCATACAGGCTTGCAGAGCACAAATAGGGTCGATTTCGGTAACGGTTACAATGGCCCCAGCTCCACGGAAAGATGCAGCTGTTCCTTTTCCAACATCTCCATAACCGGCAACAACAACCCTTTTGCCCGCCAACATGGTATCGGTGGCCCTACGAATGGCATCCACGGCACTTTCGCGACACCCGTATTTATTGTCGAACTTCGATTTGGTCACGGAGTCGTTCACGTTTATGGCCGGCATTGGAAGCGTGCCATTCTTCATTCTTTCGTACAAGCGGTGTACTCCTGTGGTGGTTTCTTCTGAAAGGCCTTTTACGCCTCCGGCCAATTCAGGATACTGGTCCAAAACCATATTGGTAAGATCTCCACCATCGTCCAGTATCATGTTCAAAGGTTGTCTGTCCTCTCCAAAAAACAGGGTTTGCTCTATGCACCAATCAAATTCCTCTTCGGTCATCCCTTTCCAAGCGTAAACCGGAATACCTGCGGCAGCTATGGCGGCAGCGGCGTGGTCCTGTGTAGAGAATATATTGCAAGAACTCCAGGTTACATCGGCGCCAAGAGCCACCAAAGTTTCAATTAAAACGGCAGTCTGGATCGTCATATGAAGACAACCGGCAATCCTTGCCCCTTTTAAAGGTTGTTGGCTCCCATACTCTTCGCGCAAGGCCATTAGCCCGGGCATTTCTGCTTCTGCAAGCTCAATTTCTTTCCTTCCCCAATCTGCAAGAGAGATGTCCTTCACCTTATACGGTACATACGGAATTGTCTTTGTGCTCATACTTTTTATAAATTTACTTTTGTAGCTTCGCTTAAATAGTGCACAAAGATACGAATTCGCTTAACTTTTGTTCATGCCAGTTTACAAAACAATAACAGTTTCCCCTACCACAAAGGTCTACATCTGGAAAGTTACGGAGCCAGAGGCCCAACTTGCTCTGAATGTGGAGTTGACGGATCATTGCCAAAAACGAATGGAAGGCATGAAATCGGAGGCGCACCGAAGGGCTTTTTTAAGTATCAGGCACCTGCTGGCACTGGCTGGGTATGTGGATCACGACCTCTATTACGACGATTTTGGTAAGCCCCATTTAAAAGATGGCAACTATATCTCAATTACCCATTCACATAATTTCACCGGGATTATTGTCAGTGAAACCGATGAAGTGGGAATAGATATTGAGATGCAGAGGGACAAGATCTTAAGAATAGCCCACAAATTCACCCCTATCCAAGAATACAAAACCTTGGCCAATTCAGAGGCGTTGATGCGAAAATTGACCATAGTCTGGGGGGCAAAGGAGTCCTTGTACAAAATTTATGCACAGCAAGGACTCAGTTTTTTACGACATATTGATGTAATGGATTTTTCTTTTGACGATACACGGACCGTAGCTGAAATATTGTACAAAGGAGAAAAAACACATTACGAAATTGATTTTCTGGAATTTGAAGGTTTTACATGTGTGTATGCCCTAAAATTGATGGGCGGGTGATAAATCCTTTTTGTAGATTTGTCCAGTAACCATAACCGCCAATGAAAATTTCCGTAGAGCTTACGCTGTCGCCACTTCAAGATGATTTTGAAACTCCTGTCATTGAATTTATCAAAAAAATGCGTGATTCTGGATTGACCATTTTGGAGAATCCATTGAGCACCCAGGTTTTTGGAGATTACGATAGGGTGATGGAAATTCTACAAACAGAAATCAAAAAGAGTTTTGAAAGTTTGGACCATGTGGTTTTGACTATGAAAATGGTGAAATCTGACAGAAGTGAGTATGAACCCCATTTTTGATTTTTTCCTAGGCCCGTACGAGGATAGGGAGCTTTCCCTGATCATACTGGAGGCAACCGCCTTTTTTTTCGGGATTGCCAGTGTGGTCTATGCCAAAAAAGAGGATATTTTGGTATATCCCACAGGTTTGGTCGCTACCGTAATAACCACGTATATTTTTTTTGTGGACAGTTTGTTCGGGGATATGATGATGAATTTTTATTATTCCATGATGAGTATCTATGGCTGGTGGAACTGGGCCCGCAGAAGGGACAATAGGCAGCCCGTGGTGCATATAACCAGAACAAGTTCCAAAGAAAAATGGATCGGTTTCGGCTTTTTTGTGCTGACCATGTTGGTCACCTATGGCGTGTATAAAATCTTCGGTGCCGAAATC
Organism: Flagellimonas alginilytica; assembly: GCF_042134605.1. Classification (GTDB taxonomy): domain Bacteria; phylum Bacteroidota; class Bacteroidia; order Flavobacteriales; family Flavobacteriaceae; genus Flagellimonas; species Flagellimonas alginolytica. The sequence continues at coordinate 1,170,092 of NZ_CP169638.1, read as the reverse complement.
GGTCCGACCAATTATGTGGACATATTTACATCGGGTGTTTTTTTTACGGCAATGTGGTATATGGCCAATAAAAAATTGGAAAACTGGACCCTTTGGATATTGGGTGATTTAATAACCGTACCTTTGTATGCGTATAGGGGATGGGGTATGTTCTCTTTGCAATACCTCATTTTTACTGTGTTGGCAATACAGGGATATTTAGCATGGAAGAAAAGCTTGGGCAAGAGCCCTCAAACCTCATAAAAGTAGTCCTGTTCGGACCAGAATCCACAGGGAAGACCACACTGTCCAAACAACTGGCAGCGCATTACCAAACAGAATGGGTGCCCGAGTACGCCCGCGAATATCTACAAGACAAATGGGACCGAGAACAGAAAACTTGTGAACCTCATGATCTGCCCCCAATTGCATACGGGCAAATGGCATTGGAGAACAAATTGGCCAAAAAAGCCAATAAGGTCTTGATATGCGATACTGATCTTTTGGAAACCAAAGTGTATTCAGAGGCTTATTATGATAGTACTTGTGATCCATTGATAGAAAAATATGCACTCCAAAACAGTTACGATCTTTATTTTTTGACCTATATAGATACGCCCTGGGTGGCAGATGATCTGAGGGACAAGCCGGACGAAAGAGAGCGTATGTTCGGATATTTTAAGGAGGCTTTGGAACAGAATAATAGGAAATTCATTAAATTAAGGGGTGATAAAGCATCAAGGCTTAAAACAGCAATTGAACATATAGATAAACTACTCCAAAAACATGATCGAATTAAGTCCTAAAGACTTGGAACAACTGGATTCCAAAGGAATATCCAAAGAAAAAGTAGAAAATCAGATACAAACATTTAAAGATGGGATTCCCTTTGTGCAGCTATCGCAAGCAGCTGTAGTGGGCAATGGCATACTTCGATTTTCCGAGAAAGAACAGTTAGATCTTCTGCAGTATTTTGAAGACCATCGCTCAGAACTGGACCTTTTAAAGTTTGTGCCCGCTTCGGGCGCGGCATCCAGAATGTTCAAGGCCATGTTCAACTTTTTGGACAGTTACGATCCATCAAAAGAAAAACTCTCCGAATATATCGATAGAGCAGGGGATACCGATGCCAAAAAGTTTACGGATAACCTATCCAGTTTTCCATTTTATGACCGGATTATGACCAGGATCAAGGGAAAAGCATCCAATGGAGACGAAGAAGCTTTTCTTTTTGTAAAGGAAATGTTGATGGAAAGTGGACTTAATTATGGATTTTATCCCAAAGGATTATTGCCATTCCATCAGTATGAAACTGGTGCGGCAACACCTTTTGAGGAACATTTAAAAGAGGCCGTACTTTACGCAAAAACCAAAGGTAGGGCAAATCTCCATTTTACCGTATCCGAACAGCACGATGCCATGTTTGCCGAAGAAGAAGCACAGGTGGGGCCAAAAATTTCAGAAAAAACGGACACCAGTTTTAATATCTCGTACTCAAATCAAAAACCATCTACCGATACCATTGCCGTGGATATGGACAACAAGCCCTTTAAAAATAATGATGGTTCTATCTTGTTTCGTCCAGGTGGGCACGGAGCACTTATTGAAAACTTGAATGATCAAGATGCCGACATAGTCTTTATTAAAAACATAGACAACGTTGTTATCGATAAGAATCTCGAAACCGTGGCCAATAGCAAAAAAATGTTGGCAGGAGTCCTTAAGAAAGTGCAGGACAAAGCCTTTGCGTATGCCAAACTGTTGGAGGGTGAAGTATCTTTTGAAAAAGCCGATGAGATCAAGGCATTTTTGGAGAAAGACCTAAATGTTCGTATGCCCGGAAATTACGATGATTTTAGTGTAGCGGAGCAAAAATCAATTTTAAAGGATAGGATCGACCGTCCCATCCGTGTATGCGGAATGGTGAAGAACGAAGGAGAACCTGGAGGAGGTCCATTTTGGATAAAAGATAATGAAGGAAATATATCGCTTCAAATTATTGAATCCGCACAGATAGATCAAAACAATAGACAACAAGCTGCCATTTTACAAAACTCCACACATTTTAACCCTGTGGATTTGGTTTGTGGTGTCCGTAATTACAAAGGAGAAAAATATAATCTTTTGGATTTTGTAGATCATAAACAAGGTTTTATAACGGAAAAAACCAAAGAAGGAAAAGAGCTCAAGGCACTCGAGCTTCCAGGTCTGTGGAATGGAGCAATGGCATTTTGGAACACCATTTTTGTGGAGGTGCCCTTGGTTACATTTAATCCGGTAAAAACCGTGAACGATCTTTTAAAGCCTACGCATCAGGTGTAAAACAATATGTTTCAATAAGTTGGAGCCCATTGCATTTTATGTAATGGGTTTTTTGTTTTTGAAAGTGACCAATGAACAAAAGCTGTGTCTTATAAGTAAACACGAAATTATTTTCGGTGATAGAATTGAATTGAGATAATCCGAAAGGGTTATTTAAAGTTGGTTGATTGGTTTGTTAAGAAGCCGTGCATATTGTGCGGCTTTCTTTAAGATCAGGCCCAAATTACAGAACACTATACTTAATACTATGTTTAGCAAAATTGTGCTTATTATGGATTTGATCTCTTTGGGATTGGCTCTATACGTATTGATAATTTATCTGCAGAACAGAAAAAGAGACGAGGATATTAAAAATTAGGGTGATGCTATATAAACACTATCCATGTATTGTCCATTTGCCAGATTATAGATAGCTTTTCCAAGCGATTGTGATCACGCAAAGTGAAAGAGACTGCTTCGGCGGTCTTTTTTATTTGTGGGTAAACGGTTTTCTTGCAATTCGTTTTTAAAAATCATCACAACATCTTACATTTGCCGCATCTCAAAGGGGTGCTTTTACCAAAAGGCTGAGATTATACCCAATGAACCTGGGCGGGTAATGCCGCCAAGGGAATGCGCAGATCGCGCATCTTGGAATTTCTATGTTTCATCAGAAACAAAAATCAATTATTAACAAAGAATAATGACCCCTTTTATTCGTAGCAATTTTACGAATGAAAACCCTTTATTCAATTATGCAGTGCAAGGCCGCAGCACTAAAAAGCGGTTCAATGCGACAGACAAAGAAAAGAAACCGTTATCGCATTACATTTTTGTTGTCCACTCTAGCCCTATTAGGCTTGGCATTTTCTGTAAGTGCACAAGAAGAAATCGACACATTGGAAGGCAAAAAAGTGACTCTGGACGAAGTCTTGGTACAGGGTGTGAGGGCAACCAAGGAATTTCCCATTACATTTTCCGAATTGGACAAAGTGGAACTCGCACCGCGAAATTTGGGGCAGGATATCCCGATTCTAATGAATTTTATGCCCGCTGTGGTAACTACATCCGATGCAGGTGCCGGCGTGGGCTACACGAGCATTCGGGTACGTGGCAGCGACGCCACAAGGGTAAACGTTACCATCAATGGTATACCTTACAACGATGCCGAATCGCATGGTAGTTTTTGGGTGAATATGCCCGATTTCGCTTCTTCAACACAAAATTTGCAATTGCAGCGAGGAGTGGGAACATCTACCAACGGCGCCGGTGCCTTTGGAGCAAGTTTAAACCTGCTTACCGACGCATTTTCCGAAGAAGGATACGCAAGGATCTCGTCTTCTGTGGGCAGTTTTAGTACTTTACGGAACAATGTTAAGTTCAGTACCGGACTGTTGAACGACCATTTTGAATTCTCCGGAAGGTTGTCCAGGATAACTTCGGATGGCTATGTGGACCGTGCATCATCAGAACTGGACGGTTATTTTTTACAAGGGGCATATAAAAATGAAAACACCCTGGTAAAAGCCTTGCTTTTTGGAGGCCATGAAATCACCTACCAAGCTTGGAACGGCATCACCGCAGAACAGTTAAGGGACGACCGTACCTATAATTCCGCAGGAGAATATACGGACGACAACGGCACCACCCAATACTACGACAAAGAAGTGGATAATTACAAACAAGATCATTTTCAGTTGCATTGGTACGAAACATGGAACGCTTCTTGGAACACCCATTTTGCCGTACATTATACTCGGGGAAGAGGCTATTTTGAACAATTCAGGGAAGACGATGATTTTGCTACCTATGGATTGGAGCCCATCAGTGTAAATGGAGATTTGGTGGAAACCACCGATTTGATCCGCCGACGATGGTTGGACAATGATTTTTATGGAGGTATTTTTTCCGCGACATATAAAAATAGTGGTATGCAACTTATTGTTGGAGGTGGATACAACGAGTACAAAGGAGACCATTTCGGAGAGATTATCTGGGCCGAATACGCCGGTAGCACCGAAATTAGGGATAGGTATTATGATGATTCCTCCACAAAAACCGATCTGAACTTCTATACTAAAGCCAATTACCAGTTAACGGACCAATGGTCTTTGTTCGGCGACCTACAATATCGTGGCGTATCTTACGAGGCCAATGGGGAGGATACAGGATTAGTGGACGATACCTTTAATTTTTTTAACCCAAAAGCAGGTGTAACTTTCGATTTGAATCGGAACCATAACTTTTATCTATCCTACGCCAGGGCCAATCGTGAGCCCAACCGTAACGATTACGAAAGTGGAAGTCCAAAACCGGAAAAATTGAACGATTTTGAGCTAGGATGGCGATACGTTTCCCCTAGTTTTCAGGTAAACACCAATGTATATTATATGCGTTACAAAGATCAGTTGGTGCTTACCGGTGAATTGAACGACGTTGGAGCACCATTACGTTCCAATGTGGGCGATAGTTATAGGTTGGGGCTCGAAATCGATGCTTCCGTCAATTTGTCCAATGTCTTTACTTGGAGGCCCAACATCGCCTTGAGCGATAACCGTAACCTCGATTTTTATTTTGAAAGAGATGGTGAGCTTCAAAATTTAGGGAATACAAATATTGCCTATTCTCCCAAATTGATTGCAGGGAACATTATCACGTATTCGCCAGATCAAGATTTTCAACTGTCCATTCTGTCAAAATTTGTGGGCAAACAGTACATGGGCAATATCGATTCGGACAATTCTGTACTGGATAGCTATTCACAAACGGATTTGAATGTGCAGTACACCATACAAACCAATTCTTTTGTAAAAAGTATTGTGTTTTCTGGTTTGGTCAATAACATTTTTGATGCAGATATTGTTTCCAATGGGTATTTTTACACCTTTGATGACGATTACTCCAATCCAGGAACCGTTACTACCATTGAAGGGGCCGGTTATTACCCGCAAGCAGGGATTAATTTTTTATTGGGAGCGACCATCAATTTTTAAAAGAAAAGTAAGTTCGGGATAACCCTAAAGGGTTATGTACCGGGATTTGATTTTTGATACATTTTTTATATCGGGATTCTGTAATTTTAACACAATGACAGAATCCCGTTTTAATTTTTCCGAAAAACACCCTCTTAGGTGGGGGGTAATAGGTTGTGGTAGCGTAGCCGAGAAAAAAAGTGTGCCTGCCTATCAGAAGACCAAGGGCTTCCTGGTGGAATCGGTAATGCGAAGAAATGCAGTGAAAGCCCAAGACTATGCCAACCGGCACCAAATCGCACAATGGACAACCGATGCGGATAAAGTGATCAACAATCCGGATATCGATGCGGTTTATATTGCAACGCCTCCCGACACACATAAATTTTACGCTTTAAAAGTTGCCGAGGCAGGAAAGCCTTGCTGTTTGGAAAAACCCATGGCTCCTACATACCGGGAGAGTTTAGCCGTATATGAAGCTTTTAAAAGCAAGGATATTCCGCTTTTTATCGCCTATTATCGTCGTTCGTCACCAAGGTTTTTACAAGTAAAACAGTGGTTGGAGGACGGTCTGATTGGAGAAGTAAGGCATATTCACTGGCAAAAAACAAAACCCCCGAACCCAATCGATTTATCGGAATCGTACAACTGGCGAACCGATGTTAATATTGCCCGAGGAGGATATTTTGATGATCTGGCAAGCCATGGTTTGGACCTGTTTACGTTTCTTTTGGGAAACATTAAAAAGGTCAGTGGGTTTGGAACCAATCAACTTGGTCTGTACCCCGCTTTCGATGCCGTTACTGCACATTGGGTGCACGAAGGTGGCACAACCGGAAGTGGCAGTTGGAATTTTGGTACGCATCACCGATCGGACAATGTTGAGATTTTGGGTTCACAAGGGCGAATAAAGTTTTCGGTTTTGGATGAAGCACCCATCGAACTAGAGAACCCATCAGGCTATCAACGGATACATATTGATCACCCAGAACACATTCAACAACACCATGTGGAACATATAAAACAGCATCTTTTGGGTGCGGTGGTTCACCCATCAACGGGAAGAACGGGATTGCATACCAGTTGGGTAATGGAGCAAATTCTAAAACAAAAGTGATCAGTTGGAAATAATCACCGTATTTCCACTCTGCGTAGCATTGTAAAAAAGAAGGTCGTAATAACGGTTGCCGTCATCTGGTCTGTCCAGTTGTTGCCCTGTAAAAAGGCTATACGTATATCCCTCGCAACCGCAGACAACATTCTGTCCGTCAATCGTCATGGTAGAGCAATTGTTCGGTGTGTGGTTGGGGCAACTGGCCTCAAAGGCATAAAAGGTATTTAAACTCGATTTTATAACAAAAGCCCCACGGGTACCAACACCATTGTTGCCAACGTAAACAGGATTTCCAATATTGTTGAGGTCGTTGTAAAGCGGTAGGTTGAGGTTGAGTTCAAAGCGGAACCGAACCTCTTGCAAATATGGATTTCGATTGGATGAATCCGAGCTACACGACAGAATAACGGCTAAAAGAACAATGGCCCAGAACTGTTTCATAATCAAAGTTTGAATGTCTTTCCGAGACAAAGTTGATGAAAAATTGTATATATTTGCGTTAAATCCTCGCAAAAATACCGTGCAGGTCATGGGTATAGTTGAGGATTTTTTGTATTTATAAAGTAAGCGCGTATTGGGGAAATTTTTTGATTTTCTTCAATGCCCTATTGCATTAAAAATTAACGATATGAGCAAAGTTTCATACTACACGCCCGAAGGACTAAAAAAATTAAGGGACGAACTGAACCACCTGAAAGATGTGGAACGTCCCAAGGCTTCGCAGGCCATTGCCGAAGCAAGGGATAAAGGAGATCTTTCCGAGAACGCAGAATATGATGCGGCCAAAGAAGCACAGGGCCTATTGGAAATGAAAATATCCAAAATGGAAGAAACCCTGGCCAATGCTCGATTAATAGATGAGTCACAATTGGATACCTCCAAAATATTGGTGCTTTCCACGGTTAAGCTCAAGAACCAGGCAAATGGTATGGAAATGAAATACACCTTGGTGGCAGAGAGCGAAGCCGACCTAAAAACAGGAAAAATATCCGTTACCTCCCCTATTGGAAAAGGCTTGTTGGGCAAAAAAGTGGGCGATGTTGCCGAGATCAAAGTGCCCAATGGAACCTTAAAATTTGAGATTTTGGAGATTACACGAGAGTAACCGCTACAAAATTAGTTATATTTAATCCCGTTTTTCAACGGGATTTTTTTATGTAAAACAACGGATAATGGCCAGCATATTCACAAAGATCATAAACGGGGACATACCTTCCTATAAGATAGCGGAAGATGAGGATAACTTTGCTTTTTTGGATATTAATCCAAATACCAAAGGGCATACCTTGTGTGTTCCAAAAAAAGAAGTGGACAAAATCTTAGATCTTGATGAGGAATCGTACATGAAGTTGATGGCCTTTTCCAGAAAGGTGGGGCAGGCCATAGAAAAAGCTGTGCCCTGTAAGCGTGTAGGAATGTCCGTAATCGGGCTCGAAGTTCCACATGTGCATGTGCATTTAATACCTTTGAACACAATGGCAAACGCAACTTTTCAACAAAAAGAAAGTTTGACCACAGAAGAATTCGAAGAAGTGGCCAAGGATATAAGAGCTTACCTCAATTAAAACTTTCCAAGTAAAAATATACCCCAGCAGCTACCAGACATAGCATTAAAATCAGAATAATAAAAAAGAGCATGGTAAACCTTACCGCAGGTCGGTCGGGATTAACCAGTTTGTTGTAGTAATCGTACACACGTTCAATATCCGGGGTCCAATCCACAGGGTAAATCGTCGAGTGGCACTTTTTACATTGGATATCGTGACTCACCACACCTGTGGTCCTGTGATAGAATGCATTAAAAGTATGTTTTTGATAAAAGGTAATCTTAAGTTCCTGATTAAAACACACGGGGCAGTTGTTGGTAATATCAGCTTCTTGAATTACAAGTTTTTTTTCCTTGGCCATAACCTAAATTTATAGTGCTCTTATGGAAATCTGCATGATAGTTCCTTCTTTACTGGACGAAAATACTTTAATTTTTCCTTTATGGTACTCCTCAACGATTCTTTTTACCAAAGAAAGGCCTAATCCCCAACCCCTTTGCTTGGATGTTACCCCTGGGTCAAAAATATTTTGAAAATCACTTTTAGGGATTCCGTGGCCGGTGTCCGAGATCAATATGTTGATATTTTGCCCCTTTTTTTCAATCTGTATGGCAATGTTGCCTTTGCCCTTCATGGCATCGATACCGTTTTTTACCAAATTTTCAATACTCCAGTTGTAGAGTGGGGGATTCATCAATACCATGGCCTGATCCACATTGGAACTAAAAGAAAAATGGACCAATTTGGAACTACGCTGTTTAAGGTAATCATAAGCTTTTTTGGTCTCGTCGACAATATCGTGTTCCCGAAGCTCAGGTATGGAGCCAATTTTGGAAAAACGCTCGGTAATGGTCTCCAAACGGTCGATGTCCTTGGCAATTTCTTGGGTAACCTCAGGGTTGATATCTTCCGATTTGAGCAGTTCGTTCCATCCCAACAAAGAAGTTAAGGGGGTTCCTATCTGGTGCGCGGTTTCCTTGGCCATGCCCGCCCAAAGTTTATTTTGCTCGGAAGCCTTATTGGTACGAAAGAAAAAGAAGATTACGGCGCCAAACAAGAAAATGATTAAAAGTAGGGCCAAAGGGTAGTATTTTAGTTTGTTCAGCACCTCGGAATTGCCATAATATAAGGTTTCCAGCAGTTCGTCTTCCTGAATGATCTGTATGGGCTCATTCTCGTTTTTGAACTGAACGATTTTTTTATGGATATATACACTATCGGTTATTTTGTCCTCCGGGATATTGTGTGTTTTGTAAGAACCCTCCTCGTTGACCAAGATCATGGGGGTCGACGTGTTGTTGCCAAGGACTTTAAGGGTTAGGTTGCCCAGTTCTTGATCTACAGAGGATTGGATGAGCTCCAATTGTGCAGTGGCCCAAATTTCCATCTTTAAACGTTCCTCCTCCTTGAATTTACGGAAGAAACTATTGGTATTCCACAAAATAAGACTGACGATCACGAATGCCGAGATCAGCATTATAATATTGGAGGTTTTCCTTTTTGGACTAAAGTTCATAAAGGTCAATTTCTTTTTAAAGATAACAAATGGAAAACATGTTGATAGTTAGTTGAAATAACGGTGATCCATGGAATTCATTTTATGTATTTTTGAGTTTTCAACAAAAATTAACATTGCATGGAAGTTCAGGGAAGAATAAAAATGATAGACGAGACCAAGACATACGGCAATAATGGTTTCAGAAAAAGAGAGATGGTCGTGACCACCGAAGAGCAATATCCACAACATATAATGATAGAGTTTGTGCAGGATAAATGTGATTTGCTGAACAACTACAGTGTTGGGCAAATGGTCAAAGTAAGTATCAACCTAAGAGGAAGGGAATGGGTAAACCCACAAGGCGAAACCAAATATTTTAACTCTATCCAAGGATGGCGTATAGAAAACTTGCAACAAGAGCAAGGATCGGACAATATGCCACCCGTACCCCCAATGGAAGCTTTTGAGCCTGCGGACGATCTAAATGAGGAGGATCATGATGACCTGCCGTTTTAATCAAAAAAATTAAACAAGTTATAAATGAAATCCGGGCGTTGAGTTCGGATTTTCTTGTTTTGGGACCTATTTGTATTTTTAAGAAAAATTGATCTTGGAAAACACTCCATTACATTTTTTGGGCAAAAGGTTGCAGTTTCCTCCCGTTGAAACTGCTGGAGAAGATGGATTGCTCGCTGTTGGGGGCGATTTATCCCCAGAAAGATTATTGTTGGCCTATAAGAATGGTATTTTCCCTTGGTTCAACGATGATTCCCTGATACTCTGGTGGACACCGGACCCGAGAATGGTCCTTTTTCCAGAAAAGGTGAAGATTTCCAAAAGTATGCGCAAACTGATCCGTGAAGGAAAATTTACCCTTACCCAGAATAAATGTTTTGAGCAAGTCATAGATTATTGCGCTCAAATACATCGAAAAGGGCAAGAGGGTACCTGGATTACACCCGAAATGAAAATGGCCTATATGAATCTCTATAAAAAAGGATTTATTAAATCCTACGAGGTCTGGGAAGATGGCGAACTAGTCGGTGGCTTGTACGGGGTGGACCTGGGACATGTATTTTGTGGAGAAAGTATGTTCAGTCTAACTTCCAATGCATCCAAGTTCGCATTTATAAAAATGGCCCAAGAAATGTATAAAAACGGGTATCGGATCATTGACTGCCAAGTGCATACGGATCACCTGGAAAGTTTGGGTGCCGAATTGCTGCCCAGAAAGGAATTTATGAAAATCCTACAAGGACAACTGCATGCTCGTCAATAGAAAAAGAATGTTTTGTGGTAAAGAGGAGCTGTAATCTTCCAGCCTATATTCAATACCCATTTGAAGCTTTAACCCCCCTTGGAGTTGCCACCCTACCTGGCCGGAAAGGCACGTATCGTATTGTGGTGAAGTACCTTTAGCAACGCTCAGCAAATTTTCCAAACTGCCAACAAAATAAGGTTCGCCCAAGTCCAGTTTTTCCCCGATTAAAGGAAAGTCCATGGCATACCTATATCGAAACCGATGAGTGGTGAGCGATTGGGTAATTCGTTGTTCGGCACGTATCCGATGTCCGTAACGTATGGCATTGGGCCTTTGGGCAATGTTGTATTGTTGGGTTGTTCTCAGTTCATTTTCTTTGTCCTCGAAGTTGTTTCTGAACCTATATTGGACCCCTAGTGCAATACTTTGATTGTCGCGGATATTTAAATTGGAAAAATGGGCAAGGTCCAATTGCCTGGCTCTTAAAAGAAAATCCTCATTGCTAAAAATATAATTTCGGCTCGCCAAAGAAAAGTTGTGGGAGTACGATCCGGCAACCTTGTAGTTGACCGCGATCTGTGGCTGTAAATAGGCCGTTAAGTTTTTTTGGGCCCAAATGGTCGGGGATACCGAAAGTAATAAAACAAACAAAAGCAATCGCTTAGTACAG